>NZ_LNBE01000006.1 GCF_001445655.1 Streptomyces roseifaciens
CGACGGGCTCGGCCTTGCCGATCGCGTAGGCGACCTGGACCTCGCAGCGGGACGCCAGGCCTGCGGCGACGACGTTCTTGGCGACCCAGCGCATCGCGTACGCGGCCGAGCGGTCGACCTTGGACGGGTCCTTGCCCGAGAAGGCGCCGCCGCCGTGGCGGGCCATGCCGCCGTACGTGTCGATGATGATCTTCCGGCCGGTGAGGCCCGCGTCGCCCATGGGGCCGCCGATCTCGAAGCGGCCGGTGGGGTTGACCAGCAGCCGGTAGCCGTCGGTGTCGAGCTTGATGTCGTCCTCCACGAGCTCCTTGAGGACGTGCTCGACGACGAACTTACGGATGTCGGGGGCGAGGAGGGAGTCCAGGTCGACGTCGGAGGCGTGCTGGGAGGAGACGACCACGGTGTCGAGGCGGACGGCCTTGTTGCCGTCGTACTCGATGGTGACCTGGGTCTTGCCGTCGGGCCGCAGGTAGGGAACGGTCCCGTTCTTGCGGACCTCCGACAGACGGCGCGAGAGCCGGTGCGCCAGGTGGATCGGCAGCGGCATCAGCTCGGGCGTCTCGTCGCACGCGTAGCCGAACATCAGACCCTGGTCGCCCGCGCCCTGCCGGTCGAGCTCGTCCTCGTCACCCTCCACCCGCGACTCGTAGGCCGTGTCGACCCCCTGGGCGATGTCCGGCGACTGCGCGCCGATCGACACCGAGACGCCACACGAAGAACCGTCGAAACCCTTCGTCGAGGAGTCGTAGCCGATGTCCAGGATCTTCTTGCGGACCAGGCCGGGGATGTCGGCGTAGGCCCTGGTCGTCACCTCTCCGGCTATGTGCACCAGGCCGGTGGTGAGGAGCGTCTCCACGGCTACCCGGGAACCCGGGTCCTCCTTCAGGAGGGCGTCGAGGATCGTGTCGCTGATCTGGTCGGCGATCTTGTCGGGGTGACCCTCGGTCACGGACTCCGAAGTGAACAGGCGGCGGGACATCCACACATCCTTTTCTTGAATTCCGGGTCGGTAAGGCGGGCGACTCGCTCAAAGGGGTTTTGTTCAGGGGCGGTTCACTCGGGCTGAAGGGCGTCGGGGAGTGCCGAGGCCCTTTCGCGCAGCAGGTTCTTCTGCAATTTGCCCGTCGACGTCGTGGGGAGCTGCCCGAAGACGATCCGGTGCGGCGCCTTGAAGCGTGCGAGCCGGGCGCGCACGAATTCGATGAGTTCCTCCTCGCCGACGGCGCCTCCGGGGCGGCGGGAGACGAAGGCGACGGGGACCTCGCCCCAGACCGCGTGCGGGCCCGCCACCACGGCTGCCTCGGCCACCTCGGGGTGCGCGGTCAGGGCGTTCTCGACCTCCACCGAGGTGATGTTCTCGCCGCCGGAGATGATGACGTCCTTGGCGCGGTCGCGGATCTCGACGTAGCCGTCGGGGTGGTGCACGGCGAGGTCCCCGGTGCGGAACCACCCTCCGGCCGAGGCCTTCGCGGTGGCCTGCTCGTCGCGGTAGTAGCCGAGCATGACGTTGTTTCCGCGGAGGAGGATCTCGCCGATCGTCCCGCCGTCGGCGGGGACGTCGTCGCCGTTGCGGTCGACGACGCGCGCGGGTTCCCCGACGACGTTGGCGACGCCCTGCCGGCCGGCCTTGCGGACCCGGTCCTCGGGGGCGAGCGCGGCCCATTCGGGCTGCTGGATGCCGAGCAGCGCGTTGCCGAACGTTTCGGTGAGTCCGTAGAAGTGCGTGATGTTCAGGCCCAGTTCGGTCATCCGCGCCAGCAGGGCCGGCCGGGGCGGTGCGCCGCCCGCGAAGATCCGTACGGGGTGCGGGACGGGAGCCGCGTCCGGGTGGTCGGCGAGCATGGTCAGCACGGTCGGGGCCGCGCAGAGGTGGGTGACGCCGTCGGACCGGAGCGCCCGCCAGACCTCGGCAGGGTCGACCTTGCGCAGGCAGTGGTGCACGCCGCCCGCCGCGGTGACCGCCCAGGGGAAACACCATCCGTTGGTGTGGAACATGGGCAGCGTCCACAGGTAGCGCGAGGCCGGGTCCATCCGGGTGTGGAAGGCCATGGCCAGCGCATTCAGGTAGGCGCCCCGGTGGTGGTACATCACGCCCTTCGGGCGTCCGGTGGTGCCGCTGGTGTAGTTGACGGACAGCAGCCCGCGCTCGTCGGCGACCTCGACCTGGTGCGGCGCCGCTCCGGCGACCGCCTCGTCGTAGCGGTCCGAGCCGATGACGGCCGGCCGTTCGGCGAGCAGGCCGAGCGCGTTCTCCAGGCGGGGCAGGAGCTCTGTGTCGGCCAGCACCAGGCGGGCGCCGCTGTGTTCGAGGATGTAGGCGATCTCGGCGGGGGCCAGCCGGGTGTTGAGGGCGACGAGCACCGCACCGGCCAGGGGCACCCCGTAGTGCGCTTCGAGCGTCATGTGGGTGTTCGGCGCGAGGACGCACACCCGGTCGCCCGGCCGGACGTCGTTCTCCGCGAGCAGCCCCGCCAGCCGCCGGGAGCGGTCCCACAGCTCCGCGTACGTGCACCGGAAGTCGCCGTCGACGACGGCGGGGCGGTCGGCGAACACGGCGGCGGCGCGGCGCAGGAAGGAGACCGGCGTCAGCTCGGTGAAGGCGTGCCCCGGTGCGCCGGCCGCCGCCACCGCCGGCATCGTCACGCGCGCCTCGCGACGATGGCGAACATGTCCAGGGAGAGCGGGAGGACGGAGTGCAGGGCGAGGCCGGACTGCGCGAACAGGTCCGCGTACTCCTTCTCGCTGCGCTCGGTGCCGCCGACGAGGACCATCATCTGCAGGTCGAACCAGAGCCCGAGGGAGGACTCGCCGGTCGGCGGGATCGTGCGCTCCAGCACGATGACGGTGCCGTCCGGGTTCATGGCGTCGTGGCAGCGCTTCAGCAGGTCGACGCAGGACTCGTCGGAACGGCTGTGCAGGATGCGCGACCACAGGTAGACGTCGCCGCCGGTGGGGAGCGAGGCGGTGTAGTCGCCCTCGGCGTAGGAGACGCGGTCCGTGAGCCCGCGGTCCGCCATGGCGGCCTTCGCGGCCTCGATCACGTGCGCCTGGTCGAAGAGCACGCCTTCGACGTGGGGGGCCGCCTTCAGGACCTCGGAGAGCAGGGCGCCGGTGCCGCCCGCGATGTCGACGACGGTGCGCGCCGACGAGAAGTCGAAGACCTGCGGCAGGTCGCGGAAGAACGCGCCGCCGGCCATGGTGCCGTCGAACCGGCGGGCCGACTCCTGGTTGGCGGTGAAGTACGGGTACATCGGGGCGCCGAAGGTGGCCTCGAACGCGGGCTGGCCCGTCCTGACGTTGTGGAGCAGGTTTCCCCAGGTCTCGTAGAACTCCTCGCCGTACATCAGGGTGAGGTCGCGCAGGGAGTCGGGCGCGTCCTCCTTGAGGAGCTCGCCGGCCGGGGTGAGCGAGAAGCCGGTCTCGTCGTCGCCCTGCAGGATGCCGAGGCCGGTGAGGAAGCGCATGAGCTGGAACAGCGAGCGCTCGTGGGAGCCGGTGGCCTCGGCGAGCTCGCGGCTGGTGGTGAGGCCGCTCTCGATGTGCTCGGGGAGGCCCAGTTTGGTGGCCACGTAGACACTCTGCGAGGCCCAGTAGCCGATCATCAGGTCCAGAACCTTGCGGGACGGTGACGCAGTCATTGCATGGCCTTTCGGGGAACGTGCCGGATCACCGGCGGTTTCGCTGCTGTTCGGGCGCTTCCGTGCGGGGCGCTGCTGTTCGGGTGCTTCTTCTTTTAAAGAGGCGGGCCGTCTACGAGGCCCGCTTCGGGACGTTCTGCAGCCGCAGCTGTCCGCGGGCCAGGAGGGGGCCGGTGCCGCCGCCGGCCGTGATCTCCACGGACCACACCTGCTGGAGGCCGCCCTGGAACACCGGGTGCGCGGTGACGAGGGCCGGGCCGCCGGTGGTCGTGACGAACACGTCCGTCGCGTTGTGCACGCCCACGGCGAAGAGGCCGCGGTCCGCGACGGCCTTCGAGGCGCCGACGCTGGCCGCCCGTTCGACGACGGTGCTGTGGACGCCGCCGTGCACGACGCCCCAGGGGTTGTGGTGCTGCGGGCCGAGCTCGATGCGGCCCCGGACGCCGTCGCCCGCGACCTCGTCGAACTCCAGGCCCAGCGCCACGAGGAAGCGGCTCGCGGTGTCGAGGCCCAGGGCGGGGAATGCGGTCATGCCTGCTCCTGTCCCGTGCCGGCGCCGGTGTTCTGCAGCCGCACCTGGCCGCGGGCGAGGGGCTGTCCGTCGGAGACGGTGACCACCCAGATCTGCTGCGTACGGCCCTGGTGCACGGCTTCGGCGACGACCTCGGCCCGGCCCTCGGTCCGCGAGCGCAGCAGGTCGGTGGAGACGTGCACGGCCATGGCGTGCCGGCCGGGGCCGGCCGCCGCCGACGCCCCGAAGGAGGCCGCGCTCTCGACGGCGGTGGTGTAGACGCCGCCGTTGACGATGCCCCACGGGGTGTGGTGGTCCGGTCCGAGGTCGATGTGGCCGCGGACGCGGGTGGGGCTCACCTCGGTGACGACCAGCCCCGCCGCCGCGACGAACGCGCTCTCGGCCGGCCGGGGGTCAGCGGAAGGCCTGGACACCGGTCACCGCCTTGCCGATGGAGAGCAGGTGCATCTCCTCGGTGCCCTCGTAGGTGAGCACCGTCTCCAGGTTCACCATGTGCCGGAACACCGGGTACTCCAGGGTGATGCCGTTGCCGCCCAGGATCGTCCGGGCGCTGCGGGCGATGTCGAGCGCCGCGCGCACATTGGCGAGCTTGCCCACGCTGATCTGTACGGGGTCCAGGCGGCCGGCGTCCTTGAGCCGTCCGAGCCGGGCGGCCAGCAGGGACGCCTGGGCGACCTGCACGGCCATCTCCGACAGCTTCCGCTGGGTGAGCTGGAAGCCGGCCAGGGGACGGCCGAACTGCTCGCGCTGGCCCGCGTACTCCAGGGCCGTCTCGTAGCAGGCGCGGGCGGCTCCCACCGCGCCCCAGATGATCCCGAAGCGGGCCTCGCTCAGACAGCTCAGTGGCCCGGAGAGGCCCGCGGCGCCCGGCAGGACCGCGTCGGCGGGCAGGCGCACGCCGTCGAGGACGAGTTCACCGGTCACCGAGACGCGCAGCGACAGCTTCCGGGTGATCTTGTTGACGGTGAAGCCCGGCGTGCCGACCGGGACGACGAAGCCGCGGATGCCCTTCGCGCCCCGCTCGGGGTCGGTCTGCGCCCACACCACGGCCACGTCGGCGAACGGGCTGTTGGTGATCCACATCTTCGAGCCGTCGAGCACCCAGTCGTCGCCGTCGCGGCGGGCGCGGGTGCGCATGGCGCTCGGGTCCGAGCCGGCGTCCGGTTCCGTCAGGCCGAAGCAGCCGACGGCCTCGCCCGCGGCCATGGCCGGCAGCCACCGCTGCTTCTGCTCCTCCGAGCCCCACCGGTGGATGGCGTACATCGCCAGCGAGCCCTGGGTGGAGACGAAGGAGCGCAGCCCCGAGTCGACGGCCTCCAGCTCCCGGCAGGCCACCCCGTACGCCGTGGCGCCGGTGCCCGCGCAGCCGTAGCCGTCGAGGTGCATGCCGAGCAGTCCCAGGGCGCCGAGGTGCTTGACGACCTCGCGCGGCATGGTGTCGGCCTCGAACCACTCGGCGACGTGCGGGGCCAGCTCGGTCCGGGCGAAGGCCCGTACGGTGTCCCTGATGTCCCGCTCGGTCTCGCCGAGCTCGTCGTCGACCGCGAGGACGTCCACGGGGTCCAGTTCCGCGACGGAAAGCGGACTCATGATGACTTCTTTCTTGTGTCGGGCTGGTGTCAGGTTCCTCAGGAAAGGCCGAGCACGGCCCGCGCGATCGAGTCGCTGTCGCCCACGGTGATGGAGTTGACGTTGGGGCGGATGCCGGTCTCGGTGACCCAGTTCGCCCCTTCCGTCGGCACGCCGAACACATAGCGCCGCGGGTGGACCGACCCGTCGCTCCGGATGACGCGGAAGGGCCGCTCGGTGACGGCCACGCCGCCGGTGACGTACTCGCCGGCCGAAGCGGTCTGCACCGTGAAGTGCTTCACCTGCTGGTGCTTCTTGAGGTGGACGAGGATCGAGTTGTTCGTACGGGCGAGGTCCACCTTGGGAAGCCGGGCGTCGATGAGGACGGTGCCGGTGCGGACGTCACCGGGGACGGCCGAGCTGCCGACGAAGACGCCCCGCTCGTGGTCGCAGTCCACCGTGAACCGGGGACCGGCGACCTCGACCACGCCGGCGTCCATCAGCGCCACGAGCTCCTCGACCCGGCTCCAGGGCGGCCCCAGGGAGAGGAACGCGTGCAGCGAGTTGAACCAGCCCTCGACGTCGTCCTGGTACGAACGCCCCTCGATGCCGCCGTTGTTCATCACGTAGCGCATCTCGTTGCGGATGTCGCGCAGGACGTCCAGCGCGGACTTCACGGGGCTGCTGAGGTTGCCCCGGCGTGCCTCGGCGATGTCGTCCACCAGGTAGGAGCGCAGGAATCCGGTCCAGGCGCGGGAGGACGCGATGTCGCCGTCGGCCCACGGCCGGGCCACCCGGGCCCAGTCCCAGTACTGCTCCTCCGGGACGTCGAACTTGCGCAGGACGGTGCGCTCGGAGTCGCAGGACCAGGGGAGCAGGCTGTAGAGCGCGCCGAATTCGTCCGCGACCTCCTCCGACTCCCTGATCGCCACCAGGCGCCGGTAGTAGACGGTCTCGACCTCTTTGGCGATCAGCGGCCAGCAGTCGCGCCGGAAGTCGAGGGCCCCGGTCGGACCGGCGTTCGACCGCAGCTTGTCGATGTAGGCCTCGGTGAGGACCTTCGGCTCGTAGCGCAGGTCGCCCTTCTCGTTGTCCGCCCGGCCGTGCAGGGGCACGCCCCGGCGGGAGCCGCAGACGATGTGCGGCTCGCGTCCGGATGGGCGGTACGTCAGCCCGTCGCCGGTCCGTACGTACGTGCCGCCGCGGCCCTGGGTGAGCAGGGACATGTAGTCGAAGAAGGACAGCCCGAGGCCGCGGATGAGTACCCGCTGACCCGGGGCGATGCCGCTCAGGTCGGCGTCGGCGGGGTTGGCGGGCGGGAGGAAGAGGCCGCCCGTCGCCGCGGCGAAGCCCCGCAGGGTCTCCTCGTCGGCGGACGGGTGCACGGCCCCGTGCCCCGTGGCCAGCACGAGCTGGCCGACCTCGGCCGACCGCCCGGCGTCCGTGGTCACGAGCTGCCCGCCGGCCGCGGTGTCGGCCACCGAGACGACCTTTCCCCGGTGCTCGTGGACGTCGATGGTGTCCGGGCGGTTGCGCAGGATCTCGCCGTAGGCCCATTCGAGGTAGTGCCCGTAGAAGGACCTGCGGCAGTAACTGTTCTCGTGGACCTCCCGGGCCTCGGCCAGCACGGCCTCGGAGTAGCTCCCGGAGATGTCTCCCGCCGCCAGCCGGGCCGACCACTCGTACAGGCTCGGGCCCTTGCGGACCGGGCCGGACATCTTCACGGTGTCGTCCGCGAAGGCGGTGATCTGGGAGGCGACGATGTTCATGATGAGGTCGGGGGACTGATCGGTCCGCCAGACGTCACCGGAACCGAAGTTCCTGGGTTCGAAGAGATGGATGACAAGAGAATCGCCGATACGGTCACGCGCGTTCTCGACAATGCGCTCCAGGACGGACAATCCGCGAGGGCCCACGCCGACTATGCCAACCGTGTGCACTGCCCTAGGTTTCACAGTGGGACTCCGTTGAGGTTTTCCCAGTTCGGGGCGGCTTTGCCAGGTCCGCTGGTCAGGACATCGCGTCGCTGATCTGCTTGATCGACCGCACGGTGTCGATCGCGGCGGGAAACCCGCAGTACACGGCGCACTGGAGGGCGACCTCGACGAGTTCGTCGACCGTGCACCCGTTGCGCAGCGCGCCGCCGATGTGGAGCTCCAGCTCGTGCTTGCGGTTCATCGCCGTGAGGATGGCGACGGTGAGCAGGCTCCGGAACTTCCGGTCGAATGCGGGCCGTTGCCAGACGGTTCCCCAGGCGAGGCGTACGACCAGGTCCTGCAGCTCGGCTGCTCCTGCCCATGTGTCGGACACGCCGTCGACATAAGTGTTTCCCAGGACCTCGCGTCGCAGCGCGTCGCCGGCCGCCCACTCGGATCCAGGCATGCGTCATTCCCCCATGAATTACGTGAACTGCCGCCGCGCCTCTGCGGGACGGCAAGTCCTTGAGGGGAGCTGCCGGAGCGCTCCCTGGGAAAGACCCTGCCAGCGGGCCGTCCTGCTGCGACAGCTTCCGGGGGCGTCGTGATTGCGACTGTCGTAAACAGGAGAGTCACAAGACGGGTGTATGGGGCATGTATCGCCCGGCCGGGGGTCGGACCTCGTTCCGGATCCGGACGGCCGCCCTGTTCAGGAGCCGGACGGGGCCGTGTGGACGGGTGCCGGGAACAGGTCCGTCAGGAGCCGGTGGGGCCCCCTGCGCAGGGCCGTGCTGACCCGGTCGTCGCGCAGCGTCGCGTCGGCGCCGGGGCCTTGGCGGATGAGGAGGTCGGCGGGCGGGGGGACGGTGCCGCACGCGGGACACGCGCCGCCGGCGCCGATGTCGGTGCCGCACGCGGCATGGCTGAAGAGCCGGCGCGAGCCCTCCGGGGCGAGCCAGCGCTCACCCCACTGCGCCAGGGAGAACACGATCGGCCAGAGGTCGAGCCCGCGCTCGGTGAGGACGTAGTCGACCTCGACGCCCGTGGTGTGGGGGCGGCGCTCGACGACGCCCACCGCCGCGAGGGCCTTGAGGCGGTCGGCGAGCACGGCGCGCGGGATGCCGAGGTGGGCGTGGAAGTCGCCGAAGCGCCGCACTCCGTAGAAGCAGTCGCGGAGCACCAGGAGCGTCCACCGCTCCCCGACCACTTCGAGTGCCCGGGCCAGCGAACAGTCCTGGTCTGCGTAGCCACGTCCCAATGCCATGACGAAAGTCTAGCGGTGCAGTCACTGAACTATGTGGTTCAATGACTGAACTCCACCGATCTCCTGGGGGTAGTAGTGACGACCGAACCGGTCGAGCGCCGGTCCTCCGCCCGTGCGACTCTCGCGATCTCGTGCGTGGCCACCCTGCTCGTGCTCATCAACTTCACCGCCCCCGTGTCGACCGTGCAGACCGTCAGAGCGGCGCTCGGCTCCGGGCCGTCCGGGCAGACCTGGATCCTGGGCAGCATCAGCGTCGGCCTCGCTGCGTGCCTGATGGTGGCGGGGAGCCTCGCCGACGACTACGGCCGCAAGCGGATGTTCGTGATCGGCGGAGCGCTCCTGGTGCTCTCCACCGTGGTGTGCGCCGTCGCGCCCGTCACGCTCGTGTTCGTCCTCGGCCGCATCGTCCAGGGCGCGGCGAGCGCCGCTCTCCTGGCGTCCAGCCTCGGCCTCCTGGCCCATGCCTTCGCCCCCGGCCCCGAGCGGGCCCGGGCCACCGGCCTGTGGGGAGCGATGGTGGGCGGCGGCATCGCCATCGGCCCGGTGTTCTCCGCGCTGCTGGGCCGGGCCACCGACTGGCGGGTCACGTACTGGGTCCTCGCGGTGCTCGCCGCGCTGGTCATGCTCTGGGCCGCCCGCTCGCTGGAGGAGTCCCGCAGCGCGCACAAGCGCGCCTTCGACCTCGCCGGGGCGCTCACCCTCGCCGCGGGCATCACGCTGCTGATCGCGGGGCTCACCGAGGGCCGGGGCGGCTGGGGCAGGCCGCACGTCCTGATCTTCCTGGTCGCCGCGGTCGTCCTGCTGGCCGGCTTCGTGGCGGTCGAGAAGCGCGTCGCGGAGCCGATGCTGGAGCCGGGCTTCTTCCGGCGCCCGGCGTTCGTCGCCTCGGTCGTCGGCGCGCTGGTGACGGGCATGGGCGTGATCGGGCTGATGACGTACGTGCCGACGGCGGCGCAGAGCATGCAGGGGCTCAGCCCCCTGGGCAGCGCCGGCCTGCTCGCGTTCTGGTCCGGCCTGTCCTTCGTGGCCGCACCGCAGGCCCGCCGGTTCGTCGCCCGCGTCGGCGACCGCCAGCAGGTCGCCGCGGGCCTGGCCCTGTGCGGGATCGGCGAGCTCGCCCTGGCCGGGATCGGCGAGGAGTCCTCGTGGTGGCGGTTCGTGCCCGGCCTCGTGCTGGCGGGCCTCGGCAGCGGCGTGGTCAACGCGGCCCTCGCCGGGCTGGCCGTACGGAGCGTGCCCGCCCACCGCGTGGCGGTCGGCTCCGCGGCGAACAACGCCTCGCGCTACCTGGGTTCGTCCCTGGGCGTCGCGCTGGTCGCCGCGATCCTGGCGCTCGCCCCGCGCGGCGGGGGAGCCGCCCACGAGATGAGCACCGGCATGAGCTACGCCGCGGTCGTCTCCGGCTGCCTGGCGATCGCCGGCGCCGTCCTCGTCGCCCTGTGCCGCGAGCGCACGGAGCCGGCGGGTGCCGCCGTACCGGCCCCGGAGCCGCAGTTGTCGGAGCCGGTGTGAGGAACCCCGGGCCCGGCGGAGGGCCCGGTGGCCCCGGCCGTGCGGACCTCCGCACGGCCGCGGGCCGTTCCTGCCGTGGGCGGTTCCGGCCCCGGGCGTCCCGGCCGTGGAGGGTTCCGGCCGTGGCCGGTCGTTCACATCGTGGCGACCGGACTTCGTCCGCCCAGCAGCTCCTGCTCCCGTAGGAGGAAGCCCAGTTGGAGCCTGCTGGAGGCGCCGAGCTGCTGCATGATGTCGGAGACGTGGCGCTGGCAGGTGCGCACCGAGATGCCCAGGGCGCGCGCGGTCGTCCGGTCGTCCGCACCGTCGATCAGGTGCTGGAGGATGGAGCGCTTGGTCTGGTTCGCCAGGCCCTGGACGAACGTCCTCTCGCGCGGTTTGTCGATGGGTTCCCCGGTCGACCAGGCCGCGTTGAACATCTCGGCCGCGAAGGCGATGAGGTCGGCGTCCCGGACCACGAGCGCTCCGCCCGGGCTGTTGCGCAGCGGCACGACGAGCACCTCGCGGTCGAAGATGACGAACCGGGCCAGGTCCCCGGTGACCGTCCTGATCTCGACGCCCGCGCCGATGGCCTCCTCCGTGTGCCGCACCGTCGGCGGGTGGAAGCGCGCGGAGTACTGGTAGAGGGCGCGCAGGTGCACCCCGCGCCCGAGCAGCTGCTGGTAGCGGTAGCGGGCCTCGATCAGTTCCGCGTCGGGGTGGGCGCCGCCCGGCCGGGCGGACAGGACCTCCTCGCGGCAGTCGTCGGCGTACCGCTCGAGGGCCCGGACCACCTCCTCGTGCGATTCGATGCGCTCCAGGTGGGGGCCCTGCAGCGCCTGCTGCTGGGTGGCGTAGATGAGGCCGAGCTCGGCGATCTGCCCGCGCATCCACTGCAGGCCCAGCCGGGCGTTCTCCACCCGCTCTTCCCACTGCTCGAGGAGCCGGTCCGACACGCGGGCGGGGTCGACGGCGGCCAGGCAGTCGGCTCCCAGCCGCCGCACCAGACCGGTGGCGATGAGCTTGTCCACGGCCTGGATGCTGACGTCGCCGTGGGCGCCGGACATCAGCTCGTCTATGCGTACGAGACCCTGCCGGGCGATGTGCCGGTAGGTGACCAATTCGGCGGATGCCAGCTCTATCGACCCGGGGCCGGCGGCTGAGCGTTCTTTAACCAATGTGTCCATGTCAGCACCTCTCTGTTTATGTGTGCCGCAAAAGGGCGGAGAGTGGAGAAACAGGAGAACTCGGGAGTCAGCAGGGGCCGGTCTTCGCAGCTTAGATGTGGGAACGGGCGGGCAATCCGGTTAAATCAACCCCAATCACCGGGCACTTTTCCAAAGAATTACCTGTAATCTATTGCACACAACAACTTGTTTGCGGGCGTGCTTTCCCGGATAACCCGGGTCCCGGATCCGGGTCCCGGATAACGCCGAGGCCCCCCGGACCGCGCGGGAAGCGCGGCCCGGGGGGCCTCGGTGAATTCGCTCTGCCGGCCGGCCGCCGTCAGAACGGCCGGTCGTCCGTCCCGCCGTTGTCGGGAGAGGACTCGGCCTCGGCCTGCTTGGCCTGGACCTCGGGGTCGAGCGGCGAGGAGGAGGCCGCGGGACCCTTGCCGTCGACCGAGCTCAGCGGCGGGCGGTCGTGCACCTCGGTGGCCTCGGGCGGCTCCACCAGCCAGTCCGGGTTGGCCTGCCGGTCCCACCACTTCCAGGCGGCGTACGCGCCGCCGGCGATCAGGCCGACCACGGCGAGGCGCCGCAGCGCCCGCCCCGCCCGGCACCGCCGGTCCCGCCGGGCGATCAGCTTCTCGATCTCCTGGGGGCTGACCTGTCCGCGCAGCGCGGCGAAGGCCGCGGCGCTGCGGGCGACGGCCTCGTCCCGGACCGGCTCGACGGCCGTGCGGGCCCGCACGGCGGCCTGGTCGATCTTCGGGGGCAGGGCGTCGCGCGCCTGCTCGATCCGCGGGTGCAGGTGTGCGTCGTACTGGCAGCGGGCCTGGTGAGCGGCCTGGTGCGCGGCCTCCGCGACCTTGGGCGCCAGCCGGGTCCGGGCTTCGTGCGCATAGTGCACGGCGGCGTCCTTCGCGGTGCCGGCGTAGGGCGCCACCACTTCCGCGGCGTGCCGGACGCTGTCCTTCGCCGTGCTGGTCGCGGCGCGCACGCTGTCCTTGCGGGTCACGAGAACCTCCTCCTCGGTGGCGTATGTTTTGTCGCCTTTCCACCCAGTGAAAAATCATGCCTGGGGACGGGCGGTCCGGCACGTGCGGGCGGGCATCCGGGTCATCGGGGGACGGAGCGGGTGGGGACCCGGCTCGACCATGCCACGGTTCGGCGCGGCGCGCGGGCGTTTGCCCGCTACTCGCCGCGATCCCGTCCGTGCGAGGATCGGTAGCCGTCAGTGAAGACTATGGAAGGTAGATCGTGGCCGAGCAGCTTTACGCCACCCTGAAGACCAACCAGGGCGACATCGAGATCCGGCTCCTGCCGGACCACGCCCCGAAGACGGTCGCCAACTTCGTGGAGCTCGCCAAGGGCGAGCGCGCGTGGATCAACCCCGAGACGGGTCAGAAGACCACGGACAAGCTGTACGACGGCACGGTCTTCCACCGTGTCATCGAGGGCTTCATGATCCAGGGCGGCGACCCGCTGGGCAACGGCACCGGCGGCCCGGGCTACAAGTTCGCGGACGAGTTCCACCCGGACCTGTCCTTCAACAAGCCCTACCTGCTGGCCATGGCCAACGCCGGCCCGGGCACCAACGGCTCGCAGTTCTTCATCACCGTGTCGCCCACCACGTGGCTGACCGGCAAGCACACCATCTTCGGCGAGGTCTCCAGCGAGGCCGGCAAGAAGGTCGTGGACGCCATCGCCACCACCGACACCAACCCGCGCACCGACCGTCCGGTGAACGACGTGGTCATCGAGTCGGTCGTCATCGAGACCCGCTGACGGCGGACTCACGCTCCCTCGTCACGCCACGGGGGAACCCGGCGCCCCGCTCGTCCGTATGACGGGCGGGGCCGCGCGTCCCGGACAGGCCCGCCCACCACCGGCGCAAGGGGAACGCATGAACGACCAGGCCGTCGGCTGTTACCGGCATCCCGACCGGGAGACGGGCATCCGCTGCACCCGCTGCGAGCGGCCCATCTGCCCGGAGTGCATGGTGAGCGCGTCGGTCGGGTTCCAGTGCCCGGCCTGCGTCGCCGGCGGCTCCGGCACGGGGCACGCGCCGCAGGCCAGTGCTCCGCGCACGCTCGCGGGCGGCACCCACACGGCCGACCCCCGGCTGGTCACCAAGATCCTCCTGGGGATCAACGTCGCCCTGTGGATCGCGGTCATGGCCACCGGCGACGGCCTGCTGGACGATCTCGAACTGTTCGGGCGCGCCGTGCTCGGCGGCGAGCCCCAGGGCGTCGCCGAAGGCCAGTGGTACCGCCTGCTGACGTCGATGTTCCTGCACCAGGCGCCGATGCACATCGCCTTCAACATGCTCTCGCTGTGGTGGATCGGTCCCCCGCTGGAGGCGGCGCTGGGCCGGGCCCGCTATCTGGCGCTGTACCTGCTGTCCGGTCTGGGCGGCGCCGCCCTGACCTTCGTCGTCGCCGATCCCCGCCAGCCCTCGCTCGGCGCGTCGGGGGCGGTCTTCGGCCTGCTGGGCGCCACGGCGGTGCTGATGCGGCGGCTCAACTACGACATGCGCCCGGTCGTGGCGCTGCTCGTGCTCAACCTGATCTTCACCTTCACCTGGAGCAACATCGCCTGGGAGGCCCACATCGGCGGTCTGGTGGTGGGCACCGCCGTGGCCTACGGGATGGTGCACGCGCCCCGGGAGAAGCGGACGCTGGTCCAGGGGCTGACCTGCGGCCTGACGCTGCTGGTGATCGTCGCCGCGGTGGTCGTGCGGACGGCGACGCTGCCCGCGCTCACCGTGTTCCCGGGCTGACCGGGCTGACCGGGCGGTGGGTTGTCCACAGCGGGTACGGAATCTTGTGCATGGCGTGGGGAACACGTGTCCGTCCGTGCACACAGCTGCGTTTCCGCTGGTGGGCGGGGGCGCCCCAGGGCACCCCGCGCTGCCGACCAGTCACACCGGCGTCAACCCCGGGGAAGTTATCCACAGATCTTCTGAGTTTTTCCCCACTGTGGACGAGGGTGTGGATAACTCCTCGGAAGGCTCCCCGGAAGGCTTGCTACTTCCACTGCGTGGAGACTACGAACCCCGCTGCGATAAAGCCGAAACCGACCACAATGTTCCAGTTGTGGAGGGACTCCACGGGCATGTCACCGCTGGTCACGTAGAAGATGACGATCCAGGCCAGCCCGATCAGGAACATCGCCAGCATCAGCGGCGCCACCCAGCCCCGACCACTGCTGAGCTTGATGGTCTGCTGCTTCGCCGGCGGCGGCGTGAAGTCGTCCTTCTTGCGGATCCGTGACTTCGGCACGAGGAACTCTCCTGTCGATGCGCTGCGTGACCGCGCTGGGGAACAAGGCAAATGTACAAAGGGCTGGTCCGAGGCGGCGAGCGGCGGGAACGCCACCTTTCCCCGGGCGTCCGTTAGCGTAGTGCTTCCGTGGCGCCGGAGAGGATAAGGGTACGTTGAGTAATTCTGCGGACTCCACCAGCAGGCCGTCCCGGCGCTTCAAGCCCGTCCGGCTGCTGACCGGGGCCGTCTTCGCGCTGGCCGGTCTCATCTTCTGGATGAGCTTCAACACCGCCCACGGCACCAACATCCGCACCGACGACTCCATGCTCCGGCTCTCCGACCTCATCCAGGAGCGCAGCCGCAAGAACGCCGGTCTGGACGAGAGCGCCGCGGCCGCCCGCGCCCAGGTGGACGCCCTCGCCCGGCGCGACAACGGCAACACCGCCGCCCAGAACAAGAAGCTCGCCGACCTCGCGGCGGCCGCCGGCACCACGCCGATCAGCGGCTCGGGCCTGACCGTCACCCTCACCGACGCCCCGCCCAACGCCACGGCCAGGATCCCCGGCGTGCCGCAGCCGCAGCCCAACGACCTGGTCATCCATCAGCAGGACCTCCAGGCCGTCGTCAACGCCCTCTGGCGGGGCGGCGCCAAGGGCATCCAGGTCATGGACCAGCGGCTGATCTCCACCAGCGCCGTCCGCTGCGTCGGCAACACCCTGATCCTCCAGGGCCGCGTCTACTCCCCGCCCTACAAGGTGACGGCCGTCGGCGACCGCGGCGTGCTGCGCAAGGCGATCGACTCCTCCCCCGCGATCCAGAACTACCTCCAGTACGTGAACGCCTACGGGCTCGGCTGGAAAGTCGACCAGCACGACGCGGTGACTCTTCCCGGTTACTCGGGCACAGTGGACCTCCACTACGCCAAGCCCCTGGCGTGACCCCTGTGGTGGGTGACGCCACGACCCGGGAGGGGGCCCGCGGTGAGGCCCAGGACCGTCGTCCGCACCCTCAGCGAACTGTGCGTCACCACCGGCACCCTGCTCGTCCTCTTCGTCGTCTACGTCCTCTACTGGACGGGCGTGCGCGCCGACAGCGCCATGGACCGGGAGCTCAGCCGCCTCCAGGACCGGTGGTCGGGCGGCGCAGCGGTCACGGCCGGGGCCCCTGAGGCGCCTGTGCCGGGGGAATCGTCCGGAGAGCCGGCCGAAGGGCCCGGGGAGACCGGCCGGCCGCCTGACAGGCCCGCAGCGCCCTCCGCACAGCCCCCGCCGCCGCAGCGCCCGCACCCCGCGCCGGGCGGCGCGGGCGCAGGGCAGGCCGCGCCCGCGCGGCAGCAGGCCGCACCCGCCCGCCCAGGCGAGGCCTTCGCCGTCATGTACATCCCCCGCTTCGGCGCCGGCTGGGCCAAACCCGTCCTCGAGGGCACGGGCACCGGGCTCCTCAAGAAGGGCCTCGGCCACTACGAGCGGACGGCGCGCCCCGGCGGGACCGGCAACTTCGCGGTCGCCGGGCACCGCCGCACCTACGGCGACCCGTTCAAGGACCTCGACGAGCTGCGCCCGGGCGACGCCGTGGTGGTGGGCGACGGCACGACGTGGTTCACGTACCGCGTCGACCGCCGCCCGTACCGCACCCGGCCCGACGACACCGGCGTCATCGACCCCGTCCCCGCAGGCTCCGGCTTCCGCGGTCCCGGCCGCTATCTGACCCTCACCACCTGCGAACCGGAGTGGGGCCACAGCCACCGGCTGATCGTCTGGGCCCACCTCGACGCGACCTCGCCCGCGGCGCGGGGCCGACCCGGGGCTTTGTCCGGCTGACCCCCTCGGACCCCGCCCGCCCCTTAGTCTGGTGCTGCAATTTCGACTACGTCATCGGCAAGTGGGGACGGCATGTACGGCTGGATCTGGCGGCATCTGCCGGGCAACGCGTGGGTGCGGACACTGATCTCGCTGGTTCTCGTACTGGCGGTCGTCTACGCCCTCTTCCAGTACGTTTTCCCCTGGGCGGAACCGCTGCTGCCGTTCAACGACGTGACGGTCGACAACGGAATGGCGGTCAACCAGTGAGTGCGCGCATCCTCGTCGTGGACAACTACGACAGCTTCGTCTTCAACCTCGTCCAGTACCTCTACCAGCTAGGCGCCGAGTGCGAGGTGCGGCGCAACGACGAGGTCGAGCTCGGCCACGCCCAGGACGGCTTCGACGGCGTCCTGCTGTCCCCCGGGCCGGGAGCGCCGGAACAGGCGGGCGTGTGCATCGACATGGTGCGGCACTGCGCGCAGCACGGCATCCCCGTCTTCGGGGTCTGCCTGGGGATGCAGTCCATGGCCGTCGCGTACGGCGGCGTGGTCGGGCGGGCGCCCGAGCTGCTGCACGGCAAGACGTCGCTGGTGACGCACGAGGGCGCGGGCGTCTTCCAGGGCCTCCCCTCGCCCTTCACCGCCACCCGCTACCACTCCCTGGCCGTCGAGCGCGAGCACTGGCCGGACGAGCTGGAGATCACCGCCTGGACGGAGTCGGGCATCGCGATGGGCCTGCGCCACCGCGACCTGCCGGTCGAGGGCGTGCAGTTCCACCCCGAGTCCGTGCTCACCGAGTGGGGCCACCGGATGCTCGCCAACTGGCTGGTCGCCTGCGGTGACACCACGGCCGTGGAGCGATCGGCGGGCCTGGCCCCGGTGGTGGGCAAGGCCGGGGCGTGACCACGCCCCCGCGGGTCGTATCGCAGCCCCTGCCGCCCGAGGACCGGGCGACCATGGAGCTGCGCAGGGTGGAGGTGCCGTCCCAGGCGGCGCCCCGGCCCGTACGGACCGGGGGGCGTGCCGCGCGGCGGCATGCGGCCCGGCGGGCGCGCAGGGGCAGTCTGGGCGTGCGGCTGTGCCGTTTCACGGGCGAGCTGTTCATCACGGCCGGCCTGGTGATGCTGCTGTTCGTGGCCTACCAGCTGTGGTGGACGAACGTCCGCGCCCTGCAGCAGGCCGGCGGGGCCGCCCACCACCTGCAGAGCCGCTGGGACGAGGAGGAGCAGGGCGCCGACCGGGACGCCGGGGCGTTCTCGCCCGGCGAGGGCTTCGCGATCGTCTACATCCCGGCGCTGGACGTGAAGGCCCCGATCGCCGAGGGCGTCGGCAAGCAGAAGATCCTCGACCGCGGCATGGTCGGCCACTACGGGGAGGGTCCCCTCAAGACCGCGATGCCGTGGGACGAGAAGGGCAACTTCGCCCTCGCGGGGCACCGCAACACCCATGGCGAACCGTTCCGCTACGTCAACCGCCTGAAGCCCGGCGACAAGATCGTGGTGGAGACGCGCAGCGCCTTCTACACGTATGAGATGACGAGCCGTCTGGAGCAGACCCCACCGGCGAACGTCGGGGTCATCTCCCCTGTCCCCGCCGGCTCCGGCTTCCGCGGCCCCGGCCGCTACATCACGCTCACCACCTGTACCCCCGAGTTCACCAGTACCTACCGCCTGATCGTGTGGGGCAAGATGGTCGACGAGCGGCCCCGGAGCAAGGGAAAGCCGGATGCGCTCGTCAACTGAGACACGCGGGAAACGCGGGAAGAACAGCGAAGCGGGGGACGAACGTCTGTGGCACGGACTGACCGGGGACGGGGGCGCCTCGCCGTCGCCGTGAGCGTCATCGGCGAACTGCTGATCACGGCGGGCGTGGTCATGGCCCTCTTCGTCGTCTACTCCCTGTGGTGGACGAACGTCCTCGCCGACCGCGAGGCGAAGCGCCAGGGCCACGCGGTGCGCAACACCTGGGCGAAGCAGGGCCCGGGCGCCCTCGACACCAAGGACGGCATCGGCTTCCTGCACGTGCCGGCGATGAGGAACGGCGAGGTCCTGGTCAAGAGCGGCACCGCCACCGACGTCCTCAACGAGGGCGTCGCCGGCTTCTACCGCTCCCCGGTGAAGGCCGCCATGCCCTGGGACAAGCAGGGCAACTTCACCCTGGCCGCCCACCGGGACGGGCACGGCGCGAAGTTCCACAACATCGACAAGGTGAGGACCGGCGACCGGGTCGTCTTCGAGACGCGCGACGTCTGGTACGTCTACAAGGTCTACGCGGAGCTGAAGGAGACCTCGAAGTACAACGTCCAGGTCCTCGACCCGGTCCCGAAGGAGTCCGGCGTCACCAAGCCGGGCCGCTACCTGACCCTGACGACCTGCACGCCGGTCTACACCTCCGACTACCGCTACATCGTCTGGGCGGAGCTGGAGCGTACGGAGAAGGTCGACGCGGAGCGCACGAAGCCGCGCGAGCTGCGCTAGGCCTTTCCCCGAAGCCAGGTTCGGCACCGCCGGGCCGCGCCGTCGTGGTGGCCCGCCGCGGCGGCGGAAGAAAATGCCCGCCGCCACGGCGAAGTGCCACAACGGCGAGGGTCCGGCGGAAGAAGCACCCCGCCGGACCCTCGGTTCTGCCTGAACGCCGGAGGCGCTAGTGGCGGCGGCCGCCGATGAAGCCGCCTCCGATGAAGCCCGTGTCGCCGGTGGTGCCCTGGTCACCGCCGGGGGTGCCGGGGGTGCCCGTGTCACCGCCCGGGAGGCCCGCCGTGGTCGTCACGTCGACCGGGGAGTTCTTGGCGACCTGGGTGCCCGGCATCGGGTTCGTGGTCTGCACGACGGCGTTGTCGTCCTGCGGGCCCATGATGTTGCCGACCTTCAGGCCCGCGCCCTCGATCTCCTTCTTGGCGTCCTTGAGCTTGTGCGTCAGCACGCCCGGCACCGCGACGTTCTGCGAGCCCTTGGCCACGGTCAGGGTGACCGTGGAGCCCTGGGCGGCCTGGGTGTTGCCGTCGGGGCTCTGCTTGGTGACCGTGCCCGGGGCCTGTCCGGGGGCGTCCTCCTCGGTCACCGACACCTTGAAGCCGTTGTCCTGCAGCTGCTTCTTCGCGGCCTCGACGTTCTGGCCCACCACGGACGGCACCGTCTTGGTCGGCTTGGACTCCGCGACGGTCAGGGTGACCTCGGAGCCCTTCTCGGCCTTGGTGTCGCCCTTGGGGTTCTGCGAGAGGACCGTGCCCGCGGTGACGCCGTCGGTCACCTTGGTCTTGGTGCTGACCTGGAAGCCCTTGCCCTCCAGGATCTGCCGGGCGTTCTCCAGCTGCTTCTCGGTGACGTCCGGGACCTCGACCTTGGCCGCGCCCTCGGACACCTTGACCTTGACCTCGCCGCCGCGGTCGATCTTGCCGCCGCCCGTCGGGTCCTGCTCGCAGATCTTGCCCTTGGGCTGCTCGCAGGTGGCCGTGCCGTTCTCGACGACCTTGAAGTCGCCGTTGACGCCCTGCTGCTGAGCATCCTTCAGCGTCTGTCCGACGAGGTTGGGCACCGACACCTTGGAGGCGTTGTTGCTGCCGCTGAAGAGCGACTTGCCGATGAAGATCGCACCGACCAGCACCAGCACGCCCGCGAGGATCAGCAGGATCGTCGACAGGTTGCTCTTCTTGCCGCCGCCTCCGCCGCGCCGCCGGCCGCTGCCGTCGTCGTAGCCGCCGTACCCGCCGTCGTCGTCGCGGACGGGCGGCAGCATGGAGGTCTGACCCGGGCCCTGCTGCGGGGCCTGGGGGCGGAGCATGGCCGTCGGGGCGTCCGCGCCGTAGCCCACGACGCCCATGGAGGCCGTGGCGGCGACGGGCTGGCCCTCCAGGGCCGCCTCGATGTCGGCGCGCATCTCGTCGGCCGACTGGTAGCGGTAGTCCGGGTCCTTGGCCAGCGCCTTGAGGACGATGGCGTCCATCTCGGGCGTGATCTCGGGGTCGTGGACGCTCGGCGGGTTCGGCTCTTCCCGCACGTGCTGGTAGGCGACGGCCACGGGGGAGTCGCCGATGAACGGCGGCCGCACGGCCAGCAGCTCGTAGAGCAGGCAGCCGGTCGAGTAGAGGTCCGAGCGCGCGTCGACCTGCTCGCCCTTGGCCTGCTCCGGGGAGAGGTACTGGGCGGTGCCGATCACGGCCGCGGTCTGCGTCATCGTCATGCCGGAGTCGCCCATGGCGCGGGCGATGCCGAAGTCCATGACCTTGACCTGGCCGGTGCGGGTCAGCATGACGTTCGCCGGCTTGATGTCGCGGTGGACGATGCCGGCCCGGTGGGAGTACTCCAGCGCCTGCAGGACGCCGATGGTCATCTCCAGCGAACGCTCGGGCAGCAGCTTGCGCCCGGAGTGCAGCAGCTCGCGCAGCGTCGACCCGTCCACGTACTCCATGACGATGTACGGGATCGAGACGCCGTCGACGTAGTCCTCGCCGGTGTCGTAGACGGCGACGATCGACGGGTGGTTGAGCGAGGCGGCCGACTGGGCCTCACGGCGGAACCGGGCCTGGAAGGACGGGTCGCGGGCGAGGTCCACCCGCAGCGTCTTCACGGCGACGGTGCGGCCGAGCCGGGTGTCGTGGGCGAGGTAGACCTCGGCCATGCCACCGCGGCCGAGCACCGAGCCCAGCTCGTACCGGCCGCCGAGGCGACGCGGCTCTTCCATAGCTCCAGCCCTTCCGTTTTCCTGACCGCACCTTCACTACGTCCGGCGGTGTGCTGTCCGGCATACCGTACCCGGCACGTCGCGCCCCTTCCGGCCGCGACGGCCACCTGATACACGACCGGTACCGTCACCCGCGTCGCCGGACGCGGAGGTGAGCGGCCTCACTTCGAGGTGCTGAGCACCGCCTCCATGACCTTCTTCGCGATCGGCGCGGCGAGCGCGCCACCGGCGATGTCGTCACGCATCGTGTCCGAACCCTCGATCACGACGGCGACCGCGACGGGAGAGCCGTTGGCGCTCTTGGCGTAGGAGATGAACCAGGCGTACGGGTTCTCGCTGTTGGCCACGCCGTGCTGAGCGGTTCCGGTCTTGCCGCCGACCGTGACACCGGGGATCCGGCCGTTCTTGCCGGTGCCGTCGTTGACCACCGTCTCCATGGCCGACTGCAGCTTCCGGGCGGTGTCCCGCGACATCGCCTGGGACAGCTCCTTCGGCTGGTGCGTCTCGATCACGTTGAGGTTGGGGGCGCGCACCTTGTCGACCATGTACGGCTCCATGAGCTTGCCGTCATTGGCGACCGCGGCGGCCACCATGGCCATCTGCAGCGGCGTGGCGCGGTTGGAGGCCTGACCGATGCCGTCCATGGCGTTCTGCGGACGGTTGTCCTTGGGGTAGATGCTCTGGGCGGCGCGCACGGGGGTGTCGAGCTTGTCGTTGTTGTAGCCGAACTTCTGCGCCTGCTCCATCATCTTCTTGTTGCCGAGGTCGGCGCTGACCTTGCCGAAGACGGTGTTGCAGGACCACTGCATGGCCACCCGCAGCGAGGCGTCCTTGCAGGGGATGTCCCCCTCGTTCTTCAGCGGGGTGACCGTGTCCGGCAGCGTCCAGGGCAGCGGCGAGTCCGTCTTGGAGTCGACGTCCTTGTACAGCCCGTTCTCCAGGGCCGCAGCGGCCGTCACGACCTTGAAGGTCGAACCCGGCGGGTAGGTCTCGCGCAGCGCCCGGTTGAGCATGGGCTTGTTCTTGTCGCCGTCCAGCGACGTCCATTCCTTGCCGTCGTTGGCGCCCGCGATCTTCGACGGGTCGTAGGACGGCGTGGACGCCAGGGCGAGGATCTTGCCGGTGCGCGGGTCGATGGCCGCGACGGCGCCCTTCTTGTCGCCCAGGCCCTCGAAGGCGGCCTTCTGGGCCTTGCTGTTCAGGGTGGTGATCACGTCACCGCCCTTCTTCCCCTTGCCCGTGAGCATGTCGACGGTGCGGTTGAAGAACAGGCGGTCGTCGTCGCCGATGAGGACGCTGTCGTACAGCTTCTCCAGCTGGGTGGCGCCGTAGACCTGCGAGGAGCGGCCGGTGACGGGCGCCCACATGGCGCCGTCGTTGTACGTCCGCTTGTACTTGAAGTCCACGCCGCCGGTCTCCACGGAGCCGGTGATGGCCTGGCCGTCCACGATGATGTTGCCGCGGGGCTGGCTGTAGCGGGCGATGTCGACGCGGCGGTTGTTCTTGTGCGTCTTGAGGTCGTCCGCCTGGACGAACTGCAGCCAGTTGTCCCGCAGCAGCAGGGCCAGAACGAGGAGGCCGCAGAAGATCGCGATCCTGCGTACGGGCTTGTTCACGGGCGGACCACCTGGGTCATCTCGGCGTCTGTGGACGGGGCGGGGGCCGGGGCCGGACGCCGCGCCGTGTCGCTGATCTTTATCAGGATGGCGATCAGCGCCCAGTTGGCGATCACGGACGAACCGCCCTGGGCGAGGAACGGCATGGTCATACCGGTCAGCGGGATGAGGCCCATGACACCGCCCGCCACGACGAAGACCTGGATGCCGAAGGCGGCGGCGAGGCCGGTGGCGAGCAGCTTGCCGAAGGGGTCGCGGGCGGCGAGGGCCGTCCGCATGCCGCGCTCCACGATCAGGCCGTAGATCAGCAGGATCGCCATGGCGCCGGCCAGTCCGAGCTCCTCGCCGTAGGAGGCGAAGATGAAGTCGGAGTTGGCGGCGAACTGGATCAGGTCGGAGGCGCCCTGGCCCCAGCCGGTGCCGAAGACGCCGCCGGAGCCGAAGGCGAACATGGCCTGGGCGATCTGCTCGGTGGTGGCCCAGGACGGGCGCGGGTTGTCGTAGACCGCGAAGGGGTGCAGCCAGGCCATCACTCGGACCTTGACGTGCGGCTCGACGGAGCCGACGACGGCCGCGCCGCCCGCCGACATCAGCAGACCGAAGACGATCCAGCTGGTGCGCTCGGTGGCGACGTACAGCATGACGACGAACATGCCGAAGAACAGCAGCGACGAGCCCAGGTCGGTCTCGAAGACGAGGATGACGAGGCTGAGCGCCCAGACGGCGAGGATCGGGCCGAGGTCGCGGCCGCGGGGCAGGTAGAGCCCCATGAAGCGGCGGCTGGCCAGGGCCAGGGCGTCCCGCTTCACCATCAGGTAGCCGGCGAAGAAGATCGCCAGGATGATCTTCGCGAACTCACCGGGCTGGATGGAGCCGAGGCCGGGGATCGTGATCCAGATCTTGGCGCCGAACTTCCCGGGGAAGAACACCGGGGCGACCAGCAGGATCAGCGCGACCACCATCGAGATGTAGGTGTAGCGCTGCAGGATGCGGTGGTCCTTGAGGAAGATGATCACACCGACGAACAGTGCGATGCCCAAGGCCGAGAACATCAGCTGGTTGGGGGCGGAGGCCTGGAAGGTGAAGCCCTGGGCCTTGGCCAGGCGCGCCAGGCGCTCCGACTGGTCCAGCCGCCAGATCATCACGAGGCCGAGCCCGTTGAGCAGGGTGGCCAGCGGCAGCAGCAGCGGGTCGGCGTACTTGGCGAACTTGCGCACGACCAGGTGGCCGACGCCGCCGAGCAGGCCGAGGCCCAGCCCGTAGCCGAGCATGCCGGAGGGCATCTCGCCGTTGAGCGCGAGGCCGACGTTGGCGTAGGCGAAGCACGGCAGGATGACGGCGAACGCGAGCAGGGCGAGCTCGGTGTTGCGCCGGCTGGGCGGGCCCACGGTGCTGATCGTGGTCGTCGCGGTCGTGTTGCTGCCCGCGCTGGATGGCATGGATGGCATGGCTGACATGAGTTGATGGCCCCCTACGGCTTCACTGCTGAGCGCTGCACTGCGGGACCAACTTCTGCTCTTCCTCGGTGAGGGTGGGGACCGGGCTGGGCACCGGGCTTGCCTGGGCGGAGAGGCCGGTGGCTCCCGGCTTGGCGTCGGTCTTCGGGTCCTTGGGGTCCTTGGGGAGGTCGCCCACGGCACCGCCGGCCCGGTCGCCGCTCTGCTTCTCCTTCTCCCGCTGCTGCTGCTCGGCCTTGCGCCGCTCGTCTTCCTTCTTGCAGGCGCCGGCGAGCAGGGCGAGGTCCTTGGCCTTCTGCTCCGCCTTCTCGCGGCTGTCGAGGGCGATGGTGTCCTCGACGCGGCTGCGCTGGTCGACGGGCAGGTACTTGAGTTCGATCTCGGGGTGGTCCCGGTAGAGCTTGCTCAGGCTGACCCACGCCAGGTCCTGGTTGATGCCCTGGTAGACCGCCACGTGGTTGTTGTCCTTGGCGCCCACGTAGTACTGGGTCTGGGTCCAGCTGTAGCCGCCGTAGAGGCCGCCCGCGACGACGCCGAGGACGACGGCGAGGATCAGCGACCGCTTGAGCCACCGGCCGCGCCCGGGCTCCTTGACGAAGTCCTCGTCCATGAAGGCGCCGAACGAGCCGTCCGGTGTGCCGCCCATGCCGCCGTCGCCGCTGCCGGGCGGGCCGAAGGCGCCGCCGGGCTGCTGCACCGGCGCGGGCCGGTTGGCGCGGGCGTGCTCGGCGGCCCGCCCGGCCGGGGTCTGCATGGCGCCGTCGACGCCCATCTGCAGCTGGTTCTCGGCGACCGCGCCGACGATCACCGGCGTGTCGTTGAGCTGCTGGGCGAGGGTGTCGCCGCCGTCGACGTCGAGGACGTCGGCGACGATGCAGGTGATGTTGTCGGGACCGCCGCCGCGCAGGGCGAGCTGGATCAGCTCCTGGACCGTCTCGTGGGGGCCCTGGTAGCTGGCGAGGGTCTCCTCCATCGTCTGGTGGCTGACGACGCCGGACAGGCCGTCGGAGCAGATCAGATAGCGGTCGCCCGCGCGGACCTCGCGGATCGAGAGGTCGGGCTCGACGTGGTCGCCACTGCCCAGCGCGCGCATCAGCAGGGAGCGCTGCGGGTGGGTGGTGGCCTCCTCCTCGGTGATCCGGCCCTCGTCCACCAGCCGCTGCACCCAGGTGTGGTCCTGGGTGATCTGGGTGAGGACGCCGTCGCGCAGCAGGTACGCGCGGGAGTCGCCGACGTGCACGAGGCCGAGCCGCTGGCCGGTCCACAGCAGGGCGGTCAGGGTCGTGCCCATGCCCTCCAGCTGGGGGTCCTCCTCGACCATCACGCGCAGCTGGTCGTTGGCGCGCTGCACGGCGGTGCCGAGGGAGGTCAGGATGTCCGAGCCGGGGACGTCGTCGTCGAGCTGGACGAGGGTGGAGATCACCTCGGAGCTGGCGACCTCGCCCGCGGCCTGGCCGCCCATGCCGTCGGCGATGGCGAGCAGGCGCGGGCCGGCGTAACCGGAGTCCTCGTTGCCCTCCCGGATCATGCCCTTGTGCGATCCGGCGGCGAAGCGCAGTGACAGACTCATGCGCACCTCGCCCGTCGGCTCCGGGTACAGCCCCTTCCCAGCCACGCTGCCCACCCTCCGGTCGTCATGGTCCTACTACTTCCGCAGCTCGATGACGGTCTTGCCGATGCGGATCGGCGCGCCGAGCGGGATCGGGGTCGGGGTGGTCAGCCGCGTGCGGTCGAGATACGTGCCGTTGGTCGAACCCAGGTCCTCGACGATCCACTGGCCGTCGCGGTCGGGGTAGATCCTGGCATGCCGGCTGGAGGCGTAGTCGTCGTCCAGCACGATCGTGGAGTCGTGGGCGCGTCCCAGCGAGATGGTCTGGCCCTGGAGGGCGACCGTGGTGCCCGTGAGGGAGCCCTCGGAGACCACGAGCTTGGTGGGGGCGCCGCGGCGGCCCCGGTCCGCGCGCCGGTCGGCCCGGCGCCCGCCCGCCTGCTGCTGGCGCTGCTGCGGGGGCGCGGTCTGGGCCTGCGCGCGCTGCGGCTGCCGCTCGGGACCGCCCCGGCGGGAGCCACGCTGGGTGACCCGGGTGCCGAAGAGATCACTGCGGATGACCTGTACGGCCACGATCACGAACAGCCACAGTACGGCGAGGAAACCCAACCGCATGACCGTGAGGGTCAGCTCTGACATTGCCCCCGCTTCACCCTTCGGCTTGCCGATAAACGATGGTGGTGCTGCCCACGACGATCCGTGAGCCGTCGCGGAGCGTAGCGCGAGTGGTGTGCTGTCCGTCCACCACGATGCCGTTGGTCGACCCCAGGTCCTGAATGGTCGCGGGGGTGCCGACGCGGATTTCGCAGTGCCGGCGCGAGACGCCGGGGTCGTCGATCCGTACGTCCGCCTCGGTGCTGCGGCCCAGCACGAGGGTGGGTCGGGAGATCTGGTGCCGGGTGCCGTTGATCTCGATCCAGCGCCGGGTCTGGGCTCCGGGCACGCCTGCCGCGGGACCCTGGCCGCCCGTGCGCGGCGCGGGCCGGCCCGGGGGCGTGGAGGGCGGCGGCGACGCGGGCATGGGCGGCAGCCCGGACGGCGGTGCCGGATAGCCCGCGCCGTGCGTGGCGGGGCCGCCCGGGCGCGCCGGACCGGGGCGTGCGCTCTGCTGGCCTTGGTGCTCCTGCGACTCGCTGGCGGCGAGGGTGCGGCTGCGCACCCGGTACAGCCCGGTGTCGAGGTCGTCCGCCTTCTCCAGGTGGACCTTGATGGTCCCCATGAAGGTGTACCGCTGCTGCTTGGCGTAGTCGCGGACCATGCCGGAGAGCTCATCGCCGAGCTGTCCCGAGTACGGGCTGAGCCGCTCGAAGTCCGGGGTGCTCAGCTCCACGATGAAGTCGTTCGGGACGACGGTGCGGTCACGGTTCCAGATGGTGGCGTTGTTGTCGCACTCGCGCTGCAGCGCGCCGGCGATCTCGACCGGCTGCACCTCGGACTTGAACACCTTGGCGAAGGTGCCGTTCACGAGACCCTCGAGACGCTGCTCGAAGCGCTTCAGTACTCCCACGGGGCACCTCCTTCCCTCAGTGACGTTCCTGATGCTCGGTGTCGTTCCTGATACTGCTTACTGATCGTATCCACGCGTTGGGGAAACGGCCGGTTCCCCTTCGGGGCCAGGAGTGACGAGTGTCGCCCCGGCCTGCCCGGCGCGCCCCTTCCCGTCCCCTTCATTAGGGATCGTAGAGGCGGCCGGGAGCCAGTGTCCCGCAACCGGCGGGGTCCCCACCGGTCCCGGCGGCCCGGCACGGCTCCCAGCGGCCCGGACCGGGGAGAACGAGTGTGAAGGCACCCGCCAAGGCGTGCTAATGTTCTCGATGTCGGAAGGCGAACGGCGCAGAACCGGAAGGGCAAGCCCCCCGGAAAAGCTTCGGAAGCCCGAGGACGACACCCATGCGCGGGTGGCGGAATAGGCAGACGCGCTGGATTCAGGTTCCAGTGCCCGAAAGGGCGTGGGGGTTCAACTCCCCCCTCGCGCACAGTGAGGACAGACCCCTCAGAGTGACTCACGTCACTCTGAGGGGTCTGTCTCGTTTTGCGCCGGCTTGAACCGGAAGAGCTTGGCCGGAACGTGGCGCGCCGTAGTGACCGGAGTGGGAACATCATTCTGTAGTCGCACCAGGGCGCTGTGTGATCCGGAGGGGGACGCGGGGTGACTGGTAACCAGACGTCCGTTCTTTCGGAGTGGATCCTGCCCGCCGCCGTCTGTGCGCCCGTGACCTGGGTGTGCCTCGTCCACCGCTTCCGCGGGCAGGGGCGGCTGCTGGGGACGGTCAGGTCGGTGTCCTCGGCGCTCGCCGTGGTCCTGTGGACCTCCGCGATGGCCGCGCTGGCCAGTGGCCTGCTGTTACCGCACGCCTCCAGCGTGCCGCCGGCGGCGGTCGGCGTCGTGGCGGGGGCGGGGCTGGTGCCCAAGAAGAGGACCGAGCAGGCCGAGCATCCGGTGATGGCGATTGTCACACTGGGACATTCGCTGCTGATCAACAGTCTGATGCTGCGCCTGCAGACCGACCGGGCCGAATGGTGCGCCCGGATGACCGGCGGTTTCGACAACTGCTGGGAGCTCGACGTCTTCGCCGACCGGGTCGCGCGGCACCTGAGGGCCCGCGTGGACGTCCCCGGGCGCACGCCCAAGGGCAAGAGCGGGCTGGTGACCTCGATCAGGGACCGGTACGAGGAGGTGCGGGCCGCGGTGCAGCAGGCGGACATCCTCGAGACCGAGATCGAGAAGGCCTGCAAGGACGAGCAGCGCGAGCGGACGCCCCAGGAGGCCGGGCGGATGCTGCGGGCGTTCGGCGAGGCCGAGCACCTCTGTGCGTATCTGCTGGAGCTGGCGCACGCCCACGGCAAGCGCAGCGACGACAAGAAGATCCTGGCACTACGGCGGCAGCACTTGTACGCAGCTGCCGCCGAGGTCCCGGCGCGCTGAGTCAGTGGTGGGTCTTGGCCAACGCGCGTGCTGCCGCGGGCCCCTGGCGCTCGGCCGAAGGCGAATCGGAGAAGGAGATCTCCATCCTCAGGTCGAGCGCATCGGCCACGGCGGCCAGCGAACGCATCGTCAGATTTTCGTCGCCGGAGAGGATTTGGCTCACCCGGCCCGGGGACACGCCCATGCTGTCCGCCAAGTCCTTGCGCGTCATGCCCCGTTCGGCGAGGAGGCCCGCCAGGGATGCCGTCGCGTGGCGGGCGAGCCGGGCCCCGGCCGCATCGGCCGTCCGTCCTTGATCGTGCCTGTCACGCCACGCCATGCCTACCCCCAGGAACAGAAATCACGGCGCCCTTGGGCGCCTTCCCAGATAGAGGATGCCACCTTTAGCGCTAACTAAAAGCCTGCTTCCGGCTAAAGATTGCTCTGTCGGCGGAGAGTTCACCCTTTGATCAATCTGTGACCAGGCGTGATACGGCAATCGGTCGATTCCGGCCAGACTTCGGCCCGTCCGCGGAAATGGGGTTGCGGACGGGCCGGAGGGGCGCCCGGGGCGGGGCGCCGGGCGCCGGTCAGCGCGCCGCCGTGCCCTCCTCGTCCGCCGGCTCCTTGGGTGCGGCGGACGGAGCCGCGGCGGGGGCCGGGTCCTTCAGGAGGAACAGCAGCAGGAACGACAGCGCGGCGATGCCGCCGGCGATGCGGAAGCCGGTGGCGATCGACGTCGCGCCGACGGCCGGGCCGATCACCAGCGGCGCGGCGAACTGACCGGTGAAGTTGGCCGTGCCCGACAGGGACGTGGCCTGGCCGCGCAGGGCGGGCGGCGCGGTCTCGCCGATCATCACGGCGAGCGCGGGCACGGACATGCCCATGCCGAGCCCGAACAGCGCCGGGGCCAGGACGATCAGCACCGAGTTGCCCGCGGTCCCGGCGACCAGGAAGGCGGCCACCCACAGGACGACGGAGACCCGCAGCAGCCGGATGTAGCCCAGGCTCTTCTTGATCTTCGCGTAGGCCAGGCCGACCAGGGTGCCGGCGACCGAGGTGCTCGTCGTGTACAGCGCGACCAGGAACGGCGTCTCGACGCCGAGCTGCGCGAGCCGCTGGGGCAGGAAGACGGCGAGGACGTAGAGCAGGAACGAGCTGGTGAGCGACAGGGCGTACAGGCCCAGCAGACGGGGGCGCGAGCGCAGCAGAGTGATCGTTCCGCCACCGCCGCCGGGACGCTTGGCGTTCAGGCTCTTGGGCAGGGTGAACATCATCGCGATGCCGACCGGGATGCCCAGCAGGTAGATCGCGAAGGGGCCGTGCCAGGAGATCCCGCCGAGCGCGCCGCCGAGCAGCGGCCAGATGATCCCCCCGACGCTGATGGCGACCGAGCGCCACCCCGCCACGCGGTCCCGCTCCGGCCCTTCGTAGAGAGCCAGCAGGGCCACCGTCGTACCGGCGAAGACCGCGGCCGCGCCCACGCCGAACGCGAAGCGGCTGATTATCAGCGCCGTGTACGAGGTGGTGACCAGCCCGGCGCCGCCCGCGACGCCGTACAGCAGGAGCCCGGCCACCAGGGGCGTCTTCAGCCCCCAGCGGTCGATCGTCCAGCCGACGAGCGGGCTGGCGATCGCCAGGGACAGGCCGTGGGCGGTGAGGATCAGACCGGCACCGGTGCCGCTGACCCCGAGCTCGCCGCGGATGACGCCCACGACGGGGGTGAGGATCGTGCCCGCCATGACGGTGAGGGTGGACGCGAGCAGGAGTACGGCCAGGGCGGCCCGGCCGCGTGAGGCGGGCGGGGACGCGGCGGGTGATGACGGGGTGGGTGATGCCATCGGCGGAACCTTAGCTACATGACGGGGGTGGATGGTGCCGGGCGGCTCATGGGAGCGCCCTCCGGGAGCTCTCGCGCTAACCGACGACAGTCCAGGTGTCGTTGCCCGAGAGGAGGCTGGTGAGGTCGCCCTTGCCGTACTGCTCGACGGCCGCTTCGAGCTGGTCGGCCATCTGGGTGTCGTAGACGGGGCGGCGGGTGCTGCGGAAGATGCCGATGGGGGTGCGGTGGAGGGTGTCGGGGTCGGCGAGGCGGGAGAGGGCGAAGGCGGTGGTGGGGGACGCGGAGTGGGCGTCGTGGACGAGGACGTCGGCCTCGTTGCCGGGGGTGATGGTGACGGCCTTCAGGTCGCCGGTGGCGGGGTCGCGGACGATGCCCTTGTCGTTGTCCGTGCCGAAGCGGATGGGTTGGCCGTGTTCCAGGCGGATGACGGCTTCCTTGGCCTGGTCGCGGTCCTTCAGCGGTTCGAAGGCGCCGTCGTTGAAGATGTTGCAGTTCTGGTAGATCTCGACGAGGGCGGTGCCGGGGTGTTCGGCGGCCTGTTGCAGGACTTCGGTGAGGTGCTTGCGGTCGGAGTCGACGGTCCGGGCGACGAAGGATGCTTCGGCGCCGAGGGCGAGGGAGACCGGGTTGAAGGGTGCGTCCAGGGAGCCCATGGGCGTGGACTTGGTGATCTTCCCCGTCTCGGAGGTGGGGGAGTACTGGCCCTTGGTGAGGCCGTAGATGCGGTTGTTGAACAGCAGGATTTTGAGGTTGACGTTGCGGCGGAGGGCGTGGATGAGGTGGTTGCCGCCGATGGAGAGGGCGTCGCCGTCGCCGGTGACGACCCAGACGGAGAGGTCGCGGCGGCTGGTGGCGAGGCCGGTGGCGATGGCGGGGGCGCGTCCGTGGATGGAGTGCATCCCGTAGGTGTTCATGTAGTACGGGAAGCGGGAGGAGCAGCCGATGCCGGAGACGAAGACGATGTTCTCTTTGGCGAGGCCGAGTTGGGGCATGAAGCCCTGGACCGCGGCGAGGATGGCGTAGTCGCCGCAGCCGGGGCACCAGCGCACTTCCTGATCGGACTTGAAGTCCTTCATGGACTGCTGGGCTTCGGCCTTGGGCACCAGCTTCAGTGCCTCAGTCATCGATGGCCTCCTTGAGCACGGTGGCGAGCTGCTCGGCCTTGAACGGCATGCCGCTGACCTGGGTGTAGGAGCGGACGTCGACCAGGTAGCGGGCCCGCAGGAGCGTGGCGAGCTGGCCGAGGTTCATCTCCGGCACGACGACGGTGTCGTAGGTCGCGAGCACGTCCCCGAGATTGGCAGGGAACGGGTTGAGATGGCGCAGGTGCGCCTGCGCGACGTGGCCGCCTTCCGCGCGGACGCGGCGGACGGCTGCGGTGATCGGTCCGTAGGTCGAGCCCCAGCCCAGGACGAGGGTGCGGGCCTGCCCGGAGGGGTCGTCGACGGTGAGGTCCGGCACCGCGACACCGTCGGTTTTGGCTTGGCGGGTGCGGACCATGAAGTCGTGGTTGGCGGGGTCGTAGGAGATGTTGCCCGTGCCGTCCTGCTTCTCGATCCCGCCGATGCGGTGTTCCAGTCCCGGTGTGCCCGGGACGGCCCACGGGCGGGCCAGGGTCTGCGGGTCACGCTTGTACGGCCAGAACACCTCCGTGCCGTCGGCGAGCGTGTGGTTGGGGCCGGTGGCGAACTGCACCCGAAGATCCGGCAGTTCATCCGCCTCGGGGATCCGCCACGGCTCCGAACCATTGGCGAGGTAGCCGTCGGAGAGCAGGAAGACGGGGGTGCGGTAGGCCAGGGCGATCCGGGCCGCATCCAGGGCCGCGTCGAAGCAGTCCGCGGGGGTTTTCGGGGCGACGATGGGCACCGGCGCTTCGCCGTTGCGCCCGTACATCGCCTGCAGCAGATCCGCCTGCTCGGTCTTCGTCGGCAGGCCGGTGGAGGGGCCGCCGCGCTGGATGTCGACGATCAGCAGCGGCAGCTCCAAGGACACCGCGAGCCCGATCGTCTCCGACTTCAGCGCCACACCCGGCCCCGACGTCGTCGTCACCGCCAGCGCACCACCGAACGCTGCACCGAGGGCGGCGCCGATGCCGGCGATCTCGTCCTCGGCCTGGAACGTCCGCACACCGAAGTTCTTGTGCCGGGAGAGTTCGTGCAGGATGTCGGAGGCCGGGGTGATCGGGTACGAGCCCAGATACAGCGGCAGGTCGGCCTGCCGGGCGGCGGCGATCAGGCCGTAGGACAGGGCCAGGTTCCCGGAGATGTTCCGGTACGTACCGGCCGGGAACGCGGCCGTCGCCGGAGCCACCTCATACGAGACGGCGAAGTCCTCCGTCGTCTCGCCGAAGTTCCAGCCCGCCCGGAACGCGGCCACGTTCGCCTCGGCGATCTGCGGCTTCTTCGCGAACTTCTTCCGCAGGAACGCCTCGGTACCCTCGGTCGGCCGGTGATACATCCACGACAGCAGGCCCAGCGCGAACATGTTCTTGCTGCGCTCGGCCTCCTTCCGCGACAGCCCGAAGTCCTTGAGGGCTTCGATCGTCAGCGTCGTCAGCGGCACCGGATGGACGTTGTAGGCATCCAGCGTGCCGTCGTCGAGGGGGCTGGTGTCGTAGCCGACCTTGGCCATGGCCCGTTTGGCGAATTCGTCGGTGTTGACGATGATCTCGCCGCCCCGGGGCACGTCCGCGAGGTTCGCCTTCAGTGCCGCCGGGTTCATCGCCACCAGCACATCGGGGGCATCTCCCGGCGTGAGGATGTCGTGGTCGGCGAAGTGCAGCTGGAACGAGGAGACGCCCGGCAGGGTCCCGGCAGGAGCCCTGATCTCGGCGGGGAAGTTCGGCAGGGTGGAGAGGTCGTTGCCGAACGAGGCGGTCTCGGAAGTGAAACGGTCACCCGTCAGCTGCATGCCGTCCCCGGAGTCACCCGCGAAACGGATGATCACCCTGTCCAGCCGGCGCACCTCCTTGGCCGGTGGGCCCGGCAGGCCCGGCGGCGGGCCCGGCGGGCCGGGCTCTGCGGACGGCGACGACGGGCCGGTGTGCCCCTCCGTGACGGACATCAGGACGTGCTCCAGGGTTGTGGCTGCTGCAGGGGTGAGTGCCGTCCTGCCACTCCTTCAGATGCCGCTCGAGGATCACTCGAGCGGCACTCGAAGGCGGTGGCATGGATTCCGCCAAGCCGTCCGTTCTCAGTCATCGAGCAGCGGCTTCCACCACTCCGGGTGGTCCACGTACCAGCCGACGACGCGCTTCAGGCCCTCGTCGAGCGTCCACTGCGGCGCGTAGCCGAGCTCGGCGCGGATCTTGTCGTCGTTGATCGCGTAGCGGAAGTCGTGGCCCTTGCGGTCCGGGACGTGCTGCACCTTCGACCAGTCGTGGCCGGTCAGGTCGAGCAGCCGCTCGGTCATCTCGCGGTTGGTCAGGGCGGTGGCGCCGCCGATGTTGTACGTCTCGCCCGCGCGGCCGGCCGTGAGGACGAGCTGGATGGCCCGGCAGTGGTCGTCGACGTGCAGCCACTCGCGGATGTTGGTGCCCTCGCCGTAGAGCGGCACCTGCTGTCCCTGCAGGAGGCGGGTGACGAACTGCGGGATGAGCTTTTCGACGTGCTGGTGGGTGCCGTAGTTGTTGGAGCACCGGGTGATGCGCACGTTGAGCTTGTGGGTGCGGTGGTAGGCGCGGGCGAGGAGGTCGCTGCCGGCCTTCGACGCGGAGTACGGGGAGTTGGGCAGCAGGGGCGACTCCTCGGTCCACGTGCCGGTGGCGATGGATCCGTAGACCTCGTCGGTCGACACGTGCACCACGTTGTCCACGCCGGTGTACAGACAGGCGTCGAGGACGCTCTGGGTGCCCAGGACGTTGCTGTGGACGAAGGCGACCGCGCCGTCGACGGAGCGGTCGACGTGGGACTCGGCCGCGAAGTGGACGACGGCGTCGTGGCCGGGGAGCAGCTGGCGCAGCAGGTCCTGGTTGCAGACGTCGCCGCGGACGAAGGTCAGCCGCGGGTCGTCCATCGGCAGGTTGTCCGTGTTGCCGGCGTAGGTGAGCTTGTCGATGACGGTGACGTGCGCGTCCTCGTAGCCGCGGTAGCCGCCGGAGAGCATGGTGCGGACGTAGTGCGAGCCGATGAAGCCGGCGCCGCCGGTGACGAGGACCTTCATGCCATTACCTCCGCGCGCGTGTGGTCACCGATGATCAGCCGGCTGCCCGATGTGGCCGTGACGGGCGCCTGGACCCGGGCCCAGCGGCCGATGACGCAGCTCTGCAGGTCGCGGACGTCCTTGATGGCGGCGCCCTCGAGGATGATGGAGTCCTCGACGCCGGTGTCCTCCAGGACGCAGTCGCGCCCCACGGCCGTGTACGGGCCGACGTTGCTGCCGGTGATGACGCTTCCGGCGCCGATCACGAGCGGGCCGGTGAGCCTGGACCGGACGACGCGGGCGCCCGGCCCGAGGACGACGGGCCCCTGCAGAATGCTTTCCGCATCGACCTCGGCGCCCTCGCGGTCGGCGGCGGTGCCGGCGATGCGGTCGAGGATCTCCCGGTTGCACTCCAGCAGGTCGTCGATCTTGCCGGTGTCCTTCCAGTAGCCCTCGTACTCGCGGGCGGTGACCGTCCGGCCCGCGTCCACCAGGTGCTGGATGGCGTCGGTGATCTCCAGTTCGCCGCGGGCGCTGGGCTCGATGGCGCGCACCGCCTCGTGCACGGCGGCGGTGAAGAAGTACACGCCGATGACGGCGAGGTCGCTGCGCGGCGCGCTCGGCTTCTCCACGAGGGCGAGCACCCTGGAGTCGGCGTCGACCTCGGCCACGCCGTACTGGCGCGGGTCCTCCACCTTGGTGACCAGCACCTGGGCGTCGGGGCGGCGCTCGCGGAAGGCCTCGGCGGCCTCGGCGATGCCGTCGGCCAGGACGTTGTCCCCCAGGTACATCACGAAGTCGTCGTCGCCGAGGAAGCCGGCGGCGAGGGCCACGCAGTGCGCGAGCCCGAGCGGGGCCTCCTGGCGGATGTAGGTGAGGCGCAGCCCGAGCTGAGAGCCGTCTCCCACCGTGGCCTCGATCTGCGCCGCGTGGCCGCCGACGATGACGCCCACGTCCTCGATGCCGATGTCCCGCAGGTTTTCCAGGCAGTGCACCAGGACGGGTTTGTTCGCCACTGGGACCAGTTGTTTCGCCATCGAGTAGGTGAAGGGCCGCAGCCGCGTACCTTCGCCACCGGACAGGACCAGTGCTTTCATGGGTTCCCCAGAAATTCTCGCAAGGAGACAGGATCGGGGACAACGTGGTCGACCGCGCTCGACTCCGATTCGAGTCACCGTCGAACTAATGTTGACAACTTCTCTCCCCGTCGCGGTCGATGAGGACGAGGAGCTGAGGATCCATGGCGGAGCAGACGCAGGAGCAGCAGGCGCAGGCCCTGTCGCCGGACGAGGTCGGCGAGGTCTACGACGAGAAGGGCTGGCTCTGGGAGATCTTCATGGGCCAGAACCTGCACATCGGCTGGTGGGACGACGAGGCTCCGGAGACCGACCCGAAGGACCGGCTCACGGACGTCCTCATCGAGCAGGTCGGGCTGCGGTCCGGGCAGCACCTCCTGGACATCGGCTGCGGCCAGGGCCGCCCGGCGCTGCGGCTGGCCGAGGCCAGTGGCGGTGAGGTCACCGGCATCACGGTGAGCGCGGAGCAGGTCGCGGCCGGCACGGAGGCGGCGGCCGGGGCGGGCCTCGCGGACCGGGTGCGGTTCGCGCTGGCGGACGTGTCGGAACTGCCCTACGCGGACGGCGAGTTCGACGCGGCCTGGGCGATGGAGTCGCTGATGTACCTGGGCGACCGGCCCGCCGCGCTGCGCGAGATCGCGCGGGTGCTCAAGCCCGGCGGGGTGTTCGTGCTGTCCGACTACGTCGAGTCGGCCGAACTGGACGAGGAGTGGCGCAAGGTCCTGCTGGAGGGCTTCACGGTGGGCTCGCTGCCGACCGCGGACCAGTACGTCGAGATGATCGCCGGGGCGGGGCTGGCCGTCGAGCGGAACTTCGACGCGACCGCGCACCTGCGGCGCTCCGCGGCGCGGATCGACCAGCTCGTGGCGGACAACTACGACAAGGTCGTGGAGAAGGGCGGGCTGCAGTTCGCCGAGGAGTTCAAGGAGATGATCGGCCGGGTCTCGAAGCTGGAGCGGGACATGCTCGGCTACTCGGTGATCACGGTCCGCAAGCCGCTCGCCTGAGCCGCGGACTCCTTGCCGCTCGCCCGGGCAGCCGAGGGCCCCTTGCCGCTCGCCCGGGCCGCGGGTCCCCTGCCGTTCCGCCCGGGCCCCGGACCCCGGCGGAACGGGCCCGTCGAGCCGCCGTCGAGCAGGGTTCGAGGCCCGGTTCCAACGATGACCGCATGAAGATTCTCTTTGTTGCGGGAGGCACCTCCGGGGTGATCTTCGGCATCGTCCCGCTGGCCCAGGCCGCCCGCAACGCCGGGCACGAGGTCTTTATGGCCGCCCCCGAGAACATGATGGCGACCATCACGGGCGCCGGGATCCCCGGCGTCCCGGTCTCCGACGTGCCGATGATGGATCACCTCGTCGACCGGCGCGGCATCCGCGTGCCCATCCCCGAGGATCTTCACGAGCGCTACATCTTCAACGGGCGCACGTTCGGCCGCTACGCCGCCGCCTGCCTGGACGGCCTGCTGTCCCTGGTGGCGGACTGGCGTCCGGACGTCGTCGTGGGCGGGGCGCTCGCCTTCGCCGCGCCGCTGATCGCCGGGCACCTGGGCGTGCCGTACGTGAAGCAGGCCATCGACATGGGCGAGCCGCGCACGATCGACCTCGCGGCCGCCGCCGAGCTGGGCCCGGAGCTGGAGCGGCTCGGCATGTACGAGATGCCGCGCACGGATCTGTTCGTCGACATCTGTCCGCCCAGCCTGCGGCCCTCCGACGCGTTGCCCGCGCAGATGATGCGCTACGTGCCGTTCGCCACCCAGATGCCGGTCGAGCCGTGGATGTACACCAAGGGCGACCGGCCGCGGGTGCTGGTGTCGGCCGGCAGCCGGGTCACCCCGGAGTCCGACTTCGACATCCTCAGCGGCCTGGTCGACAAGGTCGGCAAGCTGGACGTAGAGCTGCTCATCGCCACGCCCGAGGCGGTCGCGGAGAAGCTGCGGCCGCTGCCGGACCACGTGCGGGCCGGCTGGATCCCGCTGCACCTGGTGGCCCCGACGTGCGACCTCGTCGTCCACCACGCGGGCGGCAACACGACGATGGGCTACCTCTCGTACGGCGTCCCCCAGGTGCTGGTGCCCTACCTGCCCTACTGCGTCGACTACTCGACGCGGCTCAGCGCGTACGGGGCCGCGACGATGATCGACCCCGCCGACGACAGCGCCGAGAACATCGCGCGCGTCTGCGCCGAGATGCTGGCCACCCCCTCCTACCGCGAGCGGGCCGCGGAGCTGGCCGCCGAGGTGTCCGCGCTGCCCACGTCCGCCGACGCGGTGCGGGCGATCGAGCGGCTCGCCGCCGCGGCCTGACCCCCGTACGCCCGCCACCGCACGCGTCCGTGCCACTTCGCGCCACATCGACTCCCAGGGGTACTACCAAATGATCAATCTCTTCCAGCCGCAGGTCGGTGACGCGGAACTCGCCGCCGTGGCCGAGGTGTTCGACAGCAAGTGGCTCGGGCACGGGCCGCGCACGAAGGCCTTCGAGGCGGCGTTCGCCGAGCGCCTCGGGGTCGCCCCGGAGCACGTCCTGTTCGTCAACTCCGGTACGGCCGGGCTGTTCCTGGCGCTCGAGGTCCTCGACCTGGCCGAGGGCGACGAGGTCGTCATCCCGTCCATGAGCTTCCTCGCGGCCGCCAACGCCATCGTCTCCACCGGCGCGACGCCCGTCTTCTGCGACGTCGACCCGCGGACGATGAACCCCACCTGGGAGCACATCGAGGCCGCGGTCACGCCGCGCACCAAGGCGGTCGTGGTGCTGCACTACGGCGGCTGCCCGGGCGACGTCGTGGAGATCGCCGAGCGCTGCCGGGAGCGGGGCCTCGCCCTGGTCGAGGACTCGGCCTGCTCGGTGGACTCCCGCGTGGACGGGCGTGCCGCCGGCTCCTTCGGCGACCTGGCCATGTGGAGCTTCGACGCCGCGAAGGTGCTGGTCACGGGCGACGGCGGGATGCTCTACGTACGGGACGCCGAGCGCGCGCAGCGGGCCCGCCGGCTCGCGTACCACGGGCTCGTGCAGGCCACCGGCCTCGCCTACGCGAAGGTCTCGCACCGCTGGTGGGAGCTGGAGGTCCCCGAGGTGGGCCGGCGCGTCATCGGCAACGACCTGACGGCCGCGATCGGCCTGGTGCAGCTCGGGCGGCTGCCGGAGTTCACCGGCCGGCGCAAGGAGATCGTCGCCCTGTACGACCGCGAACTCGCCGGTGTCGAGGGCGTGCGGACGCCTCCGCCGCTGCCGGCCGGGCACGAGTCCTCGCACTACTTCTACTGGGTGCAGATGGACGCGCGGATCCGCGACCAGGTCGCCTCCGACCTGCTGGCCGCCGACATCTACACGACCTTCCGCTACGCGCCGCTGCACAAGGTGCCCACCTACAAGTCCGGCGCCGAGCTGCCGGGCACCGAGCAGGCGTCCGGCGAGACCCTGTGCCTGCCGATCCACCCGGGGCTCGCCGACGCGGACGTGCTCACCGTGGTGGCGGAGCTGCGCAAGGCGATCGAGACGCGCACCCGGGACCTGGCCCCGGCCGCGGGCTGACCGGACGGGAGACCACGTCATGCGACTGCTGTTCATGTCCCCGCTGTCCAAGACCCTGCACGAGACGACCATCGGGCTCGACCTCGCGGACCAGCTCAAGGACGCCGGCGTCGTCAGTCACTTCGTGATCGACGAGTTCAACGAGGACCAGCTCAAGACCGCCGGATACGCGTACACCGTGATCACGCCCGCCATGGGCGGCCGGGTCCGCGAGGAGGTCGGGCGCGTCGTCGGGGAGTTCCGGCCGGACGCGATCGTCCTCAGCGACTACCTGGCGCACTGGCTGACCCACCTCGTCAGCTACGAGACCGACCCCTGGTACGTCGAGGACTTCGGCGTCCCGGTGATCCCCATCGACCTGCACGACCTGACGAACATCACGCGGGAGCTGGAGGTGCTGGGGAAGACCGTCGTCGCCGACGGCAACATCCTGGACATGCCCGTGCACCTGCACCCCGTGCCGATGGGCCGCCCGGAGGCCAGGGCCGGCGGGCAGGGCCTGCCGTACCGCGCCAACCGGGGCATCGCGCCGCTGACGGACGCGGAGCGGGCCGAGGTGCGCCGGTCGCTGGGGCTCGGCGGGGCGGAGCGGCTGCTGATGTTCCCGACGCTGCCGTGGCAGGAGACCATGCAGACGCGGGCCGGTCCCCGGACGCGCGAGCTGGCGGTCCGCGTGCCGCGGCTGATCGGGCACTACCTGCGGCAGCTCCCGGACGACACCCACTTCGTCGTCGCCGGGCCGTACCTGGACGGGCTGGGGCTGCCGCCCGAGCGCGTCCACGTGGAGTCCTCGTACACCGCTCAGCGCTACCACGCCCTGGTCGGCGCCTCGGACGCCGTGATGTCGGCCTTCGTGCCGTCCTACGCGCTCGAACGGGCCGTCCTCGCCGACGTGCCCGGGCTGTTCGCCGTCAACACCCACGACATGGCGGAGGCGGCGGGCGACGGCGGGCGGGCCGGGGCGCCGGACGGGCTCTCGCCCGCGGTCCGGGCGTGGCTCGCGGACTTCCCCGGCGCCGTCCCCGCGTTCCACATGTGGCCCCTGAGCTGGAACAAGGTCATGGGTCCGCTGCTGGTGGACAACCCGTTCGCCGACACCGCCGTACGCGCCGAGCTGTTCGACGAGCGGGCCGTCGTCGAGGGCCTGACGGGCATCCTCCACGACCCGCTGGTCCGCGGCCGCCTGGCGGAGGCGCGCGCGGCCTACCGGGACGGGATCGACCGGCTCCCGGAGACCGCCGAGGTCTTCGCCACCGCGGCGCAGCGCGTGGGCCTGACGCTCTGACGCGGGCCCGGCGGCTCTGAGCCTCCTTCGAGCGGCGCTCTAACCGGGTGCCGAATGCTGAAGCAACCGCACATCATGAGGAGGGCTGCCGTGTTCCGGCAGACAAGCGAATTCCACGACTGGTTCGCCGAACAGCGCGCGGCGCAGAACCACCGGGTGACGCCCGCCCCGCTGCGCGGGCTCGACGGCTGGTCGTTCGAGCCGGGGACCGGCGATATCCGGCACCGCAGCGGGCGGTTCTTCAGCATCGAGGGCATCGCGGCGGAGACCGACAACCGCGAGGTCGCCGTCTGGTCGCAGCCGATCATCGTGCAGCCGGAGTCCGGGATCCTGGGCATCCTGGTGAAGGAGTTCGCCGGCGTCCCGCACTTCCTGCTCCAGGTGAAGATGGAGCCGGGGAACATCAACATCCTGCAGCTCTCCCCGACCGTGCAGGCGACGCGGAGCAACTTCACCCGGGTGCACCAGGGGAACGCCGTCCCGTACCTGGAGCACTTCCTGGCGCCGCGCACCGGGCGGGTGATCTTCGACGCGCTGCAGTCGGAGCAGGGGTCGTGGTTCCTGGGCAAGCGCAACCGCAACATGATCATCGAGGCGGACGGGGACGTCCCCGTCCGCGACGGCTTCTGCTGGCTCACGCTCGACCAGATCGGCGAGCTGCTGAACGTCGAGAACCTCGTCAACATGGACACCCGCACCGTGCTGTCGGGCCTCCCCGACGGCTGGGCGGTCCAGGGCCGCACCACCGGCGCCGAGGGCCGGGCCCTGCACGGGACGGCCGCGCTGCTCAGCTGGTTCACCGAGGCCAAGGCCTCGCACCGGCTCGACCGCCGCCGCATCCCGCTGTCGGAGGTCGGTGGCTGGGCCGAGTCCGACGGGGCCGTGGTGCACGAGAGCGGCCGCTTCTTCAAGGTCATCGGCGTGGACGTCGAGGCCCAGGGCCGCGAGGTCGCCCGCTGGTCGCAGCCCATGATCGCGCCGGTCGGCCGGGGCGTGATCGCCTTCCTCACCCGGCGGATCGAGGGCACGGTCCACCTGCTGGTGAAGGCGCGCACCGAGGCGGGCAGCTTCGACGTCCTCGAAATGGGCCCCACCGTGCAGTGCGCGCCCGCCAACTACGAGGGCCTGCCCGCCGGGAGCCGTCCGCGGTTCCTGGACGAGGTGCTCTCGGCCGCCCCCGGGCGGGTCCTGCTGGACGTCGTCCACTCCGAGGAGGGCGGCCGCTTCTACCACGCGGAGAACCGCTACCTCGCGGTCGAGGCGCCCGACGACTTCCCGCTCGACGCCGGCCCGGACCACATATGGATGACGCCCCATCAGCTCGGGGCGATGGTCCGGCACTCCCACCACGTGAACGTCGAGGCCCGCAACCTCCTGGCCTGCCTGCGGTTCCTGCGGTGAACGCCGCGGAGCGGGACCCCGCGGCCGGGACCGTGCGCCTCGGCCTTCTGGGCTGCGCCGACATCGCCCTGCGCCGGGTGCTGCCCGCCGTGGCCCGGACCGGGGGCATCGCGCTCACGGCCGTGGCCGCCCGCGACGCCGCCCGGGCCGCGCAGGTCGCGCAGCAGTACGGGGCCGTGGCCGCCGCCGGCTACGCGGAGCTGCTGGAGCGGGACGACGTCGACGCCGTCTACGTGCCGCTGCCCTCGGCGCTGCACGCCGAGTGGACCGAGCGCGCGCTGCTCGCCGGGAAGCACGTCCTGGCCGAGAAGCCGCTGACCCTGGACGCCGGGGAGACGGCGCGGCTCGTGGACCTGGCCCGCTCCCGCGGGCTGGTGCTGATGGAGAACTTCATGTTCGTCCACCACCCGCAGCACCGGCGCGTGCGGCAGCTGCTGGACGAGGGCGCGATCGGCGAGCTCCGCACCCTCCACGCCGCGTTCGCCATCCCGCCGCGGCCCGACGACGACATCCGCTACCGGGCCGACCTCGGCGGCGGCGCGCTCTTCGACGTCGGCGTCTACCCGCTGCGGGCCGCCCAGCTGCTGCTCGGGCCCGGCCTGGAGGTGACCGGCGCGGACCTGCGCACCGATGCGGAGCGGGGTGTGGACGTCGCGGGCAGCGTGCTGCTGCGGCGCCACGACGGGGTGACCGCCCACCTCACGTTCGGCATGGAACACCACTACACGTCACGTTACGAAGTGCTCGGCAGCACGGGCCGGCTCCGCCTCGACCACGCCTTCACGCCCCCGGCCGGCCACCGCCCGGTGGTCGTCGTCGAGCGGCAGGGCGGTGTCGAGGAGCTGGAGCTGGAGCCGTTCGACCAGGTCACGGCCGCCGTCCGAGCGTTGGTGACGAGCATCGGATCCGGCGCCGGTACGACGACCGGCGAGGCGACCGTCCGCCACGCGGAGCTGGTCGCCGACGTCCACCGGGCAGGGCACGCGCGCAGAGGCCGGGCCGGCACTGCCCGACGACTCGCTGAGTACGCCGTAGGAGGCGAAGAGAAATGAACGAAGCCAAGGCCCGCATTCTGGAGCAGGTCCGTGCCTACCACGGCACGGACGAGAAGGAGTTCGTCCCCGGGGAGACCGGCGTGTGGCCGGCCGGTGCCGTCTTCGACGCCGACGACCGGGTGGCGCTGGTCGAGGCGGCGCTGGACATGCGCATCGCCGCCGGCGTGAGCTCCCGCCGCTTCGAGCGCCAGTTCGCCAAGTACTTCAAGCTGCGCAAGGCCCACCTGACCAACTCGGGCTCCTCGGCCAACCTGCTCGCGCTGTCCGCCTTCACCTCCCCGCAGCTGGAGGACCGGCGGCTGCAGCCCGGCGACGAGGTGATCACCGTGGCGGCGGGCTTCCCGACCACCGTCAACCCGATCATCCAGAACGGCCTGGTGCCCGTCTTCATCGACGTCGAGCTCGGCACGTACAACACGACGCCGGAGCGCATCGCCGAGGCCATCGGCCCGCGCACCAAGGCGATCATGATCGCGCACTCGCTGGGCAATCCCTTCGCCGTCGAGGAGGTCGCGAAGCTCGCCGAGGAGCACGACCTCTTCCTCATCGAGGACAACTGCGACGCCGTCGGCTCGCTCTACCGCGGCAAGCCCACCGGCACCTTCGGCGACATCGCCACCACCAGCTTCTACCCGGCGCACCACCTCGCGATGGGCGAGGGCGGCTGCGTGCTGACCGACAACCTCGCGCTCGCGCGCATCGTCGAGTCCATGCGCGACTGGGGCCGGGACTGCTGGTGCGAGCCGGGCGAGGACAACCGCTGCTTCAAGCGGTTCGACTACCAGATGGGCGACCTGCCGCACGGCTACGACCACAAGTACATCTTCTCGCACGTGGGTTACAACCTGAAGGCGACCGACCTCCAGGCCGCCCTCGGCCTCAGCCAGCTCTCCAAGATCGATGCGTTCGGCGAGGCCCGGCGCGCCAACTGGAAGCGGCTGCGCGAGGGCCTGGACGGGGTGCCGGGGCTGCTCCTGCCGGAGGCCACGCCCGACAGCGACCCCAGCTGGTTCGGCTTCGCCATCACCGTGCGGCCCGAGGCCCGCTACACCCGCAAGGACCTGGTGGCGTTCCTGGAGGGCCGGAAGATCGGCACCCGCCGCTTCTTCGCCGGCAACCTCACCCGCCACCCGGCCTACCTCGACCGCCCGCGCCGGATCAGCGGCTCGCTCGCCAACAGCGACCTCGTCGCCGAGCACACGTTCTGGATCGGCGTCTACCCCGGCCTCACCCCCGAGATGATCGACTACTCGGCCGAGTCCATCCGGGACTTCGCCGCGAAGAACTCCTGACGCCCGTACCTCCTGACGCCCGTACCTCCTGACGCGCGCCGGCCCCTCCCGGCGCGCCCGCACCGCTATCCACCGCACCACCGCACACCACAGGAGCCCTCACGATGACCAGGGACGCAGCCGCACCCACCCTGCTGCAGGCCGCCGCCGCGGCCGCCCCGCTCGCCGCCGCGCACGCCGCGGACGCGGAGGCGGACCGCCGTCTCTCCCCGCCCGTCGTGGAGGCGATCGTGGCCGCCGGGTTCTCCAGCCACTTCGCCCCGGCGGCGCTCGGCGGTGCGGCCGGCACCTTCGCGGAGCTCCTCGACGCCTCCGCGGCGCTCGGCGAGGGCTGCGCCTCGGCGGCCTGGTTCGCCTCCGTGATCGCCAGCGCCGGGCGGCTCACCGCCTACCTGCCGCAGGAGGGCCGCGAGGGCGTCTGGGCCAAGGGGCCGCAGACCGTCGTCGTCGCCGGGCTCATGCCCTCGGGGACCGCCGAGCGGGCCCCCGGCGGCGGCTGGCGCGTCACCGGCTCGTGGAACTACGTCAGCGCCGTCGACTTCTCCGACTGGACGCTCGTCGCCGCCCGCACCGGCGAGGAGGGCACCGGCGTGCGCGTCCTCGCCGTGCCCCGCACCGACTACGCGATCAGCGAGACGTGGCAGGTCATCGGCATGCGCGGCACCGGCAGCAACACCGTCGTGCTCGACGAGGTGCTGGTGCCCGACGCGTTCACCGTCCCCCTCGACGTGCTGCTCGCCGGCCTCGCCCCCGAGGCGGAGGCGGCCTGCCACCGGGTGCCGATGAAGGCCGCCAACGGCGTCACCCTCGCCGGGCCCCTGCTCGGCGCTACCCGGGGTGCGCTGCGCCGCTGGCGCGAGCTCGTCGCCGCCAAGCTGGCGGCCCCCGCGGGCGCCATCTCCGGCGGCTCCGACCACGGCACCTTCGAGCAGCTCCTGGCCCGCGCGGAGGGCGAGATCGACGCGGCCGGGCTGCTGCTGGAGCGCGTCGCCCGCACCACCGACTCCGGTGCCGTCGACGCGCTCGGCACCGCCCGCAACGGGCGGGACTGCGCGCTCGCCGCGGAGATGCTCGCGACGGTCTCCGACCGGCTGCTGCGCTCGGCCGGCACCCGCGCGCAGGCCGAGGGCGAGGAGCTCCAGCGGCGCTGGCGGGACGTCAACTGCGGTGCGGGCCACAGCGGTCTGCAGTTCCCGACGGCGGCGGGTGCGTACGCGCGGCTGCTGAACGCCTCCGCCTGACGATTCTTCGTACGAAAGCGCCGGACGGACCCGTCGCGGGTCCGTCCGGCGCTTCGTGTGCGGGGGGTCGGGTCAGATGCCCGCGGTCACCAGGCGGCGCTGCTGCGCGGGCACCTTGTCCGACGGGTTGAGCACGTCCAGCTGCAGCCGCTGCAGCTCGGGGGAGGGCTCGAGGCCCAGCTCGTCATTGAGGATCCGGCGCAGGCTCTGGTACGCCTGCAGGGCCTCGGCGCGCCGCCCGGAGTGGTTGAGGGCGGAGATCAGCTGGCCGTGGAACCACTCGTTGAGCGGGTAGTCGTTGACCAGCGCGCGCAGCAGCGGGATGGACTCGCGCTGCCGGCCGAGCTGGAGCTCCGCCTCGATGCGCAGCTCCAGGGCCCGGATGCGCAGCTCGTTGAGGTGCACGATGCGGCCGGTGAGGACGTCGCCCGCGGGGATGTTGGAGAGCGCGGGACCCCGCCAGAGGGCCAGCGCCTGCTCCAGGCGCTGGACCGCGGCCTCGGGCCTGCCGTTCTCCAGCGCCGTCTTCCCCTGCAGCACGAGGCGTTCGAAGATCTTGATGTCGACCTCGTGGTCCTCCACGCGGATGAGGTAGCCGGGCGGCTGGGTGATCAGCAGGGCCCGCTCGGCGGGCACCAGCCGCTCGGCTATGAACATCTTGCGCGCGTGGTAGATGTACGTCTGCAACGTGGTCAGGGCGCTGCGCGGCGGGGATTCGCCCCAGAGCTCCTGGATCAGCGATTCCGAGGTGACGATCTCGTTGGGCCGGGTCAGGAGCAGGGCCAGCGTCTGGCAGACCTTCGGCGTGCTGGGCAGGTGTGGTGGCCGTCCGTCTCCGGTGACGATCTCGAACGGGCCGATGAGGTTGAATCGCACTGCACACACTCCTGTACCGGGTGCAAAGATCCCTGTGCCGCGTTGAGCAAGATTGCTGACAACGTAGGTGTCTGCCGCACAAACCCCCCACTCCGATACGGTGAGAGTGTCAGGCTACCGACCGGTAGGTTTTCTTTTGTACGGGTCCCGTCACGTGTGCTTCATGCCTGTGTCATGCGTGGCACACGGGAAGCCCGCCGTGGTACTCGACCATCTCGGAGAAGAGCAGGCCCACGTCCAGCGGACGGCCGGGAGGCGCCCCCTTCTCCTCCGCGTAGGCGCGGTGCAGATTGGGCACCAGGCGCTCGGAGTCGAGCAGTTCGGCGTACTCCCCGAGATCCGCCTCGCGCGCGGCCTCCAGCGGGCCGATCCCCGCGGCGAGGCCCGCCTTCGCGATCTCCTGCACGCGCCGCAGGTACCCCTCCGTGACGTCCAGCAACTCCGGTCCGCCCACGGGGCCGTGGCCCGCCACGACCGTCACCGGACCGAGCGCGCGCAGCTGCTCGGTCACGGCCAGGGAGCCGGAGATCGAGCCCATCAGGCAGAACGGCGTGGCCCCCGACATCACCAGGTCGCCGGTGAACAGGACCCGCTGCTCGGGCAGCCAGACGACCGTGTCGTTGGTGGTGTGCGCGACGCCGAGGTGCAGCAGCTCGGCCGTGACGTCCCCGATGTGCAGGGTCAGCCGGTCGCGGAAGGTGAGGGTGGGCAGCTCGACGGAGACGTCGCCCCAGCACACCTCGGGCCACAGCCCCGTCAGGTGCAGGCCGACGTCCGCCATCTCGGTGCGGGTGCGCTCGTGGGAGACGACCACCGCGTCGTCGGCGAACAGGTAGTTGCCGAAGGTGTGGTCGCCGTGGGAGTGGGTGTTGACGACGAACTGCGGGGGCCGCGCCGTGAGCGGCGTGACGGCGTCCTTGAGGGCGCGCGCCCGCGCCTCCGTGGCGGCCGTGTCGACCAGGGCGGAGCGGTTGCCCGCGACGATGAGGCCGGCGTTGTTCAGGCACCAGCCGCCGTCGGGCTGGACGTAGGCGTGGACGTTCTCAGCGACCTCTTGGAGGCGGGGGGTGTCGTGGGTGTTCCTGGTGTTCCTGGTGTTCCTGGTGTTCACGGGGTGCGCTCCGTGGGTGGTCGGGGTGGGACCCGATCACTGTGGCCAGCGGGGATCGAGTGCGGGTCGAGGGGGGCGGGGTTGGATTTCCCCTGACCCGCCCCTTCCCGTAACCGGGGGCCAGCCCCCGGACCCCCGTATCGCGCTGAACGCGCTCGTCCTCAAGCGCCGGACAGGCTATTGGTTTGCTGAGCTGACAGCACCGCCGCCGCCAAACCCGCGTCCAGGACCGTTCCCGCCGTCGGTCTTCTCGTCGTGCCGAAGACCGCCGGGGCCACCGCCGCGCTGACCGTGTAGCCCGCGTCCAGCGTGTGGGACTCCAGGTGCCAGTCGCCGTCGTCGGCCGGCGAGCCGTCCGAGCGCAGCAGGCGGGACGTGGCGCCCGACGCGGCCGGGATCGTGAAGCCGAAGGAGGTGAAGGGCAGTCGCAGGCCCAGGCCCAGGGCCTTGCTGTACGCCTCCTTGAGGGTCCACAGCCGGATCATGGACGCGTTGCGGTCCTGCTCCGGCAGCCAGCCCAGCGCGGCCCGCTCGTAGGCGGTGAAGGACTCCTCGGCCAGGCCCGTGCCGTGGACGGTGCGTGCCGAGGACTCCACGTCGACCCCGATCGGGCCGACGTGGCTGAGGCCCACCGCGAGGATGTCCCCAGTGTGGCTCAGGCTCACCTCCAGCTGGCCGCAACCGCGCAGGTAGGGCCTGCCGTTGGGGTTGCGGGCCAGTTCCAGTTCGGCCGGGTCGGCGTCCAGGACGGCGGCCGCCGCGTACTTCAGCAGGAGCCGGGAGGCGGCGAAGCGCCGCCGCGTCCGGTCCTGGCGGATCCCGGCGTGGCGCTCCGCCTCCTGCCCGAGCAGCCTGCCGAGTTCGTCGTCCGGCAGGCCGTGGTCGCCCCAGTCGGCCATCAGCCCGTAGACGAGCGCGAAGCCCCGCTCCTCCATGGCGGTGTCCGTGGCGGTCCACGGGCCGTCCGGGGCCGTCACCCGGACCGGCGCCGAACCGGCCAGCCCCCGGCGACCGGATGTGGCCATGTCATCTCCCTCTATACGGTTGCCGGTTACGCGGCAGGTGCTACGCGGCGGGTGCGGCGCGGCGGGCGCTACGTGGCAGGCGGCGCGCCGCCCAGCAGCACGTCGTACAGGTCGAGGCTGCGGCCCTGCGTGCAGCGCTCCACCGCCGTCGCGAGCAGGGCCTCGCCGCGCCTGCCGTCGGCCGCGGGCTCCGGCAGGCCGAGGCGGAACTGGACCCTGCCGAGCGCGGCGATCAGCCAGGCGGGGTCGGACAGGAAGCCCGCCTCCCGCTCCTGCTCCCGCTCCCGGTCGCCGTGCAGCCACACGCCCAGGCAGGCGGCCGCCGCCGCGAGGAGGGTGTAGCGCTCGGCGAGGGCGTAGCCGTGCGGGGTGGCCAGGGCGGCGAGGTCCTGCTCGGGCAGCGCGCGGCACTCCTCGCCGAGCGCCCGCAGCTCCGCGGCCAGCGCCCGCACCTGGGAGCGCAGCGCCTCCCCGTCCGGGCCGGTGACCGGCAGGGCGTCCAGGGTCTCCTCGGCGTGCGGCAGCACCGCCATCAGCGTGTCCCCGCCGGCGGCGAGGTCGAGCCGTGCGGGGTCGAGCGGAGGCAGGGGCGCCGAGGCGGAGAACAGGCCGGGCGGCGGCGGGGCTGCGGTCCACGCAGTCCGGGCCAGGAAGGGGAGTTGGGGGACCAGGGTCGCCAGCGCCGCGGCGGCGCCGATGGGCCCGGGCGGGATCTCCGACAGGTCGCGCAGGTGTTTGCGGAACGTGCCGAAGCCGCCTTCCTCCTGCAGGGCGCGCGGCCCCAGGACGGCGGCGAGATCGCCTGTGCTCTGCTGCAGCATGCGTACCACCAGGCACATGGCGGCGGCCGTCCACACGCTGGACTCCTCCGGCAGGAGGTGCAGCGAGCGGATCGTGGCCAGCAGGAGGCAGTCGCACACCAGCATGTCCGCGAACGAGGACGTGATCGCGCGCCGCGCGTACCGCGAGGTCAGCGGGCGCACCCCCGGTGTGCGCTCCAGTACCGCCCCGACCACCGAGCGCAGCGCGGTGTCGGCGCAGCCGACCGCCATCGACGGCACGAGCGGCCTGCTGACCTGCAGGGACCGCAGCGCGACCGCCGTTCCGTCGCCGGGCGCGCCGAGCACGCTGCCCTCCGGTACGGGCCACCGGTCGAACTCCAGGAAGCCCGCGGGCAGCCGGCGCACCGCGGTGGCGTGGTACGGGGACAGCAGCCGCACGGCGTCCGGGGGCAGGTCGGCGCGGTCCAAGAGCAGCGCGGAGTGGGCGCCGTCGCCGTCCGCGTGCCGGGCCAGCAGAACGAAGCCCGCGGCGAGGGGGGCGTTGGCGATCAGCGGGCTGCGGCCGTCCAGCACCGCGCCGCCCTGCGGCGCGGGGGTCAGGGTGAGGTCGCCGCTGCTGAACTCGTTGCCGTAGGACATGTTCTGGAACGCGACGGACAGCCGCCCGCCGTCCAGGAGCAGCCGGGCCGTGCGGGCCTGCTGCTCAGCGGTCCCGTGGCACCAGGCGAACACCGCGGAGACCAGGGAGGCCGAGCCGTGGCCGCGGCCGAGGGCGAAGTCCCGCCGGAACACCGCGCGCAGCAGCTGCGTCGCGGTGTCCAGGCCGGTCAGCCGGCCGCCGAGGGGCTGCGGGACGATCTCCTCGCGCAGGCCGAACGCGTCCAGCAGGGGCTCGCCGCCCAGCGGCAGCTCGCCCCGGCGGTCGGCGGCCAGCACGGCGGCGTGGCCCAGCGGGTTGCCCGGGTCGCGGGGGTCGCCGAGGCTGCGCTCCAGTGCGGCCACACGCTCGGCGGAGGGGACGTCCTCGCTCGGGGAGCCGATGTCAGAAGACCTGGTCATGGGTGATCAGGCGGGACTTCAGCTGCACCTCGCCGCCGGTCACCACCAGCGTGTCGTGCACCGTGCAGCTCGGGTTGATCTCGGGCTTGCCGCCGGGGCGGACGGTCACCACGAGGGCGTACACGGTGGACTTGACCGTGCCGTCGTCCTGCGGGTCCAGGGCGATCTGGTTGAACCAGTGGCGGCGCGTGACCGGGTCGCCGTCGAACTTCTTGTGGAAGTTCACCAGCTCCTCGACGATGCCGGGGCGGCCGACGGCGGGCTCGGCGCCCGGCGAGTGCTGGAAGACGCCGTCCTCGGTGAACGTCGCCGCGTACTCCTCGAAGCGGCGGGCGTCGAGGTGGTGCATCTGGTGGGCGTAGAAGTGCTGGACCTGGGAGTGGAGCTCCGTCAGGGACTGGGTGGCGGTCATGGTGCCTCTCCGGGAAGGAAGGAAGAAGGGGGAGGGAAACGGGGGGGAGGAAAGGGGGGAGGGAGGCGTCAGCCGGCCTGTGCGGCGGCGCGCTGCTCGGCGTACGTCGCGGCGTGCGCCATGGTGGCGAGGCTGTTGCGGCCGAGGGCCTCGCGGAGGTAGGCGCGGGCGTCGGCGAGGGTGGCGTCCGCGCCCAGGACCTCGGTGACCGCCTCGGGGTTGACCGCCACGGTGTGCCGGGCGGTGGCGACGGCCCCGCCGCCGGGCTTGTCCGCGAAGTGCCACAGGCCGCTGTGGCCGAGCAGCAGCTTCGGCATGACGTGCTGCTTGTAGGCGATCCACTCCGGGCCGCGGCAGATGCGGGTGGAGCGGGTGGTGTGGGCGGAGCCGTCGGCGGTGACGGTGTCCATCTCCAGGTCCTGGATGCCGGGGACGTCCTCGGTCAGCCGGGCCTGCCGGACGTGCGGGAGCCGCTCCGCCCACAGGTCGGCGCGATCGACGAAGTCGAAGGCGTCGGCGGCCGAACCCGTCAGCTCCACGGTGTCGGTGAAGGAGAACACCACGTCGGACGCGGTGCCGCCGTACTCGGCGATCCGCGCCAGCGCCGCCAGCTCCTCGGGGCTGTTGCGGTCGAGCGCGGCGTTGACGGCCGCGACCGTCTCCGGCGCGTCGCCGACGGCCGTGAAGTCGTGGAGCAGCACCACGCGGGTGCCGCCGCCCGGCAGCGCCTCGAAGATCCACTCGCCGCCCATGGAGGCTATGGGGGCCGTGCTGCGCTCCTGCCGGAAGGTCACGCGCAGTGCCTCGGGGTCGAGGGTGCGCCGGGAGGTCCAGGTGCTGACCTTTCCGTTGACCGTGGCCCAGATCTCGAAGCGCTCCGCCCGCTCGCCGCGCTCCAGGTGGTGGACGTGGACGCTCGGCCCGAAGATCGCGGGCCAGGTCGTGACGTCCGCGACGAGGCCGTAGAGCACCTTGGGGGGCGCGGAAACATCCAGGGTGTGCTCGGTGTGGTGCCGGCGCGGTTCCGTCATGTCGTTCGTCTCCTCGGTGCGTACGGGGCCGGGCCCGGGCACGTGGGTGTCCCGTGCCCGGACCCGGGTGCTGCGTGGCCGCTCGGTGCGGCGCGCGGCGCGTCAGGCGGCGGCGGCCTCGGTGACCAGGCCGTTGACGAGGTCGATGAGCGCGCGCGGCGTCTCGACCTCGACGAGCTCGTCGTCCGGGACGACGACGCCGAACTCCTGCTTGATCTGGGCGGCGCTCTCCATCAGGGCGAGCGAGTCGTAGCCCAGCTCGTCGAAGGGACGGTCGGAGATGTCGCCGGTGATGTCGATGCTGTCGTCGACGCCGGCGCACTCGACGAGGATGCGGCGGACGTCGTCAACGGTCATGTGGGCCATGGGAAGCAGCACTCCAAGTGGGGAAGGGAAGGGGAGCCGGCAGCCGCCGGCGGGCATTACGCCCGGACGACGACGGCCGAGTTGAAGCCGTGCCGGCCGCGGGCGAGCACCAGGGCGGTGCGGACCGCCTGGTCGCGGGGCGCGCCCTGGACCAGGTCGAGGCCGTAGTCCTCGGGCACCGGGGCGCCCGTGGGGGTCGGCGGGATGACGCCGTCGCGGATCGACAGCAGCGCCGTCGCGACGTCGAGCGGGCCGCCGCCGGAGTAGAGCCGGCCGGTGAGGGCCTTCGGGGCGGTGACGGGCACCGCTCCGGCGCCGAAGAGGCCGCTGATGGCCGCGGCCTCCGCCGCGTCCAGCTCGGGCACGCCGGCGCCGTCGGCGAAGACCACGTCGATGTCGCCGGGCGCGAGGCCCGCGTCGGCCAGGGCGGCCTCCGCGGCACGGCGCAGGGCCGGGGGCCGGCCGGTGCCGGGGGCGGGGTCGAAGGTCGCGGCGTAGCCCGCGAGTTCGCCGTAGACCTGCTGCACGCCGCGCTCGCGGGCGCTCGCCTCGTCCTCGGCGACGAGGATGGCGCCGCCCTCGCCGGGCACGTAGCCCGAGGCGTCGGCGCTGAAGGGCAGGTAGGCGCGGGCGGGGTCGGTGGCGGTGGTGACGCGGCCGCCGGCCAGCTGGGAGACGTAGCCCCACGGGTCGAGGGCGGAGTCGACGCCGCCGGCCACGACGAGCGGGGTGCCGCGGCGGATCGTGCGGCGGGCGTGGCCGAGCGCGTCCAGGCCGCCGGCCTGCTCGCCGACGAGGGCGGCGCTCGGTCCGCGCAGCTTGTGGCGGATGGAGATCTGGCCGGTGTTGACCGCGTAGAACCACGCGAAGGACTCGTAGACGCTGACGAAGTCCGGGCCCTTGTTCCACAGCTTGTCGAACTCGCGGTGGGTGAAGTCGAAGCCGCCCAGCGCGTTGGAGGTGACGACGCCCATGTCGTAGTCCGGCAGGGTGTCGGGGGAGACGTCGGCGTCGGTGAGGGCCCAGTCGGCGGCGACGAGCGCGAGCCGCGTCGAGGGGTCGGTCTGCGGGAGCAGCCGGCTGTTGAGGTGCTCGGCCGCGTCGAAGTCGTCGATCTGGCCGGCGAGGGAGGCCGCGTAGCGGGAGGCGTCGAAGCGGGTGACGGGGCCGATGCCGGTGTGGCCCGCGAGCACCGCCTTCCAGAAGGCCTCGGTGCCGAGGCCGTTGGGGGCGGTGACGCCGATCCCGGTGATCACGGTCCGCCCGTTGAGGCCGTCCTTGCTGGTCATGCCTTCACTCCTTCCGGGGCGCGCAGGATCATCGCGCTCTGGAAACCGCCGAAGCCGCTGCCGACGGTCAGGACGGAGTCCACCCGCTGCTCGCGCGCGGTCAGCGGGACGTAGTCGAGGTCGCACTCGGGGTCGGGCGTGTGCAGGTTGGCCGTCGGCGGTACGACGTTGTGCTTGATGGCCAGGGCGCAGGCCGCGATCTCGATGGAGCCGATGGCGCCCAGGGAGTGGCCGACCATCGACTTGATGGAGCTGACCGGCACGTCGTAGGCGTGCTGCCCGAGTGCGATCTTGAACGCAGCCGTCTCGTGGCGGTCGTTCTGCTTGGTGCCGGAGCCGTGCGCGTTGACGTAGTCGACGACGGTCGGGTCGACGCGGGACTCGTCGAGCGCCGCGCGGATGGCCTCCGCCATCTCCCGGCCGTCCTTCTTCAGACCGGTCATGTGGTACGCGTTGCAGCGGGTGGCGTAGCCGGTGACCTCGGCGTAGATCTGTGCGCCGCGGGCCTTGGCGGCCTCGTACTCCTCCAGGACGAACATGGCGCTGCCCTCGGCGAGGACGAAGCCGTTGCGGGAGGCGTCGAACGGCCGGGAGGCGTGCTCGGGGTCGTCGTTGCGCGTGGTGGTGGCCTTGATCGCGTCGAAGCAGGCCAGCACGATCGGGGAGATCGGGGTGTCCGACGCACCGGCGATCATCACGTCGGCGGAGCCCTCGCGGATCAGCTGGACGCCGTAGCCCACGGCGTCGAGGCCGGAGGTGCAGCCGTCCGAGACCATGGTCACGGGGCCCTCGGCGCCGGCCGCCCAGGCGACCTCGGCGGGCATGACGCCCGGGCTGAGGTAGTCGAACATGTGCGGCGACAGGTAGTCGGGGTCGACGAGCCACTCGCGGCCCTTGTCGGCCATGACGAGGTACTCGTTCTCCAGGCTGGTGGCGGAGGCGACGGCGCTGCCGAGGCTCACGCCCACGCGGTGCGGGTCCACGCCGGCGAACTCCAGGCCGCTGTCGGCCACGGCCTCCCGGGTGCAGGCGACGGCGAACTGGGTCGCCCGGTCCATCCTGCGGATCTCCCGGGGGGAGAAGCCCTCGGCCTCGGGGAAGAAGTCGGCCTCGGCCGCCACCTGGGACCGGAACGCAGCCGCGTCGAAGAACGAGATCCGCCGGGTGGCGGTGCGGCCCGCGGTGAGCAGGTCCCAGAACTCCTTGGTGCCGGAGCCGCCCGGGGCGCGGACGCCGATACCGGTGATCACCACTCGTCGGGTCATCGCGTGGGCACGCCTTCCTTCGAGCTGAACATCGAGTCACGTTCCTTTCCGCTTGCCCTGCAGCGATGTCCACCGCTGCCTGTCCGGGACAGCGCCGTTGGCAAGGGAAACGGTGCGTCTCCGGCCTCGAACACCACTCGAAGACGGATGGGGTACCTCCACAAGAAACCGGCTGGCCGGTTTCTCTTGGTAATCCGACGTCAGAGGGGCCGTAGACAGGGCGCCTGGTCGGTTTCCAGTGGGGTTTGGGGTGGCGCAGAGGGGGACTAAAGCGCACAAAAGCGGGCATGGAAGATCATCGGATCAAGGTTTCGAAGAGTAATAGAAACAACGCAGTCGGTTTGGTACGGTCAAATGCGCCGTCGGTAGCCATCACGTGGGGAGAGACGATGGAAGCCAGATCCGTGCAACTCAGCCCTGTGTCCACCACTCCGTCCAGCACTCCGACCAGCACCTCGACCAGCACCCTGACCGCCGGGGAACCCCCCTTCGGGGAACCGTCCCCCGCCGGCCCCTGGGACGTGGAACCGGAGCTCTTCTCGTCGCTCACGCGCAACGACCAGCGCAGGATGGCGGAGCAGTACGTACGCGGCCTGCTGGAGGCGGAGGGCCGCAAGACCCTGCGCAACGTCGCGGAACAGATCGGCGGGAAGGCGCTCCAGCAGAGCGTCCACCACTTCATCACCGCCTCGTCCTGGAACTGGGCCCCGGTGCGGCGGGCGCTCGCGCGCCGCGCGGAGGAGGAGGTGCGCCCCCAGGCGTGGGTGGTCAACTCCACCGTCATCCCCAAGGCGGGGGTGCACTCGGTCGGCGTCGACCAGCAGTTCCTCCCCCACCTGGGCCAGACGGTCAACGGCCAGCGGGCGTTCAGCGTCTGGAGCGCCTCCGAGCGGGTCAGCGTGCCCTTCAACTGGAGCCTGGTGCTGTCCAGGAGCTGGCTGGAGGACCCGGCCCGGCGCAGCCGCGCCCACATACCCGACGCCAGCCGCGCCATCTCCCTGGAGGAGCACGCCGGCGCCGTGGCCCTGGAGGCCGCCGACTCCTGGGGGCTGCGCAGGCGCCCCGTCGTCGTGGACGTGGAGGGGCTCGACGCGGGGGCGACCGTGCGGCGCTTCGCGCGGGCGGGCCTCCCGCTGATCATGCGCATCGACGGCACGACCCCGCTGCGCGTCGACGGCACCCTGCTGCAGGGCTACAGCGACCGGGAGGTGCCCGCGCAGAACCTGATCGGCTCGATGAAGCGGATGCGCCGGCAGGTCGAGTGGTCCGACACCTCGGGGACGGGCTCGTACCGCGGGGTGGTGAGCGCGATCCCGGTGATCCTGTCGTGCCCCGCGCCCGCGGGCGGGCCCGGCGGCAGCCACCACCGGCCCATGCTGCTGATGGGCGACTGGGGCTCCTCCGACCGGTGGCCGTCGCGGATGTGGCTCACCGACTCGCGGCGGCTGCCGCTGGTCACCCTGCTGCGCCTGACCCGGCTCACGGGCGTCGTCCAGCGCGACTTCGCGGAGATCTCCGAGCACACCGGGATACGGGACTTCGCGGGCCGCTCGTTCCGAGGCTGGCACCGCCACGTCACCCTGGCCTCGGTCGCCCACCTCATCGCCGTGCGTGCGGGGGCGCGGCGCCTCCCGGCGCAGCGGCGGCGCGCGGCGGGGTCCGTCGCGCCGCTGTGTGCGTGAGCGGGGACGGACCCGGCGGATCAGCCCGCTGCGCCGGGGCCGGCGATCCCGTGGAAGCCCTTCCGGTAGTACAGGAGGGGCTCCCCCTCGCCGGCCTCGGCGTGCTCCACCTCGCCGAACAGCACGAGGTGGTCACCGGCCGGCACCTGCCGCTCGGTGCGGCACTCCAGCCGGGCGAGCGCGCCGGGCAGCAGGGGCAGCCCGCGCCGGGAGCGGGCCGTCCCCGGCTGGGGGAACTTGTCCGCGCCCCTGCGCGCGAAGAGCGCGGCCAGGTCCTGCTGGTCCCGGCCGAGCACGTGGACGACGAACCCCTCGGCGCCGGTGAAGGCGTCGAAGCAGTTGGCCCGCAGGTCCAGGCACACCAGCACCAGGGGCGGTTCGAGGGAGACGGAGGTGAAGGAGCTGGCAGTGAAACCGTGGCTGCGGCCCTGCGCATCCACGGTGGTCACGACCGTGACCCCGCTGGCCCAGCGGGCGAGGGACGTCCGGAACCGTTCGGCGGTGATCGTCTCTGCGAGCATCCCCCCACGCTGCTCAGCCCCGCTTGAGCCGGGATCGAGCCGTGGCGGAACCGCCGCGGCGGAACCCGGGCTTCGACCCCCTTTCGACCGGCCGTCGAGGCCACGGCGGCACCCTCGGCGCGACCGGCGTCATGGCGCCGTCAGTATTCGCAAACAGCTACGGAGGAACGATGGGCACGCAGAACGCCAAGGTCGCACTGGTGACCGGGGCAACCAGTGGCATCGGTCTGGCGATCGCCACCCACCTGGCCCGCAACGGCGCCCGCGTCTACCTGTGCGCCCGGGACGCGGAGAAGCTGGCGGAGACCGTCAAGTCCCTGCAGGACCAGGGCTTCGAGGCCGACGGCACCACCTGTGACGTGACCGACCGCGAGGACGTCAAGCGCTTCGTGGCCGCCGCGGTGGAGCGCTTCGGCACCGTCGACATCCTCGTCAACAACGCCGGCCGCAACGGCGGCGGCGCGATCGCCGAGATGTCCGACGAGCTCTGGTACGACGTGATCAACACCAACCTCAACAGCGTCTTCCTCGTGACGCGCGAGGTGCTGAGCGCCGGCGGCCTGCTCACCAAGGGCTGGGGCCGGATCGTCAACATCGCCTCGACCGCCGGCAAGCAGGGCGCCGTCACCGCCGCCCCGTACTCCGCCTCCAAGCACGGCGTGGTCGGCTTCACCAAGGCCCTCGGCCTCGACCTCGCGAAGACCGGCATCACCGTCAACGCCGTCTGCCCCGGCTTCGTCGAGACGCCGATGGCCGAGCGCGTCCGCGGCCACTACGCGGAGATGTACGGGATCACCCTGGAGGAGGCCGCCGAGAAGGTCACCACCCGGGTGCCGATCGGCCGTTACGTCGACGTCGAGGAGGTCGCGGCCATGGTCGACTACCTGGTCGGCGACGGCGCCTCGTCGGTGACCGCGCAGGCCCTCAACGTCTGCGGCGGCCTGGGCAACTACTAGGCGTCCCCGCGGTGCCGGGCCGGGCGCGGAACACACGTGTCCGGTTCGACCGCCGCTCGAATTCCGCACGAGCCCGTCGCGGCAGCCTGTGCAGGCACCACCCACAGGCAGGCAGGACGACAGGAGCGAGCGGTGACGGAGCGAGCGGTGACCGAGCAAGCGGTGACGGAACAAGCAGTGACGGATTCACCCGTAGGGACACGCATACGGACGGCGGCCGTGATCGGCGTGGGCACCATCGGCCTCGGCTGGGCCGCGCTGTTCGCCTCCGCCGGGCTGACCGTCCGGATCAACAGCCGGCGGCCTGACGCCGAGACGCACGTCAGGAATGCGTTCGAGCTGTACGCGGCCTCGCTGCCGGGCGGCCCCGCCGACCCGGCCGAGCTCGCCGCCCGCCTGGAGTTCGAACCCGACGTGGCCCGCGCCGTCGAGGGCGCCGACGTCGTCCAGGAGAACGCCCCCGAGAACCTGGCCCTCAAGCAGGACCTCTTCGCCCGGATCGGCGCCGCCGCCCCCGCCCACGCACTGCTCCTGTCCTCCACCTCCACGCTGCTCCCCGACGACCTGGGAGCGGGGATGGCCGACCCGGGCAGGCTGCTGGTCGCCCACCCCTTCAACCCGCCGCACATCGTGCCGCTGGTCGAGATCGTCACGGGCGAACGGACCGACCCGCAGGCCGTCGAGGAGACCGTGGCCTTCTACCGCGGCCTCGGCAAGACCCCCGTCGTGCTGCGCCGGGCCGTCCCCGGCTTCGTCGCCAACCGGCTGCAGTCCGCGCTGCTGCGCGAGAGCATCCACCTGGTCCGCGAGGGCGTCGTCTCCGTCGCCGAGCTCGACGAGATCGTCACTTCCTCGATCGGCGGCCGCTGGGCGGCGGTCGGCCCGTTCCGCGCCTTCCACCTCGGCGGCGGCCCCGGGGGCCTGCGCCACTGGTTCGAGCACCTCGGCGCCGGCCTGGAGAAGAGCTGGCAGGGGCTCGGCAACCCGCCGGTCGACGAGGAGACCGTCGCCCGGATCCTCGCCCAGGCGGAGGAGGCGTTCGGCGGCCGCACCTACGAGGAGCTCGCGGCCGAGCGCGACGCGAAGCAGACGCGGGTGATCGCGGCTGCGGGCACCGACGCCGACGCCGGTCCGGCGGAACGGGCGTAGCCGAGCGCGCCCATTCTGCGGACGGTCGGGTTCCGCTCGAAGAACGCTCGAAGTCCGCTCGAAGCCGGCTCGAAGAACGCTCGAAAGCCGCGCGGAATATCCGTTCGCCCGTTGACCTCAACTCTGGTTGAGGTTGAAAGATAAAGCGCACCAGCCCCACCAGAGTTCATCAGAGCCCAGCAGAGACCAGCAGAGTCCAGCAAAGTCCAGCAGCGTTCAGCAGAGAGAAGGACATGCCATGAAGGCGGCAGTTTTCCAGGAGTTCGGCGGCCCCGAGGTGCTCAAGGTCGAGGAGGTCGAGACCCCCCGTCCCGGCACCGGCGAGATCCGCGTGCGCGTCAAGGCCGCCGGTGTGCAGGCGTACGACACGGCCGTCCGCTCCGGCTGGAACCCGCCCGGCATGACCATCTCCTTCCCGCAGACCATCGGCAACGACTTCGCGGGCGTCGTCGACGAGCTCGGCGAGGGCGTCACCGAGTTCGCCGTCGGCGACGAGGTCCTGGGCTGGGCCCTGCTCTCCTGCTCCGCCGAGTACCTGGTCGTCTCCACCGAGCAGGTCGTCGCCAAGCCGTCGGGCATGCCGTGGGAGGTGGCCGGCGCGTTCTCCGCCTCGGCGCAGACCGCCCACACCGCGCTCCAGGCGCTGGAGATCGGCGCGGGCGACACCCTGCTCGTCCACGCGGCCGCCGGCGGCGTCGGCACGATCGCCGTGCAGCTGGCCCAGGTCCTGGGCGCCACGGCCATCGGCACCGCGAGCGAGCGCAACCACGAGTACCTGCGCTCGCTGGGCGCCACCCCCGTCACCTACGGCGAGGGCCTCGCCGACCGCGTCCGCGAGCTCGCCCCCGGCGGCGTCACCGCGGCCCTCGACGGCATCGGCGGCGACGCCCTCGACGTCTCCGTCGAGCTGGTGAAGGACAAGAACCGCATCGCCACCCTCGTCGACTTCGGCCGCGTCGAGGAGCTGGGCGTCCGCGCCGTCTTCAGCCAGCGGGCCAAGGAGCGCCTCGCCGGGCTCACCGCCCTCTACGCCGAGGGCAAGCTGCGCGTGGAGGTCTCCAAGACCTTCCCGCTGGAGCAGGCCGCGGACGCGCACCGCGAGATGGAGACCGGCCACGTGCGCGGAAAGATCGTCATCACCGTCGGCTGAACGATCGACCGAACGATCGACCGAGGAGACCTGCCATGAAGATCGAGATCTACTCCGACGTCCTGTGCCCGTGGTGCTACATCGGCAAGCGCCGGATAGCCGCCGCCCTGGACGGCTTCGCCCACCGCGACGAGCTGGAGATCGTCTGGCGCAGCTTCGAGCTCGCCCCGGGCGAGGGCAGCGAGCCCGGCCCGACGGCGGCCGAGGCCATGGCCGAGTGGACGGCCCCGGACGTGCTGCCGGGCCGGATCGAACTGATCAAGTCCCAGGGCCGGCAGGAGGGTCTGGAGCTCAACCTCCACAAGTCCCGCCCCGTGGGCACCTTCGACGCGCACCGGCTGACCCACTTCGCGGCCGAGCGCGGCCTGCTGGAGCCGGTCATGGAGCGGCTGTTCCACGCGTACCACACCGAGGCCCTCAACGTCGGGGACCGCGAGGTGCTGGTGCGGCTGGCGGGCGAGGCCGGGCTGGACGAGGACGAGGCCCGCGAGGTGCTGGAGAGCGACCGCTACGCGGACGCCGTGGTCGCCGACGGGAACCGCGCCCGCCAGTTCAACGTGACGGGCGTGCCGTCGGTCGTCATCGACGGCCGCATGCCGGTCTCCGGCGTGCAGGCGCCCGAGAAGCTGCTCACCTTCATCGAGCGCGCGTGGGAGCGGGCGCAGAAGGAGCCGGCGGCGTCCGTCTGAGGACGCCGCGAGGAGCCGGCGGCGGGTCCCCAGGCCGCCGCCACCAACAGTGATCTCCGCAGGTCCGTAGGGGTCCGCGCAGGTCCGCCCCAGGCCGAAAACCCGCTGCCACGGCCGGAATTCGATCCGCTCTCCATCGGGACTCCAGCCGCCTTCCGGAGTCTGTTCCCGGCGCTGGAATTGCTCCACGCCGTCTGAGAGAGGAAATGCAGTGCAGCACAAGTGGAAGCTGACGGGCGGACTTGCGGCCTCACTGGGGCTTGCTCTGACGGGGATCATGTCCTCGGCCGGAACGGCGAGTGCCGACACCGCGACGAAGACGCTCGATTACACCTGCCAGACCCGGTACGACGGCAACTGGATCCCGGTTCCGTACGCGCGTGACTTCACGACCACGGCGCCGGCCAAGGTCGCCCCGGGTCAGACCTTCAAGGTCACCTTCGACTCCGCCCCGATCAAGGCCGTGGCGGACTTCAACAAGCGCCTCAACACCGTGAACATCGCGTACAAGGTGCCGGCCAACGCCAAGGTCGTCGGCTACAAGCTGACCGGCGGCAGCAACCTCGGCTCCGCGAAGCAGTGGGTGGAGCGCAACGGCACCAACTTCGCCGTCAAGTCCGACGGCGAGTGGGCCGGCGGCGTCGAGTTCGACTTCCCGAACCTGGAGGTCACGCTCAAGGCCCCGACCACCAACGGCGCCATCCTCACCACCGGCGCGGGCGGCTCCAGCTTCAGCGACCCGGCCTTCTCCTGGAACCGGCTGCAGACCCAGCTGAACACCTGGGACCCGTTCCAGTGCTACGCCGACCCGGCCAAGCCGGTGACGTTCTCGACCACCCAGGTCGGTTACTGACCCAGCGGGTGACCGTCCCGGGCGCGGCTGCCGGAATGCCTCCCGGCAGCCGCGCCCGGGCGTCCGCCGCGCCGAAGTCCGCCGAACGAGAACGGGCACGTGATGAGCAGCGCAGTACAGCCTCCCGAGGACGCCGTACGGCCTTCCGGGGACCGGACCGTCGTCGCCGTCATCGGCGCGGGCACCATCGGGCTCGGCTGGATCGCCCTCTTCCTGGACCGGGGGCTCCGGGTCCGGGTCAACAGCAGACGCCCCGACGCCGAGCGGGTGGTCAGGGAGGGCCTCGCGGTCTTCGCCCCCACCCTGCCGGGCGGGCCCGCCGACGTCGACATGCTCATGGAGCACGTGGAGTTCGAGCCCGACATGGCCCGCGCCGTCCGCGGCGCGGCGGTCGTGCAGGAGAACGCACCCGACGACCTCGCCCTCAAGCAGGAGCTCTTCCGTACGGTCGAGCAGGCCGCTCCCGCGGAAGCCCTCCTGCTGTCCTCCACGTCCAAGCTGCTGCCCGACGACATGGGCGCGCTGATGGCCGAGCCGGGACGCGTCGTCGTGGGACACCCCTTCAACCCGCCGCACGTCGTCCCCCTGGTCGAGGTCGTCGGCGGCCGGCACACCCCCGCCGGGCTGATCGACGAGGTCACGGCGTTCTACCGGGCGGTGGGCAAGGTCCCCGTCGTCGTCCGCAAGCCCGTACCGCGCTTCGTCGCCAACCGCCTGCAGTCCGCGCTGCTGAGGGAGAGCATCCACCTCGTGCAGGAGGGCGTCGTCACGATGGCCGAACTCGACGCCGTCGTCACGCAGTCGATCGGCCTGCGCTGGGCCGTCGTGGGGCCGTTCGAGGCCTTCCACCTGGGCGGCGGCGAGGGCGGCCTGCGCCGCTGGCTGGGCGGCACGGCACCCGGCCTGGAGCGCGCCTGGCGCGCCACCGCCGTCCCGGCCCTGACGCCGGACGCCGTCGAGGCGCTCGGCGCCGAGGCGGACCGGACCTTCGGCACGGACCACGCCGCGCTATCGCGCGCCCGTGACGAGAAGCAGAACGCCGTGCTCGACGCGCTCGCGCGGATCGACGCCCGGCACCAGTCACACAGGGAAGACGAGAACATGGAACCCCAGCCCCAGTCCCAGCCTCAGCAGACCCAGCCGGCCCAGCAGCCCGAACCCCACGTCGTGGACTTCTGGTTCGACCCGCTGTGTCCCTTCGCCTGGATCGCCTCCCGGTGGATCACCGAGGTGGCCGAGAAGGCCCCGGTGACCGTCCGCTGGCACGCGATGAGCCTGGCCCTGCTCAACAGCGGCAAGGACATGCCCGAGGCGCGGCGCACGATGCTCGGCCTCTACTGGGGCCCGGTCCGGGTCCTGGCCGCCGCCCGCGCCGCCCACGGCGACGCCGTCACCGGCCCGCTCTACACGGCGATGGGCTCCCGCTTCCACGCCCCCGGCGGCATCTTCGAGCCGGTCCGCACCGCCCCGGCGGAGGAGTTCCGCGCGGCGATGATCGAGGGGCTGAGCAGGACGCGCCCGGACATCGAGGCGGCCCTGGCCGAGACCGGGCTGCCCGCCGGTCTGATCGACGCGATGGACGACGACCGCTGGGACGACGACCTGCGCGCCTCGCACGACCGGGTGCCCTCGGACGGCCTCGGCCAGGAGCTGATCGGCGTCCCGACGATCTCCGTGGACGGCGGCGCGGGCCAGTTCGGCCCGGTCCTGACGGAGATACCGCGCGGCGAGCGGGCGGTACGGCTCTGGGAGGCCTTCCGGACCCTGGCCGGCGACCCGGCGTTCTTCGAACTGAAGCAGAGCACGGGGCGCACCGAGCCCCTGACCCACTGACCCACCGATCCGACGGTCCGACGATGCGACCGAATCAACTGGAGGAATCTCAGATGCGTGTGATCCGTATCCGTGAGTTCGGGGGCCCGGAGGTCATGCGGGTCGAGGAGACCCCCGTGCCGCAGCCGGGTCCGGGCGAGGTGCTGATCGCCGCCGAGGCGATCAGCGTGGGCTTCGCGCAGACGCAGATGCGGCGCAACATCTTCCCCGCGCCGATGTGGCGGCCCGAGTTCCCGATCGTGCTCGGCGGCGACGTCATCGGCCGCGTCGCGGGCGTGGGCGCCGGGGTGACGGGCTTCCGCGAGGGCGACCGGGTCGGCGCGTTCACGCTCCACGGGGCGTACGCCGACTACGTGGTCGTCGATGCGGAAACGGTTCTGTCCGTGCCGGAGGGCCTCGACGCCGCACAGGCCACCGCCCTCCCCTCGCCCGGCCCCATCGGCACCGGCACCCTGGGCACGGCCGGCCTGCGCCCGGGCGAGAGCGTCCTGGTGCACGCCGCGTCCGGCGGCATCGGCCACCTGAGCGTGCAGTGGGCCAAGGCCCACGGCGCCGGCCCGGTCATCGCCACCGCGAGCTCGGCCGAGAAGCTCGACTTCGCCCGCGCCCTCGGCGCCGACGTCGTCGTCGACTACAGCCGCGAGGGCTGGGTCGACGAGGTCCGCGAGGCCACCGGCGGCGCCGGCGTCGACATCATCCTCGACAGCATCGGCGGCGACGTCCTCCGCCAGGGCGTCGGCCTGCTGGCCCCCTTCGGCCGCCTGGTCTTCTACGGCTCCGCGGGCGGCGGCCTGGAGATCCCCCGGATCTCGCCCATGGAACTCATCGAGATGAAGTTCATCACCGGCTTCGCCCTGTCCCGCTGGCGCGCCGCCCGCCCCAAGGAGTACCTCGCCAACCACGAGGAGCTGGCCGCCGGCCTCGCCGACGGCACGATCCGGCACGCGGTGCACGCCACGTACCCCCTCGAAGAGGTCGGCCGGGCCCACGAGGAGATCGAGTCCCGGGCCCACATCGGGCGCATCGTGCTGCTCCCCTGACACCCCCGAACCGAGATTGGAACCGCCTTGCCGGACACGAACGCCCTGAGCCCCACCCGCCTCGCCGTGATCGTCGGCAGCACCCGCAAGGACCGCTTCGGTCCGGTCGTCGCCGACTGGTTCACCGCCCACGCCCGTGAGCGCGCCGACCTGGACGTCGACGTCATCGACCTGGCCGAGGCCGACCTGCCGCACGTCCTGGAGGGAGCCGGCGAGGACGGCACGCACCCCTCGGCGGCGGTGCGCGCCTTCGCGGCGCGGATCGACCGGGCGGACGTCTTCGCCGTCATCACGCCCGAGTACAACCGCGGTTACCCCGCCTCGCTCAAGCAGGCCATCGACTCGGTGTACACCGAGTTCCACGCCAAGCCGGTCGGCTTCGTCAGCTACTCCGGCGGTGCGACCGGCGGCGTGCGCGCCGTCGAGCAGCTCCGTACGGTCTTCGCCGAGCTCCACACCGTGACCCTGCGGGACGGCGTGGCCATCCCCTCCGCCTTCGCCGCCTTCGACGACGACGGGCAGCCGCGGGACACCGAAGGCGTCAACGGCGCCGCGAAGAAGCTGCTCGACCAGCTGCTGTGGTGGGCCGTCGCCCTGCGCGAGGCGCGGGCCAAGACGCCGTACGCCGCCTGACGGTCCGCGGGCCGTGGTGGTCCGGCCGCCCGCGCCCGGCCGACAGAGCACCGTCCTGAAACGTCCAACATCCCACGTCCTAGGGAGCGATGTGTCCCGCCGCCTGTTCACTTCGGAGTCCGTGACCGAGGGTCACCCCGACAAGATCGCTGACCAGATCAGCGACACCATTCTCGACGCCCTGCTCAAGGAGGACCCGACCTCCCGCGTGGCCGTCGAGACCCTGATCACCACCGGCCTGGTGCACGTGGCCGGCGAGGTGACGACGAAGGCGTACGCGCCGATCGCCTCGCTCGTGCGCAACAAAATCCTCGAGATCGGCTACGACTCCTCGACGAAGGGTTTCGACGGTTCTTCGTGCGGTGTCTCGGTGTCGATCGGCGCGCAGTCGCCGGACATCGCCCAGGGTGTCGACACGGCCTACGAGTCGCGGGTGGAGGGTGACGAGGACGAGCTCGACCGGCAGGGCGCGGGCGACCAGGGTCTGATGTTCGGCTACGCGTGCGACGAGACGCCCGAGCTGATGCCGCTGCCGATCCACCTGGCGCACCGGCTCTCGCGCCGTCTGTCGGAGGTCCGCAAGAACGGGACCGTTCCGTACCTGCGGCCCGACGGCAAGACCCAGGTGACGATCGAGTACGACGGCAACAAGGCCGTCCGCCTCGACACGGTCGTGGTGTCCTCGCAGCACGCGTCGGACGTCGACCTGGACTCTCTTCTGGCTCCCGACATCCGTAAGTTCGTCGTCGAGCACGTCCTCAAGGAGCTGGTGGAGGACGGCATCGCACTGGACACCGACGGCTACCGGCTGCTGGTCAACCCCACGGGTCGCTTCGAGATCGGCGGCCCGATGGGTGACGCGGGTCTGACCGGTCGGAAGATCATCATCGACACGTACGGCGGCATGGCCCGCCACGGCGGCGGTGCGTTCTCGGGCAAGGACCCGTCCAAGGTCGACCGCTCGGCGGCGTACGCGATGCGCTGGGTCGCCAAGAACGTCGTGGCGGCCGGTCTGGCGTCGCGCTGCGAGGTGCAGGTGGCGTACGCGATCGGCAAGGCCGAGCCGGTGGGTCTGTTCGTGGAGACCTTCGGCACGAACACCGTCGACACGGACAAGATCGAGACTGCGATCGCCGAGGTGTTCGACCTCCGCCCGGCCGCGATCATCCGCGACCTCGACCTCCTCCGCCCGATCTACGCACAGACCGCCGCCTACGGCCACTTCGGCCGTGAGCTGCCGGACTTCACCTGGGAACGCACCGACCGCGTCACCGCCCTGAAGAAGGCCGCAGGGGCGTGATCAACCGAGCCGCAGGCAAGGAGAGAGCTCCCGTGCGCATCGCAGTCACCGGTTCGATCGCCACCGACCACCTGATGGTCTTCCCCGGACGCTTCGCCGACCAGCTCATCACCGAGCAGCTCGACAAGGTGTCCCTGTCCTTCCTCGTCGACCACCTCGAAGTCCGCAGGGGCGGTGTGGCGGCCAACATCTCCTTCGGCCTGGGCCGCCTCGGCCTGCGGCCCGTCCTCGTCGGCGCGGCCGGCGTCGACTTCGCCGAGTACGAGGCCTGGTTGCGCGCCGGCGGCGTGGACACCGGGTCCGTCCGGGTCAGCGAGACCCTCCACACGGCTCGCTTCGTCTGCACCACGGACGCCGACCAGAACCAGATCGCCACCTTCTACGCCGGCGCCATGGCCGAGGCCCGCGAGATCGAGCTGGCGCCGGTGGTGAGGCGGGTCGGTGGCCTCGACCTGGTCGTCGTCGCCCCCAACGACCCCGCCGCGATGCTCCGGCACACGGACGAGTGCCGGGCCACGGGCCTGCCCTTCGCCGCCGACCCCTCGCAGCAGCTCGCCCGGCTGGGCGCGGAGGAGACCCGCCGGCTGGTGGACGGCGCCCGGTTCCTGTTCACCAACGAGTACGAGGCCGCGCTGCTGCAGGAGCGCACCGGCTGGACGGCGGCCGAGGTCCTCGCGCGCGTGGGCACCTGGGTGACCACGCTGGGCGAGAACGGTGTGGTGATCACGGAGGAGGGCGGCGCGGAACTGCGCGTGCCCGCCGTTCCGACCGCTGACATCAAGGACCCGACGGGCGTCGGCGACGCCTTCCGGGCCGGGTTCCTCGCCGGCATCGTGTGGCAGCAGCCGTACGAGCGCGCCGCGCAACTGGGCTGCGCGCTGGCCACGCTGGTGCTGGAGTCCGTCGGCACGCAGGAGTACAAGCCGGCGTGGAGCGACCTGCTGGCCCGTATCGAGGACGCCTACGGGGCGCAGGCCGCACGGGAGATCGCCCCGCATCTGCCGCAGCTGTCGCCCCTGCCGGATCCGTCGACCGCGGGCGGCGCGTCGTGACTGCGGCTGCGACCGATGCTGCCGTCCGGGCCTCCGAACTGCGGGAGGCGCTCGCCTCCCGGGTCGTGGTGGCCGACGGCGCGATGGGCACGATGCTCCAGGCGCAGGACCCCAGCATGGAGGACTTCGAGCAGCTGGAGGGCTGCAACGAGGTCCTGAACGTGACCCGCCCCGACATCGTCCGCTCCGTCCACGAGGCCTACTTCTCCGTCGGCGTGGACTGCGTGGAGACCAACACCTTCGGCGCGAACCTGGCGGCGCTGGGCGAGTACGACATCCCCGAGCGGATCTTCGAGCTGTCGGAGGCGGGCGCCCGCATCGCGCGGGAGGTCGCGGACGAGTTCGCGGCCGGGGACGGGCGGGCCCGCTGGGTGCTGGGCTCGGTCGGCCCGGGCACGAAGCTGCCGACGCTCGGCCACGCCCCGTACGTGGCGCTGCGGGACGCGTACCAGCAGAACGTCGAGGGCCTGGTGGCCGGCGGCGCGGACGCGATCCTCGTGGAGACGACGCAGGACCTGCTGCAGACGAAGGCGTCGGTGATCGGCGCGCGGCGGGCGATGGCGGCCGCCGGGGTGGACCTGCCGCTGCTGGTGCAGGTCACGGTGGAGACCACCGGCACGATGCTGCTGGGATCGGAGATCGGGGCGGCGCTGACGGCCCTGGAGCCGCTGGGCATCGACATGATCGGCCTGAACTGCGCAACCGGCCCGGCCGAGATGAGCGAGCACCTGCGCTACCTCTCCCGGCACGCCCGTACGCGCGTCTCCGCCATGCCCAACGCGGGTCTGCCGGTGCTGGGGAAGAACGGCGCGCACTACCCGCTGTCGCCCGCCGAGCTGGCGGACGCCCACGGGTCGTTCGTGCGGGAGTACGGGCTCTCGCTGGTGGGCGGCTGCTGCGGCACGACGCCGGAGCACCTGCGGCAGGTCGTGGAGCGGGTGCGGGGCCTCACGCCGGCCGAGCGGGCGCCGCGCCCCGAGCCGGGTGCCGCATCGCTCTACCAGACGGTGCCCTTCCGGCAGGACGCGTCGTACCTCGCGATCGGCGAGCGGACGAACGCCAACGGTTCGAAGAAGTTCCGCGAGGCCATGCTGGAGGGCCGCTGGGACGACTGCGTGGAGATGGCCCGCGACCAGATCCGCGAGGGCGCGCACCTGCTGGACCTGTGCGTCGACTACGTGGGGCGCGACGGCGTCGCCGACATGGCCGAGATCGCGGGCCGCTTCGCCACCGCCTCCACCCTCCCCATCGTGCTGGACTCCACCGAGGTGGACGTGATCCGCGCGGGCCTGGAGAAGCTCGGCGGCCGGGCCGTGATCAACTCCGTGAACTACGAGGACGGCGACGGCCCCGACTCCCGCTTCGCGAAGGTGACGCGGCTGGCGGTGGAGCACGGCGCGGCGCTGATGGCCCTGACCATCGACGAGGAGGGCCAGGCCCGCACCGTCGAGCACAAGGTGGCCGTCGCCGAGCGGATCATCGCGGACCTGACCGGCAACTGGGGCATTCATGAGTGCGACATCCTCATCGACACCCTGACGTTCACGATCTGCACGGGCCAGGAGGAGTCCCGCAAGGACGGCGTCCACACGATCGAGGCGATCCGCGAGCTCAAGCGCCGCCACCCCGACGTGCAGACGACGCTGGGCCTGTCCAACATCTCCTTCGGCCTCAACCCGGCCGCTCGTCTCGTACTGAACTCGGTCTTCCTGGACGAGTGCGTGAAGGCCGGCCTGGACTCCGCCATCGTCCACGCCTCCAAGATCCTGCCGATCGCCCGGCTGGAGCAGGAGCACGTCGACGTCGCCCTCGATCTGATCCACGACCGGCGGCGGGAGGGCTACGACCCCCTCCAGAGGTTCCTCGAACTGTTCGAGGGCGTGGACACCAAGTCGATGAAGGCCGGGAAGGCCGAGGAGCTGCTGGCGCTGCCGCTGGAGGAGCGCTTGCGGCGGCGGATCATCGACGGGGAGAAGAACGGTCTCGAAGGCGATCTGGATGAGGCGCTGGCGGGGCGTCCGGCGTTGGAGATCGTCAATGACACGTTGCTGGAGGGCATGAAGGTCGTCGGTGAGTTGTTCGGGTCGGGGCAGATGCAGTTGCCGTTCGTGCTGCAGTCGGCCGAGGTGATGAAGACGGCGGTGGCGTATCTGGAGCCGCACATGGAGAAGTCGGATGCGGAGGGCAAGGGCACGATCGTGCTGGCCACGGTCCGTGGTGACGTCCATGACATCGGGAAGAACCTGGTCGACATCATCTTGTCCAACAACGGCTACAACGTCGTGAACCTGGGGATCAAGCAGCCGGTCTCGGCGATCCTGGAGGCGGCCGAGGAGCATCGTGCCGATGTGATCGGGATGTCGGGGCTGCTGGTGAAGTCCACGGTGATCATGAAGGAGAACCTGGAGGAGCTCAACCAGCGCAAGCTCGCCGCGCAGTATCCCGTGATCCTCGGTGGCGCCGCCCTGACCCGGGCATACGTCGAGCAGGATCTGCACGAGATCTACGAGGGTGAAGTCCGCTACGCGCGTGATGCTTTCGAGGGTCTGCGGCTGATGGACGCTTTGATCGCGGTGAAGCGGGGTGTGCCGGGTGCGGTGCTGCCGGAGCTGAAGCAGCGGCGGGTGGCGAAGCGTGCGGCGGCGGCCGTGCTGGAGGTGGAGGAGCCGGAGGGTTCCGGCCGCTCGGACGTCGCGATCGACAACCGGGTGCCGGAGCCGCCGTTCTGGGGCACGCGGGTGATCAAGGGGATCGGGCTGAAGGACTACGCGTCCTGGCTCGACGAAGGCGCCCTCTTCAAGGGCCAGTGGGGCCTGAAGCAGGCCCGCGCAGGCGGCCCCACCTACGAAGAACTCGTCGAGACCGAAGGCCGCCCCCGCCTGCGCGGCTGGCTGGAGAAACTCCACACGGACAACCTCCTGGAAGCGGCCGTCGTCTACGGCTACTTCCCCTGCTACTCCAAGGGCGACGACCTCATCCTCCTCAACGAGGACGGCACCGAGCGGACGCGTTTCACGTTCCCGCGGCAGCGGCGCGGGCGGCGGCTGTGCCTGGCGGACTACTTCCGGCCCGAGGAGTCGGGCGAGAAGGACGTCGTGGGCCTGCAGGTCGTCACCGTCGGCTCCCGTATCGGCGAGGCCACGGCCGAGCTGTTCGCCGCCGACGCCTACCGCGACTACCTCGAACTCCACGGCCTGTCCGTCCAGCTCGCCGAAGCCCTCGCCGAGTACTGGCACGCCCGCGTCCGCGCCGAACTCGGCTTCGCCGGCGAAGACCCCCAAGACGTAGAGGACATGTTCGCCCTCAAATACCGCGGCGCCCGCTTCTCCCTCGGCTACGGAGCCTGCCCCAACCTCGAAGACCGGGCAAAGATCGCCGACCTCCTGCAGCCCGAGCGGATCGGCGTCCACCTCTCCGAGGAATTCCAGCTCCACCCCGAACAGTCCACCGACGCCATCGTCATCCACCACCCCGACGCCACGTACTTCAACGCGCGCTGACTTCAACGCGCGCTGACTTCGACGTGCGCTGACTCCACCGCGTGCAGAGCCGGCCGCGCATCGGCGTATCCCTGTGAGGAAAGGAAGAGCATGGACGCGGAGGCCACACGGTCCCGAAGCACTCTGCGCGAGGTACTCGCGAGCGGCGGACGCTCGCGCTCGTACTCCTTCGAATTCTTCCCGCCGAAGACGGCGGACGGCGAACAGACCCTGTGGGACGCCGTCCGCCGCATCGAGGCGGTGGCCCCGACGTTCGTGTCGGTGACCTACGGGGCGGGCGGGTCCTCGCGCGACCGCACCGTGGCCGCCACCGAGCGCATCGCCTCCGAGACCACGCTCCGGCCGGTCGCCCACCTGACCGCGGTCGACCACTCCGTCGCCGAGCTGCGCCACATCATCGGGCAGTACGCCGCCGTCGGCATCAGCGACATCCTGGCCCTGCGCGGGGATCCGCCGGGCGACCCGCAGGGGGAGTGGCGGCGTCACCCCGAAGGCTTCTCCCACGCCCGGGAACTGGTCGAGCTCATCAAGGACTCGGGCAGCTTCACGGTCGGCGTGGCCGCGTTCCCCGAGCGCCACCCCCGGTCGGCGGACTGGGAGGACGACATCCGCCACTTCGTGGCCAAGTGCCGGGCCGGTGCCGACTACGCGATCACGCAGATGTTCTTCCACGTCGAGGACTACCTGCGGCTGCGGGACCGGGTCGCCGCGGCGGGCTGCACCGTCCCCATCATCCCGGCGATCATGCCGGCCACGCACGCGCGGCAGATCCGCCGGTTCGCCGAGCTCAGCAACGCGGCCTTCCCGCAGGACCTGGCTGACCGCCTCACCCGGGCCGCGGACCGCCCGCAGATCGCGCACCGCATCGGTGTGGACTACGCGACGGACATGGCCCGCAGGCTCCTCGACGAGGGGGCGCCGGGGCTGCACTACATCACCCTCAACCGGTCCACGGCGACGCTGGAGATCCACCAGAACCTGGGCTTGGGCTTGGGCTCGGGCTCGGGGCGGCGCGCGGCTGCGGCCTGACTTTCCTCTCTTCTCTTCCTTTCGTCTTTCGTTCAGTTCATTCGATTCATTCAGTTCATTCGGTTGATTCAGCTAAATCAGGGAGCTTTCGATGGCACGTCCCGCTGCCCAGGATTCGGCCCAGGACTTCAAGGTCGCGGATCTTTCGCTGGCGGCCTTCGGCCGTAAGGAGATCACGCTGGCCGAGCATGAGATGCCCGGTCTGATGGCGATCCGCAAGGAGTATGCGGAGGCGCAGCCGCTGGCGGGTGCGCGTATCACTGGTTCGCTGCACATGACGGTGCAGACGGCCGTTCTGATCGAGACCCTCGTGGCGCTGGGCGCGGAGGTGCGCTGGGCGTCCTGCAACATCTTCTCCACGCAGGACCACGCGGCCGCTGCCATCGCCGCGGCGGGCATTCCGGTGTTCGCCTGGAAGGGCGAGTCCCTGGAGGAGTACTGGTGGTGCACGGAGCAGGCCCTGACCTGGCCGGGCCACGCAGGTCCGAACATGATCCTGGACGACGGCGGTGACGCCACCCTCCTGGTCCACAAGGGCGCCGAGTACGAGAAGGCGGGCGCGGTTCCCGACCCGTCGACGGCCACCGACGAGGAGCACGCCGCTGTGCTGCGTCTCCTGCAGAACAGCGAACTCAACTGGTCCGTTGTGGCGTCGGAGATCCGTGGTGTCACGGAGGAGACGACGACGGGTGTGCATCGTCTGTACGAGATGCAGCGTGAGGGCACGTTGCTGTTCCCCGCGATCAATGTGAATGACGCGGTGACGAAGTCGAAGTTCGACAACAAGTACGGTTGCCGTCATTCGCTGATCGATGGGATCAACCGGGCCACGGATGTGCTGATCGGTGGCAAGGTCGCGGTGGTGTGTGGTTATGGCGATGTGGGCAAGGGGTGTGCGGAGTCGCTGCGCGGGCAGGGTGCGCGGGTGATCGTGACGGAGATCGACCCGATCAATGCGCTGCAGGCGGCGATGGACGGCTACCAGGTGACGACCCTGGAGGACGTCGTGGAGAGCGCGGACATCTTCGTGACCACGACGGGCAACAAGGACATCATCATGGCCTCGGACATGGCCCGGATGAAGCACCAGGCGATCGTGGGGAACATCGGTCACTTCGACAACGAGATCGACATGGCGGGTCTGGCGAAGATCCCGGGGATTGTGAAGGACGAGGTGAAGCCGCAGGTCCACACGTGGACGTTCGAGGACGGCAAGGTCCTGATCGTGCTGTCCGAGGGTCGTCTGCTGAACCTGGGGAACGCGACGGGTCACCCGTCGTTCGTGATGTCGAACTCTTTCGCGGACCAGACGCTGGCGCAGATCGAGCTGTTCACGAAGCCGGAGTCGTACCCGACGGATGTGTACGTCCTGCCGAAGCAGCTGGATGAGAAGGTGGCGCGGCTGCACCTGGATGCGCTGGGTGTGAAGCTGACCGAGCTCCGTCCGGAGCAGGCGGCCTACATTGGTGTCCCGGTCGAGGGTCCGTACAAGCCGGACCACTACCGCTACTGACACCGCTACTGGCACTGCTACTGGCACCGCTACTGACGCGTGGTCACCGAGTCGGCCGGCCTTCCTGGTCGGCCGACCGTTCTTTTCCGGCCCAAGAGTCGGAAAAGGGCTGGTAATGAAAACCATCTAGTTGGTTTTGTTTTGCTACACTTCTCACACGTTGAATACGGGTGACATGTCCCCGTCCACTTCCCACATCCCCGCGTCGGGGCGCCGGGGTTCGAGTTCGCGCGGGAGTCGTCCATGAGGAAGCAAGAGCGAGCAGAACGCACCCGCCGCGCACTGATCCACTCCGCCGCCGCCGCGTTCGACGAGTACGGGTACGCGAGTTCGCGGGTCTCGGGGATCAGCGCCAGGGCGGGGGTCAGCACCGGCGCGTTCCACTTCCACTTCGAGGACAAGGAGTCGCTGGCCGCGGCCGTCGAGTCCGAGGCGCGCGAGGCGCTCCTCACCATCACGCGCTGCGCGGACAGCAGCGACGAGCCGGCCCTGCAGGTGCTCGCGGACGCCTCCCACGCGATGGTGAGCCGCCTCCGCAGCGACCTGGTCGTGCGCGCCGGATTCCGTCTGAGCTGCGACGTCGCCGATGCGACGAGGCCCGACCTGCGCCGCCAGTGGCAGGACTTCGTACGGCGGCAGCTGGTGCGGGCGGGCAGCGAAGGGGCGCTCGCCGAAGGGGTGGCGCCGCAGGACGCGGCCACGGTCATCACGGCGTCGACGACGGGGCTGGAGGTGCTCGGCCGGGGCGACCAGGAATGGCTGTCCCGGGAGGCGGTGACGGCCTTCTGGCGGCTGCTGCTGCCCCGGCTCGCCGCGTCGCACATGGTCGGCCGGCTGGACCCGGCGGGGTCGGACGTGACGGCGGGGTACGGCGACGCGTACGCGACCCCGCCGATGCCGCAAGCGGTGGAGCAGGCTGCGTCCTGACCTCGGGGCGAGGCCGGGCCTGGGTGAAGGGGTGCTGGAAAGGCCCTGGAGGGGCTCTGGAATGGCTCTGGAGGGGTCCTGGAGCGGTGGTCGAGCCCGATCGCATAGCGTGACGAACTACCCCGTACATCCTTGACATACAAACTGGTCGGTTTGCTACGTTCGCGCTATGCGTCGGGGGTGTTCCGCGTGTGCCCTGCCGCTCATCCGCGAGGGCGCCCGCTGCGGTGCCCGTGGCTTCGAGGAGGCGTCGGTGCGAGCGTCGAAGGAAGAGATGACGGGGCCCGGTCTGGGGTCCACTTTCGCGGCCGCCCTGCATGACGGCCTGGCGCGTTACGGCTCGCTGAGGTCCTGGCGCGAGACGCCTGCTGCTCCTGCTGCCGCTCCTGCTGCTGCTCCTGCTGCGCACGCCGCTTCTGCCGCGTCCGCCCCGGCGTCCGAGCGGAAGGTTCCTGCCGCGGCCGCGCCGGATGCGGTGTCCGTCGCCGCGATGCTCGAAGAGGCCCTGCCGCCGTCCGCGCTGGCCGCGGTCGCCGGCGTGCTGCTGGAGTCCACCGCGCGGCAGATGCTGGGGGAGTCCGAAGCCGTCGGCGGCGACGAGGCGTTGCGCGCCCTCGGCATAGCCCAGGTGCTGGGCTACGCCACGGCGCGGGAGACCCGGGAGACCCGTGAGACCCGGGAGGCCAGGGAGGCCGCGGGGGCGGGGTCCGTGCCTCCCGCGGCCGTGTCGGCTGCGCTGCGAACGGTCAAGCAGTCGCTGGAACTTGCCGTGGGAGGCGCTACGGGCGCGGCCCGGGCGTGACCTCGTAGGCGAGGTAGGTCGGCGCCCCGGGCATGTTGATCTCGGCCTTGCCGGGCAGGTTCTCCAGCGCCTGCCGGATGGCGGCCATGCGGCCGTCGGTGTCGGAGTTCTCCACGAAGTTGCGGTAGTCGGCCTCGGTGGCCCAGTGGACGAGGTTCACGACGCGGGTGCCGTCCGTGCTGAGGTGGAACTGGGCCGAGCGGTATCCGGGGTGGAAGCGCACCCAGGTCTTCTGGATCTCGGTGAACGCCTTCAGGAGGGCGCGCTGCGTCTCGGGCCCGTCGACGGTGTAGTCGATGATCGAGTAGAAGCCGGATTCCTTGGTCATGGGTTCTCTCGCTCTCTCCCCCGCGTAGCCGGTGTGAGGCTTGTGATCGCATCATCGAACCTCGACTTTGCTTGAGGTCAAGGGGGCGCGGTGGCGTACGGCAACGATCCGGCCACGCCGTGCGCGGGCCGGGGCGGAGGTCCTCGGGCGGCGTCCCTTGGGTAGGTTCTCGGCAGCCGGGAAGGCCCATGCGAAGGGGGAGGTGGGTCGCGATGTCGCGACTGCCGTACGTGCCGGGGTTCGCGCGTCCGAAGGCGGAGGGCGGGTCGCCGAAGGCCGAGGGGAAGGCGCTGCGGGAGCGGGTGCCGCGGTCCGCGCACGCGGAGTGGACCGCCGGGCCGCGCCGGCCGGACGCGGTCGCCGCGGTGGAGGCGTCGAACGCGGGGCGGCTGCCGGAGCTCACGCCGATACGGGTCGGCCGGATGGCCGCGTCCCCCTTCGCGTTCCTGCGCGGGTCCGCAGGGCTGATGGGCCACGACCTGATGGACTCGCCCGTGACCGGGGTCGGCGCCCAGATCTGCGGAGACGCCCACGCCGCCAACTTCGGGCTCTACGGGGACGCGCGCGGCGAACTCGTCATCGACCTCAACGACTTCGACGAGACCCTGCGCGGGCCGTGGGAGTGGGACGTGAAGCGGCTCGCCGCGTCGCTGGTGCTGGCCGGGCGGGAGGCGGGCGCGGACGAGCCGACATGCCGGGCGGCGGCGCGGGACGCCGCCGGCTCCTACCGGCACACGATGCGGCTGCTGGCCCGGATGCCGGTCGCGGAGGCCTGGAACGCCATCGCCGACGAGCGGCTCGTCTCCCACGCGGACGCCCGCGAGCTGATCGGCACGCTGGAGCGGGTCGCGGAGAAGGCCCGGCGGAACACGAGCGCCCGCTTCGCGGCCAAGGCCACGGAGAAGACCGACGACGGGCGGCGCTTCGTGGACGCCCCGCCGGTGCTGCGCCGGCTGCCGGACGGCGAGGCGGGGGCGGTCGCCCTCGCCCTCGGCGACTACCTCGGCACGCTCCCGGAGGACCTGCTGCCGCTGACGGCGCGGTACGAGGTGCAGGACGTGGCCTTCCGCATCGTCGGCACCGGAAGCGTGGGGCTGCGCTCGTACGTGGTGCTGCTCCTGGACCACCGTGGCGAGCCGCTCGTCCTCCAGGTGAAGGAGGCCCGGCCCTCGGTCCTGCTGCCGTACGCGGAGAAGGCCGGCTTCGGCCTGCCGCCGGACGGGCACGAGGGGCGGCGTGTGGTGCTCGGCCAGAAGCGGATGCAGGTCGTCAGCGACGTGCTGCTGGGCTGGGCGACGGTCGAGGGCCGGCCGTACCAGGTGCGCCAGTTCCGCAACCGCAAGGGCAGCGTCGACCCGGCGGCCCTCACCCCCGACGAGCTGGACGACTACGCCCGCCTCACCGGCGCCCTCCTGGCCCGCGCCCACTCCCACACCGCGGACCCCCGCCTGATAGCGGCCTACTGCGGCAAGTCCACAGCCCTGGACGAGGCCGTAGCAGATTTCGCCCATACCTATGCAAACCAAACGGAAGCAGACCACGAGGCTTTGACGAAGGCAATCCGAACGGGCCGAATAGCGGCGGAGGCGGGCGTCTAGCGGGCGGGGCGCGGGGTGCGGGGCGCGGCGCGGGCGAGGCGGGGGGCGCGGGGCGCGGCGCGAGGCGTGGGGCGTGGCACGGGCGAGGCGCGGGCGAGGCGCGGGCGTGGCGCTCGACGCCGGGTCCGGGTCCGGGTCCGGGTCCGACGCCGGGTCCGGGGCCAGGTCCGGGGCCAGGTCCGCGGGCCTCAGGGCACGCCGGCCCCCGAGGCGAGAGCCGCAGGCAAAAAACTCCCGCCGCGACGGCGAGCAACCGAGACGGCGCATCCCGGCGGTGCCGGACGACCTGCTGCCGGGCGACCCGCTGCCGACCGGGTACCGCCGGCAGCGGGCCGCGGTGGGGGCCCGCCCGTGGCGGGGCCCGCAGGCAGAAAATCCCGCCGGGCCGCGACCCGGTCGCCCGGCGACAAGGGCGAGGGCCGGGCCGCCCGGCACAAAACGGGGCGCGGGCCGAGGCGGCCGGGGAACCCTCCGGGAGGGAACTACGCTGGTCGGGTGATGAATCCGGAAGCAGACACTTCCCGCCTGGAAAAGGCCGTCCGCACGGCCGAGACGGCGCTGATCGAGTTCGAGATCGCCGTGGAGACGTTCCGGGTGGAGGTGGAGAACTTCTCCCGCCTGCACCACCAGCGGCTCGGCCCGGTCTACGCCCGGCTCGACGAGCTGGAGGCGCAGATCGCCGAGGCCGTGGCCGCCCGCAGCGGCGACGCCGAGGATCTGCGCCGGGCCCGCGAGGCCCGGGCGCTGGTGCAGCCGCTGCCGGGCGTGGAGCAGCTCTTCGACGGCTGGCTGGACTCGGAAGGCCTCTCCCCGGAGGCGCAGGCGATGCTCACGGAGAAGCCGGTCCGCCCGCCGCGCCGGGTGCGCCCGAGCGACGAGGCCCGCAAGGCCTTCCGGGAGCTGGTCCGCGAGGCGCACCCGGACCTGGCGCGGAACGAGGACGAGCGGGTGCGCCGCGAGGCGTTCATCGTGCGGGTCAACGCCGCGTACGCGGACGGCGACGAGGCCCTGCTGCGGGAGCTGGCGGTGGAGTGGGCCGCGGGCCCGCCGCCGGAGCCCCGCCCGCTGGACGTGGCGGAGGAGCTCTACGCCCGCCTGGAGTGGCTGGCGCGGCGCAAGGAGATGCTGTCGGAGCTGGCGGCCGAGCTGGAGGGTTCGGCGATCGGCGCGATGCTGCGGATGGCGCCGGAGGACCCGGACGGTCTGCTGGAGGAGATCGCGGAGGGCCTGCGCGCCCAGGTCGCGGAGCGCGAGGCGCATCTGCGGGAGCTGGTCGGGTAGCGTCGTGGGCATGAGCTTTGGTTCCGGTATTCCCGCGGTCGGCGTCGACGCCCTTTCTCCCGAAGACTTTCTGCTGGACGTCCGCGAGGCCGACGAGTGGGCGGCGGGCCACGCGGAGGGCGCGCTGCACATTCCGATGAGCGACTTCGTGGCCCGCTTCGGCGAGCTGACGGAGAAGGCGCCCGACGGCGCCCGGATCAATGTCATCTGCCGTTCCGGCGGCCGGTCCGCGCAGGTCACCGCCTATCTGGTGCAGCAGGGCCTGGACGCGGTGAACGTCGCGGGCGGCATGCAGGACTGGGAGGCCGCGGGCCGCCCGGTCGTGGCCGGCAACGGCACCCCCGGCACCGTGATCTAGCAGCCCCGGTCTAGTGGTCGTCGGGCGCGTGGGCGGCCAGCAGGTCGCCCAGCGCCTCCTCGTGGGCCGCGGCGGGGCCGAGGGACAGCTCCAGCTGTTTGGCCCAGGCGTGGTAGCGGTGCAGGGCGTATTCGGTGTCGGCGCCGAAGCCGCCGTGCAGGTGCTGCGCGGTCTGCACCGCGCGGCGCACCCCTTCCGAAGCCCACACCTTGGCGACGGCGAGGTCGGCGGCGGCCGGGAGCGGCCCGCCCGCCCCGGATTCCAGCCGCCAGGCGGCCTGCCAGAGCGTGGCCTCCATCGCCCGCAGGTCGATGTAGCGGTCGGCGGCCTGGACGGCCACCGCCTGGAACGTGGCCAGCGGGAAGCCGAACTGCTCCCGTTTCCCCGTGTACGCACTGGTCATACGGCACACCGCCGTCCCCACGCCGAGCGCGAGCGCGCACGTCCCGACGGTGAGCAGCTCGCGCAGCCGCCCCCAGGCCCCTTCGACGGTGACGACCTGCGTGTCGTCGAGTCCTACGGAGTCGAGCCGCACCTCGGCGTACCGCTCGCCGTTGGTGGACACCTGCCCGGCCAGACCGACCCCCGGGTGATCGCGGGGGACGATCCCGAGCACGGAACGGCCGTCTCCGTGGCCGTCTCCGTGGCTGTCTCCGTGGCTGTCGGCGTGGCCGTCGGCGCGGTCACCGGTATGACCGTCCGCGATCTGCGCCGGGATCACCAGCACATCGGCGCACTGCGCCCACGGCACGGCCGTCTGGACGCCGTCGAGCACCCAGCCCGCCCCGGCCACCGGCCGTGCGCCGACCGCGAGTTCGGCCGCATCGTGCCCCGTGCGCCCGCTGGAGGCGACCGTGGCGACCAGCTCGCCCCGCCCGAGCGCGGGCAGGATCGCCGCCCCGGCCGGGCCGCCGTGCGTGCTGAGCGCGAGCGCCGTCGCACCGGACTCCAGCAGCGGCACCCGGGCGAGCACCTGCCCCGCCTCGCGCAGCACCAGGCACAGGGCGATCGGCCCGAGCCCCGCCCCGCCGTACTCGCCGGCGACGGTCAGGCTCAGCAGATCGGCGGCTGCCAGCCTGCGCCACAGCGCGCGGTCGAAGTCCTCCGCGACCGGGCCCCGGGAGAGGACCGGGCTGGGCACGCCGTCGGGGGAGACCCCGGAGAGGACGGCCTGCGCCGCTTCCCGGGCCGCCTGCTGTTCCTCGGTGAAGGTGAAGTCCACTGCCGCCGACCTCCCGCGCCTGTTGTCCGGCCCATCAAATCTGATGGTCCGTCAATCTAGGGCGGTGGGCGGCAAATGGGAACGCTCAGCGGTCGAAGTCGAGCTCCACCTCCTCCGTCAGCGGATGCGACTGGCACGCCAGCACATGGCCGCTCTCGATCTCTTCCGGCTCCAGTGCGAAGTTCCGGTCCATCCGCACCTCGCCCCTGACCAGGAACGCCCGGCACGTCCCGCACACCCCGCCCTTGCAGGCGTAGGGCGCGTCCGGCCGGTTCCGCAGGACCGTCTCCAGCAGCGACTCCCCTTCCCGCACCGGCCAGCTGCCGCCGCGCCCGTCGAGGTTCGCGGTCACCGTGCTGTGCGCGGGCGAGCCGGCGGGAGCGGCCTGGCCGGACTCCACGGCGGCACCGGACTCCACATGGAAGATCTCCTGGTGGATGCGTTCCCGCCCCACCCCGAGGCCGCGAAGCGCCCGCTCCGCACCCCGCACCAGGCCGAAGGGCCCGCACAGGAACCAGCCGCCGATCTCCTCCACCGGCACCAGCGCGGGCAGCAGCCGGGCCAGCCGCTCCTCGTCCAGCCGCCCGGACGGCAGTCCGGCCTGCTGCTCCTCGCGGGAGAGCGCGTGCACCAGCTGGAAGCGGTCGGGGAAGCGGTCCTTGAGGTCGGCGACCTCCTCCAGGAACATCGTGGAGGCGGCGGTCCGGTCGCTGCGTATGAGACAGAAGCGGGCCTCGGGCACCCTCGCCAGCAGGGTCGAGGCGATGGACAGCACGGGGGTGATCCCGCTGCCGCCCACGATCGCGGCGAAGTGCCCGGCGCGCGGCTCCAGCACGAACCGCCCGGCCGGTGCCATCACCTCCACGGTGTCCCCGGCGGCCAGCTCCTTGAGGGCGTACGTCGAGAACTCGCCGCCGTCGACCAGCCGCACGCCCACCCTCAGCTCCGCGGGGCCCGGCGCCCCGGGGGAGGGCGCGGGGGCGCACAGCGAATACGTACGGCGGATCTCGCCGCCGTCGCGGGTGGGGCGGCGGACGGCGATGTGCTGGCCGGGGGCGTAGCGGTAGGTCTCCCGCAGCTCGGGGGGCACGGCGAAGGCGACGGCGACCGAGTCGTCGGTGAGGGGGTCGACGGAGGCCACTCGCAGGGGGTGGAAGGCGCCGTGGCGGGCCGCTGCCATCTACAGCTCCTTGAAGTGGTCGAACGGCTCCCGGCACGCCTCGCAGCGGCGCAGGGCCTTGCAGGCGGTGGACGAGAAGCGGCTGAGCAGCGTGGTCTCGGTGGAGCCGCAGTGCGGGCACCGGATGCCCAGGCCGACCATGACGGGCCCGCCGGTGCCGGGGCCCGTGGGCCGGGGCGGCGCTATGCCGAACTCGGCGAGCTTGCGGCGCCCTTCGGCCGTGATGTCGTCCGTGGACCAGGCGGGGGAGAGCACGGTGCGGACGGACACCTCGGCCTGGCCGTGCTCGTGCAGCACGCGCTCGATGTCCGCGGACATGGCCTCGATCGCGGGGCAGCCGGTGTAGGTGGGGGTGAGCTCGACCTCGACCCGGCCGGGGCCGGTGACGTGCAGGTCGCGCAGCACGCCCAGCTCGGCCAGGGTGAGCACGGGCAGCTCGGGGTCGGGGACGGCTCCGGCCAGGGCGCGCAGCTGCTCCTCCAGGGCGGTGGGCGCGGTCACCATGACGCCCCCGGGTGGCTGCGGTGCAGATGCTGCATCTCCGCGAGCATCCGCCCGAACGGCTCGGTGTGGATGCCCTGCCGGCCCGCCCCGGCCGTCCACGCACCGCTCTGCGGGCCGGAGGGCAGGGTGAGCGTGGCGCGCTCGACGACGCCGGTCACCGCCGACAGCCAGGCCTCGCGCAGGGCGCTCCAGTCGACCGGCAGTCCCTCGACGGGTTCGAAGAGCTCGCCCGTGTACCTCCAGAGGGCGTCCAGGCCTCGCTGCATGCGGGCCCGGCTCTCCTCCGTGCCGTCGCCGAGCCGCAGCGTCCAGTGCTCGGCGTGGTCGCGGTGGTAGGCGACCTCCTTGACGGCCTTGCCGGCCAGCGGTGCGACCGGCCCGCCGGCCGTGGCCAGCTGCCCGTACAGCAGGTGCTGGTAGGTGGAGAAGTACAGCTGGCGGGCGATGGTGCGGGCGAAGTCGCCGTTGGGCTGCTCGACGAGCTGGGCGTTGCGGAACGCGCGCTCTTCCCGCAGATAGGCCAGCTCGTCCTCGTCGCCGACGAGGGAGAGCAGGGTGCGGGCCTGGCCGAGCAGGTCGAGGGCGATGTTGGCGAGGGCGACCTCCTCCTCGAGCACCGGGGCGTGCCCGGCCCACTCCCCCAGCCGGTGGGAGAGCACCAGGGCGTCGTCCCCGAGGGCCAGCGCGGCCGCGGCCAGGGGGGCTTCCACAGCGGTCACGGGCTCGCCGTTCACAGGTGCCGCACCCCTTCCGGGATCTCGTAGAAGGTCGGGTGGCGGTAGGGCTTGTCGGCCGCGGACTCGAAGAAGGGGTCCTTCTCGTCGGGGGAGGAGGCGGTGACCGCGGTGGAGGGCACCACCCAGATCGAGACCCCCTCGGAGCGGCGGGTGTAGAGGTCGCGGGCGTTGCGCAGGGCCATCTCCGCGTCCGGGGCGTGGAGGCTGCCCGCGTGGGTGTGGGCGAGGCCGCGCCTGCTGCGCACGAAGACCTCCCACAGCGGCCAGTCAGCGTTCGTCATGCCGTCGCCTTTCCGTGCTTGGCCGCGTATGCGGCGGCTGCCTCGCGCACCCATGCGCCCTCTTCATGGGCCCGCCGGCGCTGATCGATCCGCTGGTCGTTGCAGGGGCCGTTGCCGCGGAGCACCTCCTGGAACTCCGTCCAGTCGATGGGGCCGAAGTCGTGGTGCCCGCGCTCCTCGTTCCACCGGAGGCCGGGGTCGGGCAGGGTCAGGCCGAGGGAGTCGGCCTGGGGGACGCAGATGTCCACGAACCGCTGGCGCAGCTCGTCGTTGGAGTGCCGCTTGATCTTCCAGGCCATGGACTGGGCCGAATGGGAGGACTCGGCGTCGGGCGGGCCGAACATCATCAGTGAGGGCCACCACCAGCGGTCCACGGCGTCCTGCGCCATGGCGTGCTGGGCCTCGGTGCCACGGCTCAGGGCGAGCAGCAGCTCGTAGCCCTGGCGCTGGTGGAAGGACTCCTCCTTGCAGATGCGGACCATGGCGCGGGCGTAGGGCCCGTAGGAGCAGCGGCACAGCGGGACCTGGTTGGTGATCGCGGCGCCGTCGACGAGCCAGCCGATGGCGCCCACGTCGGCCCAGGTCAGGGTGGGGTAGTTGAAGATCGATGAGTACTTCTGGCGGCCCGAGTGGAGCTTGTCGAGCAGCTCGTCGCGCCCGGTGCCCAGGGTTTCGGCGGCGCTGTAGAGGTAGAGGCCGTGGCCGGCTTCGTCCTGCACCTTGGCCATGAGGATCGCCTTGCGGCGCAGCGAGGGCGCGCGGGTGATCCAGTTGGCCTCCGGCTGCATGCCGATGATCTCGGAGTGGGCGTGCTGCGCTATCTGGCGGACGAGGGTGGCGCGGTAGGCGTCGGGCATCCAGTCCCGCGGCTCGATGCGCTCGTCGGCCGCCACGGCGGCGTCGAAGGCCGCCTCGTAGCCCGCGGTGTCCCGGGCTCCTGTGTCCGGCGCCATCGTCGTCATGGCATGCCCCCTGCCTCTCCGCCCGCTTGCGACCGGCCCGACCGACCGATCGTTCGGTTCAATGGTGGTGCGGCCGCCCAGGGGTGTCAAGCCTGTGGATAACCCCCGGGCGCTGTGCCCCGCCGGACGACCTGGGTACCGTTCGGGTGCACAGCACAGGCAGGACGCAGGAACGGGGCGGGGCATGGAGTCGGATGACGGGCATGAGCGGGCCGGCGGCCTAGCGGGGCTGTCCCTGCCCGCGCGCCTCGTCGTCGCGGCGGGCGCAGCGGTGATCGCGGTGACGGCGGGGGTGCACCTGGCGATGGTGTTCCTGCACGTGGCGCCGTCGAACACGGTCACCAAGCAGAACGCGGCGGCGATAGACGACTACATCTATCCCGAGTACGAGCAGAACTGGAAGTTCTTCGCTCCCAACCCGCTCCAGCAGAACGTCGCCGTGCAGGCCCGCGCCGAGCTCGCCGGTCCCGACGGGCGGACCACGGTGACCGGCTGGACCGACCTGACCGCGAAGGACGGCGCCGCCATCCGGCACAACCTCCTCCCCAGCCACACGCAGCAGAACGAGCTGCGCCGGGCCTGGGACTTCTACACCAACTCCCATGACGTCAAGGAAGCGCCCAACGGGCTGCGCGGCGACCTCTCCGAGCAGTACATACGGCGCATCGTCGTCGGCCGCCTCGGCCCCGAGCAGGACGGGCGCAGCATCCGCCGCGTCCAGGTGCGCGCCGTGACCACCCTGGTCGCGCCGCCGGTCTGGAGCGACGAGAAGGGCGGGGCCAAGCCCGCCTACCGGGTGCTGGGCTGGTGGCCGGTCACCGCCGCCGACCGTACGGAGGCGAAGAACCGATGAGCACGACCCTGCCGCTCGGCGCCCGGATCACGCGCGCCGCCGACCGCGTCACGAGCAGCCCCCTCGGCGCCCACCAGACGGCCGTGATCCGTATTGGCCTCTCCTTCACGTGGCTGGTCTTCCTGCTGCGCGAATGGCCGAACCGGCACGAGATGTACGGGCCCGACGGGCCGTGGAGCTGGGAGATGGCGCGTCGGCTGACCGCCGACAACCACGCCTTCACCGCCCTGCTGTGGTCCGACGGCGGCCTGTGGTTCGAGGCCGTCTACGCCTTCGCCGTCGTGACCGCCGCCCTGCTGACCCTGGGCTGGCGCACCCGCACCATGACCGTGCTCTCCATGGTCGGCGTGCTGTCGCTGCAGAACCGCAGCGTCTTCCTCGGCGACGGCGGCGACAATGTCATCCACCTGATGGCCCTCTACCTGATCCTCACGCGCTGCGGGCGGGTCTGGTCGCTGGACGCCCGCCGCGCCGCGAAGCAGGCCGGCGCCCCCGCCCGCCCGGACGTGACGGGCATCGTGCTGTGGGCCGCCTGCGGGCTCGCGCTGGCCGCCGCGCAGATCCTCGGCGAAACCCGGATGTCCTGGACCGACCACGGCCCGCTGCCCGGCATCGGCTGGGCCACCGCGCTGTGGGGCCTGTGGCTCGTCCAGGCCCTGTGGTGGCTCGCGGGGCGCTACGCACCCGAACCCCGCGCCGTCCTGGACGTCCTGGCCAACCTGCTGCACAACGCGGGCCTGCTGGTGATCATGGCCGAGGTCTGCCTGATCTACGCCACGGCCGGCTGGTACAAGATCCAGGGCTCGCGCTGGCAGGACGGCACCGCGCTCTACTACCCGCTGCACCTCGACTACTTCTCGCCCTGGCCCGAGCTCTCCCACGCGCTCGCCGGCAGCGGACTGCTCGTGCTGCTGCTCAGCTACGGCACCGTGGCCGTGCAGGTCGCCTTCCCCTTCACCCTGCTCAACCGGCGGGTGAAGAACGTCCTGCTGGCCGTGATGATGATGGAGCACCTCGGCATCGCCCTCCTGCTCGGGCTGCCGTTCTTCTCCCTCGCGATGATCGTGGCCGACGCGGTCTTCCTCCCCACCTCCTTCCTGCGCCGTCTGGGCCCCCTCGCCGCCCGCGCCCGCGACCGGCTGCTGCCGGCCCGTAAGCAGCCCGTTCCGGCGCAGCGCGAAGGCGACGAAGCGGCCGCCCGGACTCTCGTAGGCTGAGGGCATGACCGAGGACGAAGCCGCTGCCGCCGTGCGGCAGTGGGGCGAGCACGCCCCCGACGCCGTACTGCTCGACGGCTTCCACGCCCTGAAGCACGCCCTGCGCTTCGGCGCGGAGGTACGGCTCGCGGTCACCAGCGACAAGGCGGCGGCCCTGGAGCTCGCCGCCGCGCTGGCCGACGACCTCACGGGCGTCCTCGCCGAGCGACTGGTGGAGATCCCGGCGCAGGCCCTGCGCGAGCTGGTGCCCAGGATCCACCCCACCGGCGTGGCCGCGCTCGCCGTGCGGCCGGCCCGCAGGGCGAACCTCGACGCGCTCTCACGGGCGCCCCGGCAGGCCCCCGTCGTCGTTCTGGACAACCCCCGCAACCTCGGCAACGTGGGCGCCGTGATCCGGCTGGCGGCCGGTTTCGGCGCCACCGGCGTCGTCACCACCGGGGACATGGACCCCTGGCACCCCAACGCCGTGCGCGCCGGGGCGGGCCTGCACTACGCCACCGCCGTCGAACGGCTGCCGCTGCCCGAGCTCCCGCCCGGGCCGCTGTACGCACTGGACCCTGAGGGCGACGACATCCGCTCCCTCACACTGCCCGACGACGCGCTGATCGCCTTCGGCTCCGAGCGCCACGGCATCTCGCCCGAGCTGCGCGAGAGGGCGACCCGGCTGGTCGCCCTCCCCATGCGGCCGCAGGTCTCCAGCTACAACCTCGCCACGAGCGTCGCCATGGCGCTGTTCCACTGGGGAGGACCGGGCCCGGACCGGGGCTAGGCCGGGCGGCGCACCTCGACCGTGCGGAAGCGGTTCGCGACGAACGCGCCGTCGCACAGGGCCGCATTGGCGGCGGGGTTGCCGCCGGAGCCGTGGAAGTCGGAGAAAGCCGCCGTCTGGTTCACGAACACCCCGCCCGTCAGGTTGAGCGAGAGCTGGGCGCACTCCTCCAGGCAGGCCTCCTCCACCAGCCGCTCGACCTCGGGCGACGTGGTGTACGCGCCGACGGTCATCGCGCCCTTCTCCCGCACCGTGCGGCGCAGCAGCTCCACGGCGTCCGCCGCGGAGTCGACGGCCACGGCGAAGGAGACCGGGCCGAAGCACTCCGAGAAGTAGGCCGCTTCGGCGTCGGGCTTGGCGCCGTCCAGCTTCACGATCACCGGGGTGCGGACGGTGGCGCCGGGGAACTCGGGGTTGGCCACCGTGCGGGAGGCGAGGGCGACTTCGCCGAGCTGCGCGGCGGCGTCGATCCGCTCCTTGACCTGGTTGTTGACGATGGCGCCCAGCAGGCCGTTCGCCCGGGCGTCGTCGCCCAGCAGGCCCTCGACCGCGGCGGCCAGGTCGGACACCACCTCGTCGTAGGACTTGTGCCCGGCGTCGGTGGCGATGCCCTCGCGGGGGATCAGGAAGTTCTGCGGGGTGGTGCACATCTGGCCGCTGTAGAGGGACAGCGAGAAGGCCAGGTTGCCGAGGAGGCCCTTGTAGTCGTCGGTGGAGTCGAGCACGACCGTGTTGACGCCGGCCTTCTCCGTGTAGACCTGCGCCTGGCGGGCGTTGGCCTCCAGCCAGTCGCCGAAGGCGGTGGAGCCGGTGTAGTCGATGATGCGGATCTCCGGGCGCACGGCCAGGGTCTTGGCGATGCCCTCGCCGTCCCGCTCGGCGGCCAGCGCCACCAGGTCGGGCGAGAAGCCGGCCTCGCGCAGCACCTCGCGCGCGATGCGCACGGTCAGGGCCAGGGGCAGCACCGCGCGCGGGTGCGGCTTGACCAGGACGGCGTTGCCCGTGGCGAGCGAGGCGAAGAAGCCGGGGAAGCCGTTCCACGTGGGGAAGGTGTTGCAGCCGATGAGCAGGGAGACGCCGCGCGGGACGGCCGTGAACTCCTTGCGCAGCTCCAGGGGATCGCGCTTGCCCTGCGGCTTGGACCACTGGGCCGAGCCGGGCGTGCGGACCTGCTCCGCATAGGCGTAGGCGACGGCCTCCAGGCCCCGGTCCTGGGCGTGCGGTCCGCCGGCCTGGAAGGCCATCATGAACGCCTGGCCGCTGGTGTGCATCACGGCGTGGGCGAACTCGTGCGAGCGGGCGTTGATCCGCGCGAGGATCTCCAGGCAGACCGCGGCCCGCACCTCCGGCCCCGCCTCGCGCCACTGCGGCATCGCCGCGCGCAGCGCCGGCAGCAGCTCGTCGACGGCCGGGTGCGGATACTCGATGCCGAGCTCGATCCCGAACGGCGACACCTCGGCGCCCGCCCAGCCGTCCGTGCCCGGCTGGTCCAGCTCGAAGCGCGTGCCGCGCAGCGCCTCGAAGGCGGCCTGGCCCTCGGCGGGGCTCAGGCTGCCCGGCACGGCGCCCTCCGCGCCGTAAGCCTTCGGGTGCTCGGGGAAGGGGGACCAGTAGGCGCGCGTGCGGACGGCATCCAGCGCCTGATCCAGGGTGGGGCGGTGCTTCTCGGTCAACTGAGCGGTGGTGAGTCCGGCGGTCACGGCTGACCAACTCCTTGTCGAGCGGGGCTCCGATACGGGGGACCAGACGCACCCCCGGTGGATACAGTAACCGAACGATCGGTCGGGACAAGGGGGCCCGGCAATCCTGTGGAAAAACACTTCGGGGAGGATCACTGCCATGACCGCAATCGACCCGGCCGGCACCGTTGCCGTCGTCGGCGCCGGCACCATGGGCCAGGGCATCGCCCAGGTCGCCCTGACCGCGGGCCACCCCGTGCGGCTGTACGACGCCGCGCCCGGCCGTGCGGAGGAGGCGGCGCGGGCGATCGCCGCCCGGCTCGGCCGCCTGGTGGACAAGGGCAGGCTCGACGCGGCCGGCCGGGACGCGGCTCTCGCCCGTCTGCGGCCCGCCGCACGGCTCGCCGAACTCGCCGACTCCGCGCTCGTCATCGAGGCGATTGTCGAGCAACTGCCCGCCAAGCAGAAGCTGTTCGCCGAGCTGGAATCGGTCGTTCCAGACGCGTGCCTGCTGGCCACCAACACCTCGTCCCTGTCGGTGACCGCCGTCGCCGGCGGCCTGAGGCTCCCCGGCCGCTTCGTCGGCCTGCACTTCTTCAACCCCGCACCGCTGCTGCCGCTGGTGGAGGTCGTCCGGGGCTTCGCCACGGACGCGGCTGCCGCCGAGCGGGCGGCGGCCACGGTGGCCGCGTGGGGCAAGACCGCGGTGACCTGCGCCGACACCCCCGGCTTCATCGTCAACCGGGTCGCCCGGCCCTTCTATGCGGAGGCCTTCCGCGTCTACGAGGAGGGCGGTGCCGACCCCGCGACCATCGACGCCGTGCTGCGGGAGTGCGGCGGGTTCCGTATGGGCCCCTTCGAGCTGACCGACCTCATCGGCCAGGATGTGAACAACGCTGTCACCCGTTCGGTCTACGAGGCGTTCTTCCACGATCCTCGGTTCACGCCCTCGCTCGCCCAGCAGCGGCTTGTGGAGGCCGGGCTCCTCGGCCGGAAGACCGGCCGCGGGTGGTTCGCCTACGGCGAGGGAGCCGAAAGGCCGGAGCCGGCCACGGCGGAGCCGTGCGAGCCGCCCGCGGAGATCGGCTGGCACGGCAAGGCCCCGCGCATCTGCGCCCCCCTGCGGGACATGATCGAGGAAGCCGGGATCAAGGTCGTGCGCGACCGTACGCCCTACGAACCCGGGTGGTACGTCCCGCTCCCCGACGGTGCGATGCTGACCCTCACCGGCGGTGAGGCGGCCACCCCCGAGAACGGCGGGACGCACATCTACTTCGACCTGGCCCACGACTACCGCACCTGCACGCGGATCGCCCTCGCACCCTCCGAGAATGCCTCGGCACGGGACGTGGAGGCCGCCGTGGGCCTGTTCCAGGCGCTCGGCAAGAAGGTCAGCGTCATCGCGGACGTCCCGGGTCTGATCGTCGCCCGTACGGTCGCCATGCTCGTCGATTTCGCCGAGGACGCCGCCGGGCGCGGCGTCGCGAGCCGCGAGGACATCGACACCGCCATGCGGCTGGGCGTGAACTACCCGCGCGGTCCGCTGGAGTGGGGCCGGGAGATCGGCCTGACCTGCGTGCGCGGCATTCTGTGGGGCCTGGCCCAGGACTATCCCGGCGGCCGCTACGACCCCTCCCTGTCCCTACGCCGCCGTGCGGCCGTCGAAGAGAGCCTGCTGTAATCATGACCATGGCCAAGCGCGACACCTACACGCCCGAATCGCTGCTCGCGGTCGCCGTCGAGGTGTTCAACGAGCGGGGCTACGACGGCACGTCCATGGAGCACCTCTCCAAGGCTGCCGGGATCTCCAAGTCCTCCATCTACCACCACGTGAAGGGCAAGGAAGAGCTGCTCCGGCTCGCGATAAGCCGTGCCCTGGACGGGCTCTTCGCCGTGCTGGACGAGCCGGGGGCGACCGGGGGACGCGCCGTCGACCGCCTGCAGTACGTCACCCGGCGCACCGTCGAGGTGCTCATGGCCGAGCTGCCCTACGTGACGCTGCTGCTGCGCGTGCGCGGCAACACCGACACCGAGCGCTGGGCGATGGAGCGCCGCCGCGAGTTCGACCACCGCGTCGCCGACCTGCTCAAGCAGGCGGCGGCCGACGGCGACCTGCGGGCGGACGTGGACGCACGGCTGGCCACCCGGCTGCTCTTCGGGATGATCAACTCCGTGGTGGAGTGGTACCGCCCCGGCCACGGCGGGGCGGCGACCAGCGAAGAAGTGGCCGATGCGGTGGTGCTGACGGCGTTCGCGGGCCTGCGCACCCCCGGGCGGGACTAGCCCTTCTCCTCGAGGTCCGTCTCCTCGAAGATCAGCAGCGTGCGGGTGCTGAGCACCTCGTCCATGGACTGGATGCGGGTCAGCACCAGCTCGCGCAGGGCGCGGTTGTCCTTGGTGTGCACCAGCAGGAGCACGTCGAAGTCCCCGCTGACCAGGGCGATGTGCGCGGCCCCCGGCAACTTCAGGAGCTTGTCGCGGACCGTGCGCCAGGAGTTCTGCACGATCTTCAGCGTGATGTACGCCGATGCACTCTGCCCCGCCCGCTCCTGGTCGACCCGCGCGCTGAAACCCCGGATCACCCCGTCGTCGATGAGCCGGTTGATCCGGGCGTAGGCGTTGGCGCGCGACACGTGCACACGCTCGGCGACGGAGCGTATCGACGCGCGTCCGTCGGCCTGGAGCATGCGCAGGATGGCGCGGTCTATCTCGTCCAGTGGCCGCGCCGGTGCCCTGCTCCCGGTGAAGGCCATCTGTTCGTCCGGCATGGCGTCCCGCCTCCCCCTCTTGGACGTCCTGGCCATATCTCAGGCTGTGGAGAACCGTTTGTCCACAGGCTCGGGCCGCCTGTAGCCAAAATGTGCCGACGACCGAACAATCGGTAGGGAGGGCGTCGGCGGGATTTCGCCGTACGTCCGGTCAAGCCCGTCCCCACAAAGGAGGTGCTCGTCATGACGGTTCTGGAGCAGCCCGGTTCCTACCGGCCCACCCCGCCCCCCGCCTGGCGGCCCCGCACCGACCCCGCACCCCTGCTTCCCGACGCGGAGCCGTATCGCGTGCTGGGCACCGAGGCGGCGGACGGGCTCGACGCCGGGCTGCTGCTCCGGCTCTACGGCCACCTCGTCCGCGGCCGGAGATACAACGCCCAGGCCACCGCGCTCACCCGCCAGGGACGGCTCGCCGTCTACCCCTCCTCCACCGGGCAGGAGGCGTGCGAGGTCGCCGCCGCGCTCGCCCTGCAGGAGCAGGACTGGCTCTTCCCGAGCTACCGCGACACCCTCGCCGCCGTCGCCCGCGGCCTCGACCCCGTCCAGGCGCTCACGCTCCTGCGCGGCGACTGGCACACCGGATACGACCCCCACGAGCACAGGATCGCACCGCTGTGCACCCCGCTGGCCACCCAGCTGCCGCACGCGGTGGGCCTCGCCCACGCCGCCCGCCTCAAGGGCGACGACGTGGTCGCGCTCGCCATGGTCGGCGACGGCGGCACCAGCGAGGGCGATTTCCACGAGGCGCTGAACTTCGCCGCCGTCTGGCGGGCCCCCGTCGTCTTCCTCGTGCAGAACAACGGCTTCGCGATCTCCGTGCCGCTCGCCAAGCAGACCGCGGCCCCCTCGCTCGCCCACAAGGCCGTCGGCTACGGCATGCCCGGCCGGCTCGTGGACGGCAACGACGCCGCCGCCGTCCACGAGGTGCTCACCGACGCCGTGCGGCGGGCCCGCGAAGGCGGCGGCCCCACCCTCGTGGAAGCCGTCACCTACCGCATGGACGCCCACACCAACGCCGACGACGCCACCCGCTACCGCAGCGACGCCGAAGTCGAGACCTGGCGCGGCCACGACCCCGTCGCCCTGCTGGAGCAGGAGCTGACCGCACGCAAGCTCCTGGACGAGGCCGGCATGGCCGCCGAGCGGGAAGCGGCCGAGCGCATGGCCGCCGACCTGCGCGAGCGCATGAACCAGGACCCCGTGCTGGACCCCATGGACCTCTTCACCCACGTCTACGCCGAGCAGACCGCCCAACTGCGGGAGCAGGCCGGGCTGCTGCGCGCCGAGCTCGACGCCGCGGCGGAAGCCGCCCCGGACTCCCCGGAAGGGACGCAGCGATGACCACCGCGGCTGTCAGGGCCGGAGCCCGGCCCTCCTCCATGGCCCAGGCCCTCAACCGGGCCCTGCGCGACGCCATGGCCGAGGACCCGTCCGTCCACGTCCTCGGAGAGGACGTCGGAGCGCTCGGCGGCGTCTTCCGCGTCACCGACGGCCTGGTGAAGGAGTTCGGCGAGGACCGCTGCACCGACACCCCGCTCGCCGAGGCCGGCATCCTCGGCACGGCCGTCGGCATGGCCATGTACGGGCTGCGGCCCGTGGTCGAGATGCAGTTCGACGCCTTCGCCTACCCCTCGTTCGAGCAGCTCATCAGCCACGTCGCCCGGATGCGCAACCGCACCCGCGGCGCCGTGTCCATGCCGCTCACCGTCCGCGTGCCCTACGGCGGCGGCATCGGCGGCGTCGAGCACCACAGCGACTCCTCCGAGGCGTACTACATGGCCACCCCCGGCCTCCACGTCGTCACCCCCGCCACCGTCGCCGACGCCTACGGGCTGCTGCGCGCGGCGATCGCCTCCGACGACCCCGTCGTCTTCCTGGAGCCCAAGCGGCTCTACTGGTCCAAGACCGAGTGGGACCCCGAGGCGCCCGAGGCGGTGCCCGCCATAGGGCGCGCCGCCGTCCGCCGCCGCGGCACCTCCGCCACGCTCATCACGTACGGGCCGTCGCTGCCGGTCTGCATGGAGGCGGCCGAGGCGGCCGTCGCCGAAGGCTGGGACCTCGAAGTCGTCGACCTGCGCTCCCTCGTGCCCTTCGACGAGGAGACGGTCTGCACCTCCGTCCGGCGCACCGGGCGCGCCGTGATCGTCCACGAGTCGACCGGATTCGGCGGCCCCGGCGGGGAGATCGCGGCCCGGATCACCGAGCGCTGCTTCCACCACCTGGAGGCGCCGGTGCTGCGCGTCGCCGGCTTCGACATCCCGTACCCGCCGCCGATGCTGGAGCGGCACCACCTGCCCGGGGTCGACCGGGTGCTGGACGCGGTCGCACGGCTGCAGTGGGAGGCGGAGAGCTGATGCCCGAGGTCAAGGAATTCCGGCTGCCCGATCTCGGCGAGGGGCTCACCGAGGCGGAGATCGTGCGCTGGCTGGTCGAGGTCGGCGAGGTCGTCGCCGTCGACCAGCCGGTCGTGGAGGTCGAGACGGCCAAGGCGATGGTCGAAGTCCCGTGTCCGTACGGGGGCGTGGTGACGGCGCGCTTCGGCGAGGAGGGCACGGAGCTTCCCGTGGGGGCGCCGCTGCTGACGGTCGCCGTCGGAGCGCCCGCGGAGACGGGGGCCGGCCCTGCGGCGGAGTCCTCCGGCAATGTGCTCGTGGGCTACGGCACGGGGGCGCCTGCGGCGCGGCGCCGCCGTGTCCGGCCACAGGCCGGTGGGTTCGGGGGCGCTTCCGGTGCGGGGTCCGCCTCCGGTGCCGGGTCCGCGGGCGGCTCGGCGGAGCCGGGTGCGCCGGGGGCAGGCGGGGACCGCCGGTCAGGTTCGTACGGGCCGGGCGCCGCTGCGGCTGAGGGGACGGCTGAGGCTTCCGGTGATCCTTCGGGCGGGGGTCCGGCCGGGCCGGACAGCCTGGAGGCGGGCGGGCACCGCCGATCCCGTTCGTATGGGCTGAGCGCCGCTGCGGCTGGGGGTATGGCCGAGGCGGCCGGCGGCCCTGCTGCCGGGGGGCCGGCCGGGGCGGCCAGTGGCCTTGCGGGGCGGGGAGCGTCTGCGGTCGTGACCGGAGAGCGGCGTGCCGGCGTGGTCGCGGCCGGGTCGGAAGGTCCCGCCTCCACCGGCCCCGTTCCCGTCGTCTCCCCCCTCGTCCGGAAGCTGGCCCGTGAACACGGGCTCGATCTGCGGGCCTTGACCGGGACCGGGCGGGACGGGCTGATTCTGCGCGCCGATGTGGAGCGTGCCGTGCGTGCCGCCGAGGCCGAGGCCGTGGCCGTCCCCGAGCCCACCTCGGCGGCCACCCCCGGCCCGGCGGGCGCCGAGCGCATCCCCCTGCGCGGGCTGCGCGGTGCCGTCGCCGAGAAGCTCGGCCGGAGCCGGCGGGAGATCCCCGACGCCACCTGCTGGGTGGACGCCGATGCCACCGAGCTGCTCGCCGCCCGCCGGGCCATGAACGCCGCTGGAGGGCCGAAAATCTCCCTCCTGGCCCTGCTCGCCCGCATCTGCACGGCCGCCCTGGCCCGGTATCCCGACCTCAACGCCACCGTCGACACCGAAGCCCGGGAGATCGTCCGCCTGCCCGGCGTCCACCTCGGCTTCGCGGCCCAGACCGAGCGCGGCCTGGTCGTCCCCGTCGTCCGGGACGCCCACCTGCGCAACGCCGCCGCCCTCTCCGCGGAGATCGCCCGCCTCACCGAGGCCGCGCGGTCCGGCACGCTGACGCCGGCCGACCTCACCGGCGGCACGTTCACGCTGAACAACTACGGCGTGTTCGGCGTCGACGGCTCCACGCCGATCATCAACCACCCCGAGGCGGCCATGCTCGGCGTCGGCCGGATAGTCCCCAAGCCCTGGGTCCACCAGGGAGAGTTGGCGGTACGGCACGTGGTGCAGCTGTCGTTCACCTTCGACCACCGGGTCTGTGACGGCGGCACGGCGGGAGGCTTCCTGAGGTACGTGGCCGACTGCGTCGAGCAGCCCGCTGTGTTGTTGCGCTCTCTCTGAGCTTTCGCCCCGCCCCGAACGGCCATACTCGTCGGGTGACTGGTTACGACGCGGTAGTGCTCGCCGGTGGCGCGGCCCGCAGACTGGGCGGCGCCGACAAACCCACCCTGCGCGTGGGCGGGCGGACGCTGCTGGACCGGGTGCTGGAGGCGTGCGCGGACGCCGAGGAGACCGTCGTCGTGGGGCCCCGCCGCCCCACCGCGCGGCCCGTGCGGTGGGCCCGCGAGGAGCCGCCCGGCGGCGGCCCCCTCGCCGGGCTCGCCGCCGGCCTGCGCCAGACGGCTTCCGCCACCACGCTCGTGCTCTCCGCCGACCTGCCGTTCCTGCGGGCCGAGACCGTACGGGCGCTGCTCGCCGCGGCGGCCACCGGCCGTCCGTACGTGGAGGGCGTTCTGCTCACCGACTTCGACGGGCGCGACCAGCCGCTGGTCGCCGCCTACCGCACGGAGCCGCTGCGCCGGGAGCTGGCGCTGCTCGCCGCCGAGCACGGCAGCCTCGCCGGGCTGCCCCTGCGGCTGCTCACCGACGAGCTGACCCTCGGCCGGTTCGCGCATCCGACGGCCTCCTTCGACTGCGACACCTGGGAGGACGTCGCCACCGCCCGCGCGCGCATCAGGGACGATGGGAGCGTGCTGGATGAATGGATCTCCGCGGCCAAGGCCGAACTCGGCATCGACCTCGACGTCGACACCACCGCCCTGCTGGACCTCGCGCGCGACGCCGCGCACGGCGTGGCCCGCCCCGCGGCGCCCCTGACGACGTTCCTCGTCGGCTACGCCGCGGGCCGCGCGGGCGGCGGCCCCGAAGCGGCGGCCGAAGCGACCCGCAAGGCCGTGGCACTCGCCCAGCGATGGGCGGCGGAAGCAGCTGCGGGGGCGGCTGCCGCCGAGGGGGGCGCGGCGGGGAAGCCCGCCGGGGACAGCGCAACCGGCAAGGCCGCCGACCGTGGCGTTGCCGGGAAGGCCGGTGGCCGTGGTGTGGATGGGAAGGCCGACGGGGCGCGATGAGTGACGCTGACGCGGATTCATCGCTCGACCGGGCGACGGACGAGGCACTGGCCCTCTTCGCCGACGACCGGCGGAGCCACCACGCCCGCCCCGCGGACCGCCACGCCGAGCGGCCCGCCCACGGCGTCGACGACGCCCCGCGCGGCAGCGCCCAAGCCCCGTACCTGTACTTCCCGTTCGACGAGATACCCGTCGGGGGCGGCGTGGTCGACGGCGGACGGAGCGTCGGCGCCACGCCCCGCAGGCACGGTCCCGAGGACGGGACCGGCCCCGCACCCGCCCCCGCCTTCGACGCCTTCCCCCTCATCGACGTCGCCGAGGACGAAAAGCGGGCCCGCCACATGACGGCCGACGCCACCCCCCACTCCACCCCCTGGCCCACGGCCCGTGCCGTAGCCGCCGCGGCCGCCGACGCCCTCCCCGCCGAGGAGCGGCCCCTCGGCGACGCCCTCGGGCAGGTCCTCGCCGAGCCGCTCGTCGCCCTCACCGACCTGCCCTCCTTCGACACCTCCGCCATGGACGGCTGGGCCGTCTCCGGCCCCGGCCCCTGGCGCCTGCCCCCGCCCGGCGAACAGGACGTCCTCGCCGGCCGCCCCGGCACGGGCCCGCTGCGCGACGGGCACGCCCTGCGGATCGCCACGGGGGCACGCATTCCGGCCGGGGCGACGGCCGTGCTCCGCAGCGAGCACGGCGAAGTCACCGTGCAGGGCGAGCTGCTCGCCGGCCGGCACGTCAGCCACGGCCAGGACATCCGGCCGCGCGGCGGCGAGTGCCTGCAGGGCGACCGGCTCGTGCCCGCGGGGACGGTCGTCACGCCGCCCCTGCTCGGCCTCGCGGCCGCCGCCGGCTACGACACGCTGACCGTCACCCGCCGCCCCCGCGTCGACGTGCTCGTCCTCGGCGACGAGCTCCTCCAGGAGGGCCTGCCCGAAGGCGGTCTGATCCGGGACGCGCTCGGCCCGATGCTCGGACCCTGGCTGCGGGCGCTCGGCGCCGAGCCGGGCGAGGCCCTGCGCATCGGTGACGACGCGGACGCGCTGTACGAGGCGCTGGCCGCCTCCACCGCGGACGTGGTCGTCACCACCGGCGGCACCGCCTCCGGGCCCGTGGACCACGTCCACCCCACGCTGCACCGCCTGGGCGCCGAGCTGCTGGTCGACGGCGTCTCCGTGCGGCCCGGGCACCCCATGCTGCTCGCCCGGCTCGCGCCCGGCCGCCTCGTCGTCGGGCTGCCCGGGAACCCGCTCGCCGCGGTGGCCGGTCTGCTGACGCTCGCCGAGCCGTTGCTGCGCACGCTCACCGGGCGCGCGGCGGACGAGCCCGCGCGGGCCGTGCCGGTGGAGCCGGTGCCCGGGCACCCTGCCGACACCCGGCTCGTGCCGGTCACGTACGAGGGCCCCGGCCGGGTGAGGCCTCTGCGGTTTCACGGGCCCGCGATGCTGCGGGGGCTGGCGGCGGCCGACGCGTTGGCGGTCGTGCCGCCGGGCGGCGCGGGACGGTCCGTGGACGTGGAGGTCCTGGGGCTCCCGTAGTCCCGGGGTCTCCGTGCCGGAGGGGTCAGTCCGCTTCGGGCGCCCCGGCCTTCCTGATCGTGATCACCCTGTCCGCCAGCTGCAGCGTCTCCACCTCCGGGTCCGTGAAGTGCAGGAGGCGGTGCCCGCGGACCACCGCCACGACCAGGTCCTCGCAGTCGCGCGGCGAGTGGCCCGCCTCCCGCTTGGTGACCGGGCGTTCGGCGACGTCCAGGCCGTTCCCGTACGTCAGCAGGTCCTCCAGGACCGTGCCGACGTTGGGGCTCATCATCGACATGCCGAGCAGGCGGCCGGCCGAGCTGGAGCTGGTCACGACCGTGTTCGCGCCGCTCTGCCGCAGCAGCGGCACGTTCTCGTCCTCCCGGACGGCGACGACGATCTTGGCCGACTTGTTCAGCTGCCGGGCCGTCAGGGTGACCAGCGCCGCCGTGTCGTCCCGCTGGGTGGTGATCACGACCTGCGAGGCCCGCGCCAGCTCCGCCCGCAGCAGGGTCTCGGAGCGCGTGGCGTCGCCCATGACGCCCACCAGGCCCTCGGCCGCCGCGGCGTCGACGACCTTCTTCTGCGGGTCGACCACGACGATCTGGTTCTTGGGCTTGCCCTGCCCGAGCAGCGTCTCGACGGCGTGCCGGCCCTTGGTGCCGTAGCCGACGACGACGGTGTGCTCCCGCATCCGGGACCTCCAACGGTGGATGCGCACCTCGTGGCGCGTCCGCTCGGTCAACACTTCCAGGGTCGTTCCCACCAAAATGATCAGGAACAGCACGCGCAGCGGCGTGACCAACAAGATATTCGTCAGCCGCGCCGAGTCGCTCACGGGCGTGATGTCGCCGTAGCCCGTGGTCGACAGCGTCACGGTCGCGTAGTAGGCGGCGTCCAGGAAGTCGACCCCGCCGTCGGAGTTGTCGTGGTAGCCCGCGCTGTCGGCGTAGACGATCAGCGTGGTGACGGCCAGCACCAGCAGGGCCATGACCAGCCGCTGCAGCACCTGCCGCAGCGGCGCCGCGACCCGCCGGGCGGGCATCACGATCGAGCGGCCCGCCTCGGCGTCGTCGTCGGCCTCGCTGCGGGTGCGGTTCCACAGGGTGCGGAACAGCGAGATCCGGTTCATCTTGCGCGTCACCATGGCCCCCATATTCCGTGATCTTCCCGGTGCCCCGGAGGTAGCCTCGCGACCATGTATGCGATCACCATTCCCGAACCAGGCGGGCCCGAGGCCCTGGTGTGGACCGAAGTGCCCGATCCCGTACCCGGTGAGGGCGAGGTTCTGGTCGAGGTCGTGGCCAGCGCGGTCAACCGTGCAGACGTCGTCCAGCGGCAGGGTTTCTACGACCCGCCGCCCGGCGCGTCCCCCTACCCGGGCCTGGAGTGCTCCGGCCGGATCGCGGCGCTCGGCCCCGGGGTCAGCGGCTGGGCGGTCGGCGACGAGGTGTGCGCGCTGCTGGCGGGCGGAGGGTACGCGCAGAAGGTCTGCGTCCCCGCGGGCCAGCTCCTGCCCGTCCCGGACGGCATGGACCTGGTCACGGCGGCCTGTCTGCCGGAGGTGACCGCGACCGTCTGGTCCAACGTGTTCATGGTGGCCCACCTGCGCCCCGGCGAGACCTTCCTGGTCCACGGCGGCGGCAGCGGCATCGGCACCATGGCCGTGCAGCTGGCCAAGGCCGTCGGTGCGCGCGTCGCCGTGACCGCGGGCAGCGGGGACAAGCTGGAGGCCTGCCGCGAGCTGGGGGCGGACATCCTCATCGACTACCGCGAGCAGGACTTCGTCGAGGAGCTGCACAAGGTCACCGGCGGCGTCGGAGCCGACGTCATCCTCGACATCGTCGGGGCGAAGTACCTCGAGCGGAACGTGGACGCCCTCGCCGTCAACGGCCGCCTGGTGATCATCGGCCTGCAGGGCGGCCGCACGGCCGAGCTCGACCTCGCCGCCCTCCTCACCAAGCGCGCCGCGGTCATGGGGACCTCCCTGCGCGGCCGCCCGCTGGCCGAGAAGACGGCGATCATCGCGGCCGTGCGGGAGCACGTGTGGCCGCTCATCGCCGGCGGACGGGTGCGGCCGGTCGTGGACCGCACGATGCCGATGTCGGAGGCCGCCGAGGCCCACCGCGTCATGGAGCAGAGCGCCCACGTGGGGAAGATCCTCCTCACGGTCTGAGCCGATGGACTCATGGTCTGAAACCGGTGCTCACGGTCTGAACCGATGGATCCGGCCGTTCCGGCGGTTCCGGCGGTTCCGGCCGGCCCGGTCCCCGGCCACCCTCCTGAACCACCCACCGCGCCGCCCCGCCCACCCCGTGTGAGGGTGGGTGCGAGCGGCTCCGGCGGCGAGCGGAGGGAGGCGACGTGGGCATGGGCGGCCGACTGCGGGCGGGCCTGCGGACCGGGTTCATAGCCGGGCCGGTGCTCGCGGCCACCGTGCTGGTCGTCGCCGTCGCACCGGGCCTGGAGCCCCCGGACCCGTCTCCCGGACGGCCTCCGCCGGGCCCGGCCGGCACCGCGCCCGGCCCCACGCTCCGCCCCCCGCCCCCGCCCCCGTCGGGCTCCGGTGAAGGCCGGCTCGCCGGGACGTCCGCGGGCGAGGGGCGCCTCCACCCCGGCCGGACGGCTCCGCCCTCGCCCTCCGGGATATCCGGGCCGCCCGGTCCGTCCGGGCCGCCCGGCGGGTCACCGTCCGCGGGCCCCTCCGACGCCCTTTCCGGCGACGGCGGCGAGGCCGCCGGCCCCGTGGAGGACGCGCCCGGGGAGGACGCCCCCGGCACCGGGCCCCCCGCGGCCGCCGACGAGGCGGGCGGCGCCGCCGAGCAGCCGCAGGGCCCCTTCGGACCGGTGACGCCCGACCCCGTCTCCACCCGCCCCGCCGCCGCCCGCAACGCCAGGAGCGCGGCCTACGGCGACCGCGTGCTGCGCGTCCTCCCCCTCGGCACGGGCCTCGCCCTCACCGGTCTCGGCCTCGGCTTCTTCGCCCTGCGGCTGAGGCGGCCGCGATAGGCCGCAGCCCGGCGTTGCGGGCGTCGACAAGACGATGAGATGCCGTACGCGAAGCCGCGGAAATGACGAACTGCCCGGGAAACCCCGGGAAAAAGGGGCGCACGGAGTGAAAAAGGGGCGCACGTCAGAGCGTGTGGCACGGTGGATCAGGCGTGTACGGGGGCATCAACAGGGGGAAATCACATGTGCGAGAGAATGGCGGCATGGATATGCCGAGGAATGAACGGTCGCAGGAGAGCCCGCAGGTCCTGGTCGTAGGCCCGGACGGCATGGCTCTCGGCAGCGCCAGCCCCGGCGGCGGGGAGGGCGACGACGAGTCGCGCGAGGTCCCGGTGACGGAGATGGTCGAACAGCCTGCGAAGGTCATGCGCATCGGCAGCATGATCAAGCAACTGTTGGAGGAAGTGCGGGCCGCCCCTCTCGACGAGGCGAGCAGGGTCCGGCTCAAGGAGATCCACCGCAGCTCCGTCAAGGAGCTGGAGGACGGCCTGGCCCCCGAGCTGGTCGAGGAGCTGGAGCGCCTGTCGCTTCCGTTCACCGACGACACGGTGCCGACCGAGGCGGAACTGCGCATTGCGCAGGCCCAGTTGGTCGGCTGGCTGGAAGGCCTGTTCCACGGCATCCAGACCGCGCTGTTCGCCCAGCAGATGGCGGCCCGCGCCCAGCTGGAGCAGATGCGCCGGGCGCTGCCGGCCGGTGTCCTCGGGGAGGACGACGGCGAGAGCCCGCAGCACGGCGGCGCGCGTTCGGGTCCTTACCTTTAAAGATCGGATCCGAAGGCCGAAGCCTGATGACCGAAACCGAAACTGAATAAGCGTCATTCCGCTTGTGCGTGTGCCCGGTACGTCCACTCAAGACGTACCGGGCACACGCACACGCACAAGCCCCCACAGGACCGGGGCCAGCATCCACAGGGCCGGGGCCCGAAGGCCCCGCCCGGGTCGATCAGGAGGCCGGGTCGCCCGTCGAGACGGTCAGCACGAACTGGTCCGACGGCGACTTCGGGTCGAACGGGTCGCCCGCGGCCGGCACCTGGTTGAGCACCGTGCCCTTGCCCCACGTGTTCTCGGACGACACGTCGATCCGGTACTTCCAGCCGGCGGCCTGCAGGCACGACTTCACCGAGTCGATGTACATGTACCGGAAGTCGGGAGCCGACTTCTTCGACTTGTCGCTGTAGTACTCGTAGGCCTTGGTGCACTTGGACGGGTCGATGGTCTTGCTCTTGTCGCCCTCCTTGTGCTTGCTCTGCGAGCCGCCGGTGGTGCCGCCCGCCGTGGTCGTGCCGCCGCCGCTGGTGCCGCCGCCACCGCCGGTGGTCGTGCCGCCGCCCGGGGTGACGGGCGCCTGGCTCTGCGTGCCGCCGGTGGTGCCGCCGGTGGTGCCCCCGGCCTCTTCGTTCTTCTCGCCGCCGCCGCTCAGCGCGATCGCCGCGATCACACCGATGACCGCGAGGCCCGCGACGACCGCGGAGCCGATGATGACGGGCTTGTTGCTCCTGCCGCCGCCCGACGGCGACCCGACGGAGGTCGACGGGCCGGAGGACGGGTTGATCGAGTAGGGCGGGGGCGTGCTGGGGCCCTGGGCGCCCTGGAAGGGCGCTACGGGCGTCGGGTAGCCCCCGGCGCCCTGGGCGGCCTGCTGAGCGCCCGAGGAGGGCCCGTAGCCGCCGTTGTACGGCCCGGGGGCCCCCGGGGCCTGGTAGGGCGTCTGGACGCCCCCCGGGCCCGGTGCGGGGGTCTGCTGGTCGACGGGCGGGAAGACGGCCGAGCTGACGCCCGCGCCGCTGCGCGCCGGGGGGCCGCCCGCGATGATGATCGGTGAGGGCGCGGTCTGCGCCGTGCTCGTCACCCGCGCGCACTCGTCGCGCATGGACTCGGCGCTCGGGAAGCGCTCGTTCGGGTTCTTCTTCAGCGCCCGGGCGACCAGGGCGTCGACCGCCGGCGGGATCGAGCGGTTGATCGAGGAGGGAGCGACCGGCTCCTCCTGGACGTGCGCGTAGGCGATGGCCAGCGGGGAGTCCGCGTCGAACGGCAGCCGTCCGGTCAGCAGCTCGAAGAGCATGATGCCGACCGAGTACAGGTCCGAGCGGGCGTCGACGCCGCGCCCGAGCGCCTGCTCGGGGGAGAGGTACTGGGGGGTGCCGACGACCATGCCGGTCTGCGTCATCGACGTGACGCCGGACTGCATGGCGCGGGCGATGCCGAAGTCCATGACCTTGACCACGCCGCGCTTGGTCATCATCACGTTGCCGGGCTTGATGTCGCGGTGGACCAGGCCCATCTCGTGGCTGACCTCGAGCGCCGCCAGCACATCGGCGGTGATCTTCAGCGCCTTCTCGGTCGGCATGGCGCCGTACTGGTGCACGTCGGCGTCGAGGACGGAGCGCAGCGGCTGGCCCTCGACGTACTCCATGACGATGTACGGCATGGTCGACCCGTCCAGGTCGTCCTCGCCCGTGTCGAACACCGAGACGATGTTGGTGTGTGTGAGCTTGGCGACGGCCTGCGCCTCGCGCCGGAACCGCTCGCGGAAGGACGCCTCGCGGCCCAGCTCCGTGTGGAGCGTCTTGATGGCGACCTGACGGTCCAGGACGGAGTCGTAGGCCAGGTGGACGGAGGCCATGCCGCCCTCGCCCAGCAGGTCGCGGAGCTGGTAGCGGCCGCCACCGACAGACCGGCCCGTGTAGCGGCCCTGTGCGCCGTCCTGGCTCATCGTTCTACTTCCCCCTTGGGCGCACTGCCTGGCATACGTTCCGGCATTCGGTTCGGCATACGGTTTGGCATGTGATTCGGCTTATGGTCCGCCGGCCCGGCGATCCGTACGGTGATCCGTGCGGCCCTGTTCCGTCGGTTCTGTCGATATATCTCGGCCAAGTCTGCCCCAGGTCGCGGGCACGTCAAGCCGCGTGCCCGTTCCGTGACGGGATGCGCGGCAAGACGTCACGAGATTTGCCTTGCCCGGGGCCGTACGGGTTTGATAGCGCGTCCATCCCGGACCGGCGCGCGCCGTGGAACCTGTAGCGTGCCTTAGCGGAAGACCGTTTTCCCACCGCAGCGCCTTCCGCGCGACGCGGCCAGACACGACGGCGAGGACTGATGGCACAGACGCAGAGCGCCCAGGGTCCGTCCGACCCTGACGCCAACGAGGGCGGAATGCCCGATGTGCCGGAAATGTGGGGTAACGGGGGGCTCGTCGGGGACGGACGTTACCGCCTCACGCACAGGCTGGGCCGCGGCGGCATGGCCGAGGTCTTCGCCGCCGAGGACGTGCGCCTGGGCCGCACGGTAGCGGTGAAGCTGCTCCGCGCCGACCTCGCCGAGGACCCGGTGTCCAAGGCCCGCTTCACCCGCGAGGCGCAGTCGGTCGCCGGGCTCAACCACCACGCGGTCGTCGCCGTTTACGACTCCGGCGAGGACACCGTCGGCCGCAACGTCGTGCCGTACATCGTCATGGAGCTGGTCGAAGGCCGCACCATCCGCGACCTGTTGCTCAACGCCGACGCCCCGCCGCCCGAGCAGGCGCTCATCATCGTCTCCGGCGTGCTGGAGGCCCTGGCCTACAGCCACCAGCACGGCATCGTGCACCGTGACATCAAGCCCGCCAACGTGATCATCACCAACAGCGGCGCGGTGAAGGTCATGGACTTCGGCATCGCCCGCGCCCTGCACGGCGCGGCCTCCACCATGACCCAGACCGGCATGGTCATGGGCACCCCGCAGTACCTCTCGCCCGAGCAGGCCCTCGGCAAGACCGTCGACGCCCGCTCGGACCTCTACGCCACCGGCTGCCTGCTCTACGAACTGCTGGCGCTGCGTCCGCCGTTCACCGGCGAGACCCCGCTCTCGGTCGTCTACCAGCACGTCCAGGACATGCCGGTGCCGCCGTCGCAGGTCCTCGGCAGCGTGCCGCCGGAGCTCGACGGCCTGGTCATGCGCTCCCTCGCCAAGGATCCGGACGACCGGTTCCAGAGCGCCGAGGAGATGCGCGGGCTGGTCCAGTACGCCCTGCAGATGCTGCACGACGCGGGCGCCCACTCCGGTGCCTGGGACACGGGCCCGATCGACCACATGGGCGGCGCCACGCAGGTGATGGGCGCCGTAGGCGGCCCGCACACCACCGCCATGCAGCACCCGCAGCACGGCGGCGGCACCTCCCAGCAGCCGATACTGCCGCCCCGCCACGGCGACGACGGCGGTTTCGACGGCTACGGCGGCAACGGCGGCCGGGGCGGCGGCAAGGGCAGGATGCTGCTCGTCGCCGCCGTCGTGGCGATCGTGCTGGTGGCGGGCGCGGTGTACGCGCTGAAGTCGTTCCAGACGAGCGGCGGCAAGACGGAGAGGAAGCCCGACAAGACCTCCGTCGGTCCGTCCACCCCCGGCCCCTCCGGCTCGCAGAGCCCCGACGCCCAGAAGTCCCCCTCCCCGGGCCACAACGGCACGACGGGCGACACGGGCCGTCAGCGCGATTCGGACAGCGAGGACGACACCACGGACACCGACGAGGGCACCGGCCGGCACAAGCCGTCGCACGGGACGTCCGCGCCGCCGTCCAGCGCCCCGCCCTCCACGGACCCGTCGACCCAGCCCGACCCGTCGAGCAAGCCGTCCACCGGCGGCGGCGACAACAAGCCCGGCACCACCGCGGGCCAGTCCGGCAGCACCGGTACCACCACGGGCACCACGACCGGGCAGACCGGCACCACCGGCACCACCGCCGGCCAGGGCGCCACGGGTACGACCCCGGGCACCTGATCCGGCCGGCGAGAAGCGGCAAGTACTTGAGGGCACCCGATGGCGCATCGGGTGCCCTCGGTCGTGTGCGCGGGGAAGCTCCCTGCGGGACCCCCGCTCACTCCGTGAACGCGTCCCGCACCGCCTCGTACGACCGCGTCCACCAGACCGTCAGCGCCGCCGAGGCCGGGAAGCCGGGGTCCGCGCGGTGGTCGCCCAGCTGGTAGCGCCAGCGCAGCATCCAGAAGTCGTTCAGCCGTTCCCACCACACGCGGTGGACGGCCGCGCCCAGCTCGGCCGGGTCCGCGCCGCTGGCCCGCCGGTACGCGCGCGCGTACGGGCGTATCTTCGCGAGGTCCAGCGTGCCGTCGGGGCGCAGGAAGAAGATGACGGCCGCGCGGACGGCCTCTTCGGCGCGGGGCTGCACGCCGAGGCGGTCCCAGTCGACGATCGCGGCGGGTTCGCCGCCGCGGTAGAGCAGGTTGAGCGGGTGGAAGTCGCCGTGCACCCAGCCGGGGGCGGTGCCGTCGGCGGGGCGGCGGTGGGCGTGGCGCTCCAGCAGGGCGCGGCGCTCGATCAGCCGGTGCTCGGCGAGTTCGTCGAAGGAGTCGCGGGGCCGGCTGCCCCCGCCCCGGCGTACGAGCCCGAGAAGCTCCTCGATGAGGGCGTACGTGTCCTGGGGGTCCGCCGATGCGTCTGCGGGCCGCCGGGCCCCTCCCAGGCCCTCACAGGCCCCTCCAGGGCCTTCTGCGGCCCCCGGTGGGCCGTCGGGGGGCTCCTCGCGGCAGACCTTGGCCAGGCAGGTGTGGACGTGGCCGAGCAGGGCGCCGAGCTTGCGCGACTGGGTGCGGGTCAGTTCGCCGCCGTCGCGGTGGCGGCCGTCGACCCACGGGTGGAGGGCGTAGCAGCGGCCGCCGAGGACGGTGACGGTCGTGCCGTCCGTGCGGGCCACGGGCGGGGCGACGGGCAGGCCGAGGGCGGCCAGGCGCAGGGTGACGCCGTGCTGGCGGGCGATGGCGGTCTGGTCGCCGTCGAGGTGGTGCTTGAGGAAGAAGTTGCCGCGGGTGGTGGTGAGGCGGTAGCCGCGGTTGAGGAGGCCCTCGGTCAGGGGGATGCAGGAGACGGGCTCGCCGGCGCGGTCGTAGCGGCGCAGCAGGGTGCGCAGGGTGCCGATGTCGGGTCCGATGTCGGGTTTGGCGGTGGGCGGGACATCGGTGACAAGTGAGCGTGGCACGTCCCAAATGTTAGATCACGCTGAGTGCGCGGCCTGTCGCGCGGGGACCCCTTCAAGGTGATGCAGGGTGATGAACTGCGGTTCGATGCACAGGTATTCGGGCCGGAAGGGTGCGGCGTCCGCCGTACGGGGCGGCCGGCCGAAGCGCTCCAGGTCGTCCCCGGAAGGGATGAAGAGGCGTGCCGTGCCGACGAATTGCACGGTCCACACCGCCTCGTCGCCCTCGCGCCGGTCGCTCAAGTTGTCGGCGCCGTAGGCGACGACGTTGCCGTCGCAGGCCTGGGCGTAGCCGAAGTCGCCGTGGAGACGGAGCAGGACGCTCCCGCCGGAGACGATGTGGCGGGCGACGGTGACGAAGGGGAGTGCGCGCATGCTGACCGAAAGGCGGCCGTAAGGGGTGCGGCCGAGCAGTTCGAGGGCTCGGTATCGGTCGGACGGCGCGGAGAGCATGGCACCACTGTGCACGCCCGCCACACCCGCCTCCAGGGGCACCCGCCCCTTTGGCGCGGGCCATAGGTCCCGAATCACCGGTTTACCGTAGATTCACCGCTTCTCGGCCTGCAGCCGGGCCACGTACGCCGCCGCCTGGGAGCGCCGCTCCATGCCGAGCTTGGAGAGCAGGCTGGAGACGTAGTTCTTGATCGTCTTTTCGGCCAGGTGCAGGCGTTCGCCGATCACGCGGTTGGTCAGGCCCTCGCCGATCAGGTCCAGGATCCGGCGCTCCTGGTCGGTCAGGCTCGCGAGCCGGTCGTCGCCCTTGGGGGCCTTGCCGTCGCGCAGCCGCTCCAGCACCCGCGCCGTCGCCACCGGGTCGAGCAGGGATTTCCCGGCCGCCACGTCCCGTACGGCGGCGAGCAGCTCATTGCCACGAATGGCTTTCAGTACGTAACCGGACGCGCCCGCCATGATCGCGTCGAAGAGTGCCTCGTCATCGGCGAAGGAGGTGAGCATCAGGCATTTGATGTGCTCATCCTGCGAACGGATTTCCCGGCAGACTTCGACCCCGCTGCCATCCGGAAGGCGAACGTCCAGAACAGCGACGTCCGGCCGCGTGGCCGGAATGCGCACCAGTGCGTCGGCGGCCGTACCGGCCTCCCCGACGACCTCGATGTCGGCCTCGACGGAGAGCATCTCGTGCACCCCGCGCCGGACGACCTCGTGGTCGTCGAGCAGAAATACCGTGATTTTTCCTTGTTCGGGCACAGGGCCAGTCTCACACACCGAGTCTTCCCCTGCTCTTGTCCTCCGGGATAACGTGCCGTCGTTCCGGCAGCCCGCACGGGCTGTGCTCACAAGGTCGTGACCAGGAGCGTCGCCCCGCTTTCTCGATTTACTTGGAAATCCAAGCAAAATTGCAGGTCAGGCGGGGTTTCGCAGGAATGCGGCCTTCTGGGTAACGTGCTTATTGCAGGCCTTTCGCCGGGGCGCCTGTCACGCCCGGTTCCGGCCTCGGCACACCCACCCCGTGTGCCGTCGGGGATCGAGCGAGCATTCTCCTGCCTCACGGCGGGGGAACCCCCTCTGGCCGCCGGCGACCCCGGGGGCCGGACAGACGGAGGAGCACACGTGACTGTGGACAGCACTGCCGCGCGCAAGCCGCGCCGCGGCGGCAGCAAGCGCGCCGGCGCCAAGACCGCCGCGGCGGCGGGCGCACCCGAGCTCGTACAGCTGCTGACGCCGGAGGGCGAGCGGGTCGAGCACCCCGACTACTCCATCGACCTGACCGCCGAGGAACTGCGTGGCCTGTACCGCGACATGGTGCTGACCCGCAGGTTCGACGCCGAGGCGACCACGCTGCAGCGCCAGGGGGAACTGGGCCTGTGGGCCTCCCTGCTGGGCCAGGAGGCCGCCCAGATCGGCTCCGGCCGGGCGACCCGCCCCGACGACTACGTCTTCCCGACCTACCGCGAGCACGGCGTGGCCTGGTGCCGCGGGGTCGACCCCACCAACCTGCTCGGCATGTTCCGCGGCGTGAACAACGGCGGCTGGGACCCGAACGAGAACAACTTCCACCTCTACACGATCGTCATCGGCTCGCAGGCGCTGCACGCGACCGGCTACGCCATGGGGATCACCAAGGACGGCGCCGACTCCGCCGTCATCGCCTACTTCGGCGACGGCGCCTCCAGCCAGGGCGACGTGGCCGAGGCGTTCACCTTCGCGGCCGTCTACAACGCCCCGGTCGTCTTCTTCTGCCAGAACAACCAGTGGGCCATCTCCGAGCCCACCGAGAAGCAGACCCGCGTCCCGCTCTACCAGCGCGCACAGGGCTACGGCTTCCCCGGTGTCCGCGTCGACGGCAACGACGTCCTCGCCTGCCTCGCCGTCACCAAGGCCGCCCTCGACCGGGCCCGCACCGGCCAGGGCCCGATGCTGATCGAGGCCTTCACGTACCGCATGGGCGCCCACACCACTTCCGACGACCCGACGCGCTACCGGCGCGACGAGGAGCGCGAGCTGTGGGAGGCCAAGGACCCGATCGCGCGCCTGCGCGCGTACCTGGAGCGCGAGGGCCACGCCGACGAGGCCTTCTTCGCCGCCCTGGAGACCGAGTCCGACGAGCTCGCCAAGCACGTCCGCGACCGCGTCCGCACCATGCCGGACCCCGACGACATGGCGATCTTCGACAACATCTACGCCGACGGCCACGCCCTCGTCGACGAGGAGCGCGCCCAGTTCGCCGCCTACCAGGCTTCGTTCGCCGAGGAGAGCCACTGATGACCGCCCAGAAGCTCTCCATCGTCAAGGCGATCAACGCCTCGCTGCGCACCGCGCTGGAGAACGACCCCAAGGTCCTCGTCATGGGCGAGGACGTCGGCAAGCTCGGCGGCGTCTTCCGCGTCACCGACGGCCTGCAGAAGGACTTCGGCGAGGACCGGGTCATCGACACCCCGCTCGCCGAGTCCGGCATCGTCGGCACCGCGATCGGCCTGGCCCTGCGCGGCTACCGCCCCGTCGTCGAGATCCAGTTCGACGGGTTCGTCTTCCCGGCGTACGACCAGATCGTCACCCAGCTGGCCAAGATGCACGCCCGTGCGCTCGGCAAGATCAAGCTGCCGGTCGTCATCCGCATCCCCTACGGCGGCGCCATCGGTGCCGTCGAGCACCACAGCGAGTCGCCCGAGACGCTGTTCGCCCACGTCGCGGGCCTGAAGGTGGTCTCCCCGTCGAACGCCTCGGACGCCTACTGGATGCTCCAGCAGGCCATCCAGAGCGACGACCCGGTGATCTACTTCGAGCCCAAGCGCCGCTACCACGACAAGTCCGAGCTCGACACGGAGGCCATCCCGGCCCCCCTGCACGCCGCCCGCGTCGCCCGCCCGGGCACGGACCTCACCCTCGCCGCCTACGGGCCGATGGTGAAGACCTGTCTGGAGGCCGCCGCCGCGGCCGAGGAGGAGGGCAAGTCCCTGGAGGTCCTGGACCTGCGCTCGATGTCGCCCGTCGACTTCGACGCGATCCAGGCGTCCGTGGAGCGCACCCGCCGCCTGGTCGTCGTCCACGAGGCCCCGGTCTTCCTGGGCACCGGCGCGGAGATCGCCGCCCGGATCACGGAGCGCTGCTTCTACCACCTGGAGGCACCGGTCCTGCGGGTCGGCGGATATCACGCGCCCTACCCGCCGTCCCGGCTCGAGGACGAGTACCTTCCGGGTCTGGACCGGGTGCTCGACGCCGTCGACCGCGCGCTGGCGTACTGAGGGGTTTGAGGAGAGTCGTGACCATGACTGCAAGGACCGCTAACGACCAGCGCTTCCGCGAGTTCAAGATGCCCGACGTGGGCGAGGGGCTCACCGAGGCCGAGATCCTCAAGTGGTACGTGGCCGTCGGCGACACCGTCGCCGACGGGCAGGTGGTGTGCGAGGTCGAGACGGCCAAGGCCGCCGTGGAGCTGCCGATCCCGTTCGATGGGGTCGTGCACGAACTGCGGTTCCCCGAGGGGACGACGGTCGACGTCGGCCAGGTGATCATCTCGGTCGACACCCAGCCCGGCGCGGGGCCGGCTGCGCCGGGCTCGCCGGAACCGGGTGAGGCTGCGGCTCCGGCCGCGCCCGCCGAGGAGGCGGAGGAGCCGCAGGGGCGGCAGGCCGTGCTGGTCGGCTACGGGGCGGCGCCGTCTTCTACGAAGCGGCGCGCTCGTAAGCAGCCGGTGCAGCAGGCGGCTTCCCCGGTGGCCGCCGCCGTTCAGGCCGAGCTCAACGGGCGTCCGGCCCCGGGCATGGCCGGGACCCCTGCGGCCGCGGAACCCGCGCCCATAGCGCCCGGAGCGGCGGCCGGAAAGATTTCCCCGGCCCCCGGCACGGGCCAGGCCCCCGCCGCACCGGCAGCCGCCCGTCCCCTCGCCAAGCCCCCCGTGCGCAAGCTCGCCAAGGACCTCGGGGTCGATCTCGCGTCCGTCGTGCCGTCCGGTGCCGACGGCATCGTGACCCGCGAGGACGTCCACGCCGCCGCTTCGGCCGCGACTGCCCCGGTCGCGGAGGAGCCGGCGGCCGTCGCGGGGGTGCCCGCGGCCGTGACGGACCTCGCCGCGCGCGAGACGCGGATCCCGGTCAAGGGCGTGCGCAAGGCCACCGCCCAGGCGATGGTCGCGAGCGCCTTCACCGCGCCGCACGTCACGGAGTTCGTCACCGTCGACGTGACCCGCACGATGAAGCTCGTGCAGAAGCTCAAGGACGACCCCGACATGGCGGGTCTGCGGGTCAACCCGCTGCTGCTCGTCGCGAAGGCATTCCTCGTCGCGATCAAGCGGAACCCGGACGTGAACGCGTCGTGGGACGAGGCCAACCAGGAGATCGTCCGCAAGGACTACGTGAACCTGGGCATCGCGGCGGCCACGCCGCGCGGGCTGATCGTGCCGAACATCAAGGACGCGGGCGTCAAGACGCTCCCCGAGCTGTCGACGGCGCTGTCCGAGCTGGTGGCGACCGCCCGCGAGGGGAAGACGAGCCCGGCGGCCATGTCCGGCGGCACGGTCACCATCACCAACGTGGGCGTCTTCGGCGTCGACACCGGCACGCCCATCCTCAACCCGGGCGAGTCCGCGATCCTGGCCGTCGGTGCGATCAAGCTGCAGCCGTGGGTGCACAAGGGCAAGGTCAAGCCGCGCCAGGTGACGACGCTGGCGCTCTCCTTCGACCACCGCCTGGTGGACGGGGAGCTGGGTTCGAAGGTGCTGGCCGACACGGCCGCCGTGCTCGAGAATCCGCAGCGGCTGATCACCTGGGGATAACACCGCCCAGGGGTGGTGCACCGGGCAATGGCATGGCGCAATGGCCCGGTGCAATGGCCCGGTGCAATAACCATTAGTTGAATCCGAAACGACAAAAGGCCCGGACGCCTCCCTCCTCACCCCCCTCCAGCGAGGAGAGAGATCGGCGTCCGGGCCTCTGCCGTCATGCGGAGCGGCCTCGGGAATCCCACCCAGGTCAGCGGCTGGAATAGCCCGTGCGGCGCAATTTACTTAAGATTGACCAACACTTGCAGTGTCGGAATTGGAGGACGCGTGGACGGCGCCGACCACGTGGACGGGGAATCCATCAGCCGTCTTCTCCGCGCCTGGCGGGCGCGCGTGGACGCACGTACCGTCCCCGAGCTGCGCGGTGTCCTCCCCCGCCCCGGCCGCCGCCTCTCCCAGGCCCACGTGGCCCGGCTCACCGGAGTGAGCGAGGGCTGGTACCGCGCGCTGGAGGCCGGCCGGCGTCAGGACTTCTCCGAGAATTTCCTGCTCCGGGTCGCCCGCGCACTCCGGCTGAGCGAGGCCGAGACGCTCACGCTCTTTCTCGCCGTGTGCGGCCGCCGCCCGCCCGGCGGACTCTCCCGCGAACCGGGCGGTGCGGGCGATCTGCCGCACGGCGTCAAAGTCCTGCTGGAACAGCAGGTCTCCTATCCCGCCTATCTCTCCGATGTGGCCTGGAATATCGTCGCGGCGAATTCCCTCATGGGCGAGTGGTTTCCCTGGGTGCGCAGGCCCGGCGCCAATCTCATGCGCTGGGCGCTGCTCGACCCCGAGGCCCGCGAGCAGATGCTCGACTGGGAGGACGCCTGTGCCCGGACGTACCTCGCGATGCTGCGCGTCGCCGCCAACAGCAACCCCGACAACGCCGAACTGCGCACGCTCGTGCGGGACATCCTCGACGCGGACGCCGACTGCCGGCGCATCTGGTCCGAGGAGCACGACGTGGTGGAGCACCGCGACGGCGACGTCTTCCGGCTGCAACTGCCGTTCCACGGTGGACGGGAGGTGCGTGTGACGAGTCATGTCCTGTTGCCGATACAGCGTCCTGACCTGAGGTTCGTCTTCATCACGCCCGCGGACGGCTGGACGGGGCCGCAATAACGGCTGGACGGAACCGCGCGGACGGCTGGACGGGGCCGTAAACCGGGGCGCCCGTTGTCCGGATCGCGGACCCCCTCTTTCTGCGTATATATGTTGTATCTAAGCTGTGCTCATGCCAACCGCCCCGCCCGTGCCGCTCCAGCGGACGAAGCAGCCCCCCGCCGCCGAACGCGTCTACGCGCACGTCAAGGAAGCCGTCCTGCACCGCCGTTACGAAGGCGGCACGCTGCTCACCGAGGGCGATCTGGCCGAGGCCACCGGCGTCTCGCGGACCCCCGTGCGCGAGGCGCTGCTGCGCCTGGAGGCCGAGGGGCTGATCAAGCTCTACCCGAAGAAGGGCGCCCTCGTCCTGCCCGTCTCCGCCCAGGAGATCGCGGACGTGGTCGAGACCCGGCTGCTGGTGGAGAAGTACGCGGCGGCCAAGGCCGTCCCCGCCTCCCCGCTGCTCATCGCCCGCCTGGAGGAACTGCTCGACGACATGGGCCGCCAGGCCGCCGCCGGCGACCTGGCCGCGGTCTCCGTCAGCGACCGCGCCTTCCACGCCGAGATCGTGCGCAGCGCCGGCAACCAGATCCTCTCCCGGCTCTACGACCAGCTGCGCGACCGGCAACTGCGGATGGGCGTGGCCGTGATGCACGCCCACCCCGACCGCATCGCCAAGAACCACAGCGAGCACACCGAGATCCTCGAAGCACTGCGCGCCGGTGACGCCGAGGGCGCCGTCGCCGTCATCGACCAGCACGTCAGCTGGGTGCGCAACCTGGCCCAGGGCGAGATCCGATGACCGAGCGGGGGGAACACCGATGAGTCAGGGGGCCGCAGCGCTGCCCGGCGACCCACCCGGCGGACGGCGCGCGGTCGCCGTCTGGGGGATCGGCGTCGGGGTGTACTTCGTCGCGATCATCTTCCGCACCAGCCTCGGCGTGGCCGGGATCGACGCCTCCGAGCGCTTCCACATCAACGCCTCCGCGCTGTCCACCTTCTCCATCCTCCAGCTGCTCGTGTACGCGGGCATGCAGATACCCGTCGGCCTGATGGTCGACCGGCTGGGCACCAAGAAGGTGCTGGCCCTCGGCGCCGTGCTGTTCACCGCCGGGCAGTTCGCCTTCGCGCTCTCCCACTCCTACGGGACGGCCCTGGCCAGCCGCGCCCTGCTCGGCTGCGGCGACGCGATGACGTTCATCAGCGTGCTGCGCCTGGGCGCCCGCTGGTTCCCCGCCCGCCGCGGCCCGATGATCGCGCAGGTCGCGGCGCTCTTCGGCATGGCGGGCAACCTCGTCTCCACGATGCTCCTGGCCCGGCTGCTGCACTCGGCCGGCTGGACCGCCACCTTCGGCGGCAGCGCGGCCGCGGGCGTCCTCGCCCTCGTCCTGATGCTGCTGTTCCTGAAGGACCACCCGGAAGGCCACGAGCCGCCGGCGGCCGCGCCCGCCGGGGGCAAGGGCTTCGTCCGCCGGCAGATCGTCCGGGCGTGGCGCGAGCCCGGCACCCGGCTCGGCATGTGGGTGCACTTCACGACGCAGTTCCCGGCGATGGTCTTCCTGCTGCTGTGGGGCATGCCCTTCCTCGTCGAGGCGGAGGGCCTGTCCCGGGAGACCGCGGGGCTGCTGCTGACCCTGGTCGTGCTCTCCAGCATGGCCGTGGGCCTGGTCTACGGGCAGATCATCGCCCGCCACCACGCGGCCCGGCTGCCGCTCGCGCTCGGCACGGTCGCCGCGACCGCGCTGGTGTGGGCGGCGGTGGCCGGCTGGCCCGGCGCGCACGCGCCCATGTGGCTGCTGGTGACCGAGTGCCTCGTGCTCGGCGCGTGCGGCCCCGCCTCGATGATCGGCTTCGACTTCGCCCGCCCCGCGAACCCGCCCGAGCGCCAGGGCACCGCCTCCGGCATCGTCAACATGGGCGGCTTCATCGCCTCGATGACGACGCTCCTGGCCGTGGGCGTGCTGCTCGACGCGACCGGGGACGACTACCGGGTCGCGTTCGCCTCCGTCTTCGTCCTGGAGGCGCTGGGGCTGTCGCAGATCCTGCGGCTGCGGACGCGGGCGCAGCAGCGCGAGCGCGAGCGGATCGTGGCGTCGAGGGTGGAGACGGTGCACGTACCGGCGTGAGCGGGCAGCCGCCCCGCCTAGGGAGTGATCGCGAACTCGCGGAGGACCGCCTCCGCGAGCTCCGTGTCCCCCTCCACCTTGATCCGCCCCGCCGCCGCCTCCGGATGCACCCGGCCGCACGCCAGCCGGGCGTACGTCTCCCAGTCCATCCCGAACGTGACCGTCGGGCCCAGCGACACACTGCTGTCGATCTTCCCCCGGCCCTGTGCGTCGATGCGCACGGTCCGCAGGAACTCCAGCGGGCCGTGCACGTCGAAGACGACCGCGGATCCCGGCGGCGCGCCCGCATCCTTGGCCACGACCTTCGGCAGGGCGCCCAGCAGGAAGTCACGGCAGATGACGGCCGCGGGCGAGTCGAGGTTGCCGGGCATGCCCAGGGCGCGCCGCAGGTCCTGCTCGTGCGTCCATACATCGAAGGCCCGTACCACCAGGGCCCGTTCGAGGGGCTGCTCGTTGCCGGAGCCGAGCGGCCAGCGGATCGCCGTCTGCGGCCCGCGCGATTCGTTGCGCAGCTGCCGGGAGCGGCGGATGACGACGAGCTCCAGCTCGGAGGTCATCTCCAGGGCCGTGTGGCAGCGCCGCACGTCGACCTGCACCTCGTTGTAGCGGGAGAACTCGTCGGTGACGTGGAAGAGGTCGCGCGGCAGCGTGTGCATCGGCCGCGGCTCGCCCAGCATCTCGGTCTCCACGCCGATGACGTGCGAGACGACGTCGCGCACCGACCAGCCCGGGCACTCGGTGGCCCGGTTCCAGTCGCTCTCGGCCAGCGGTGTGACCAGGTCGTTGATGGCTTCGATGGAGTGGGTCCAGGCGTCGATGGCCGGCTGAAGATTCGGGTGGACGGTCACGTGTTCCCTCGGGCGTGCTGGGCAGCGGGTGCGGGGCAAGTGCTGTCTGGGTGCTCTGCAGTTAAGTTACGCTGCGCACGGGCGACCCGGCAGAGGTTTCGTGTGCTGAGAGTGGTGGGTACCGTGCGCGCTTCCCTGATTCAGATAAACGTCGATCCGCAGGAGCCGGCCGCCGAGCGGCGCGCCCGCGCCGCCGCGCTCGTGCACGAGCAGGCCGGCAGCGATCTGGTCGTCCTGCCGGAGCTGTGGCACGTGGGGGCGTTCGCCTTCGAGTCGTTCGCGGACGCGGCGGAACCGTTGGACGGCCCCACGGCCCGCGCGATGTCCGCCGCGGCGCGCGACGCGGGGGTCTGGCTGCACGCCGGCTCCATCGTCGAGAAGGCCCCCGGCGGGGCGCTGTGCAACACCTCCCTGGTCTTCTCGCCCTCCGGCGAACTCGTCCGCACGTACCGGAAGATCCACCGCTTCGGCTTCGACAAGGGCGAGGCCGTCCTGATGACCGCCGGCACGGAGCCCGTCACCCTCCCCCTCCCGGACACCACGCTCGGCCTGGCCACCTGCTACGACCTGCGCTTCCCCGAACTGTTCCGGGCCCTGGTCGACGCCGGGGCGCAGACCTTCGTCGTCCCGGCCGGCTGGCCCGCGAAGCGGCGCGGCCACTGGACGCTGCTGGCCCGCGCACGGGCCGTCGAGAACCTGTCCTACGTGCTCGCCTGCGGCACGGCGGGCACCCACGCGGGCGTCGAGCAGGCCGGCCACAGCGTCGTCTTCGACCCCTGGGGCGAGACCGTCGCGGAGGCGGGCCCGGGGGAGGAGGTCCTCACCGTGGACCTCGACCCGGCGAGGGTCACGAAGGTCCGCGAGGAGTTCCCGGCGCTGAAGGACCGGGTGCTCGGGCGTTAACGGGCGGCGACCTCCCTGTTGTGCTTGTCCACCCATTCCCAGGTTGGGCTGAGCAGGCCGTCCCGGGTGTACTGCACACCCCTTTGCCGCCGAAGGAATGCCCGGTACTCCTTGCTGTGTGCATGCATGGTGCGCTCCAGTTCGTCGTCTCCTGCTGTTCCGACGAGATGAGCGGCATCGGTGCCCTGGAGTCGGCGCGTGCAGCGGATGAGCGCCCGCCGAGGCGCGGACGTTTCACCGATCCGCTCGGCCCGGACGGCCATAGCCTCCTCCAATGCGGCGAGCACGAAACCAGGCTGGACGTCCTTGGTGACACGCCAGGCGAGCACGGCGCAGGAGGGCAGGTCGACGACGAAGATCGTGTAGATCGCTTCGGATGACGTCCCGCCCCGGCGTGCGTCGATGAGCGTGTAATCGATGGCCAGCGTCCCGGCCGCGCCGGTACGGTGAGGGCCCGCCGCTGCTGCTCCGTGTCCACGAGGTGAGACTCCCGCAGCCTTGACGGCGTAGTAGGTGGACGGGGCGATCTCCAGCGTTCTGCAGATCGGCTCGACCCCGAACTCCTGTCGGTGGATGTCGATGAACTCGATCAGCGGACGGATCGCGGGTCGGGCTCCCGCATGAAGAAACCTGCTGCCTCCTTGAGGATCCTGTTGGCCCGCATCAGTTCGTTGATGCCCTTCTCCAACTCGGCGATGCGCCTGGCATCATCGGTCGACCTGCCCGGGCGGATCCTCGCGTCGATCTCGGCCTGACGGACCCACGCTCTCAGCGTTTCCCGGCCGATGCCGAGTTCTTGGGCGACCTGCGAAACCGATCCGTACGACGTGCGGTTGCGTTCGCGTGTCGTCATGACCATGTGCACGGCAAGCTGCCGCAGATCGTCCCGGTACTTCCTCTGGGCAGGCATGGGCAACCCCAGTTCCAAGCTTGATGGCCTACGGGAGGAGGCATTTACAGGCTTCATGCCCTCCAAGGAACGGAGTTTCCCCTGCTCGGTGGCGTGGCTACCAGGCTGGCGAGCACTGGCGAACCCTGGCGAATCCCGGATGAGCCATGGGGGGCGAACAGCGTTGCAATAGCGTTCCCGCGCGGAAGCCGATGGAGGACCGCAGGATGCGCCGCCACCCGTGCCCACGCTTACCGGAATTCCGCACGGAGGTGATGCATGACCGGTGTTCGACAGCTCCTGCGCACAGTGCGAGAAGCCCCAGCCAGGGCGCTTCTCGCTGGTGGCTCGTTTCTGGCCAATGTGGCTCGACTTGCCCTCGAGCTGGTCAGAGACGGCAGCGGATCCTGACTGGGGTCCCGTCGAAAGATCCGGGGGGTCGCCGTCGTGCGGCCCCTCGGCCTACTCCGGAGGTGCCCTCCAGGCGTGACCACCTTAAGTGGTCGGGGCAGCCCGCGTCAGGCATCTGTGACCGGGTACCGGGCTTTCCTTCGGGGCCTGCGAGCATGCATCGCCATTCTCGATTTCGGAGAATAGACAACAGAGCACCAAACTCTTCGCCACACTGACTGTGTGCACCAAGACACGTTCTGTGATCTGTACCTCCGTCTGTCCCTCGACCGGGATGGCAAGACCGCGATCGAACGGCAGGAAGCCGACTGCCGTGCCTGGGTCGAACGCAGCGGATTGACTGTCCGTAAGGTCCACATGGACAGGGGACGTTCCGGCTACAAGACTGTTGAGCGCAAGGGCTTCGACGCCGCGTTGACAGCAGTCACAGCCGGCGTCGTCGGCACACTGATCGTCTGGAAACTGGACCGCCTGTCCCGCAAGGGCATGGGCCAGGTGGGCGAGGTGCTGGATGACATCGAGAAGGCCGGCGGCCGCCTCGTCTCAGTCGTGGACGGTCTCGACACCTCGAACGACTCGGCGCGCACGGTTGTGGCCATGCTCGCTGAGCTCGCCCGGTCCGAATCCAAGAACCTCGGCACGCGCGTAGGCCATGCCAAGCAATACCTGCGGAGCAAGGGCCGGTGGATCGGTGGACAGCCTCCGTACGGGCTGCTCGCCGACCCGGGCACCAAGAAGCTCATCCATGACCCGGAGCATGCCGTCTACGCCCGCCTGATCGCGGATGAAGCGCTCGCCGGGACATCGTTGGTCAAGATCGCCCGGCTCCTCAATGAGTACGAGATCCTCTCGCCCAGGAGTGGACAGTGGAATGCGGCCAGCATCATGCAGCTCCTGCGTTCCCCGGCGTTCGCCGGCCTGATGCCGGAATCCGAGACCGTCGAGACGGATGACGGCGAGCGGAAGTACACGGGCAGGGTCTTCCCGTACCGCGACCCCGAGACGCTGGACACCGTCGGGATCGGTGAGGGGATCATCACGGTCGGAGAGCGTGAACAGATCATCCGCACGCTGGAATCCAGAACGTTCGTACATGCGGGAAAGCGAAGGCCGAAGCCCGAGGGGACGGCACTGCTCACAGGACTCGTCTATTGCGCGGTTCCTGGCTGCGGTCGCCGGATGCACCGTGTGGGCGGCAGCTATCAGTGCATGGCTCGCCGTGCGGGCAACCAGTGCATCGGAGCGTCGGCGCTGGCCGAGGCGGTTGACCACTACGTGACGGAACAGTTCCTCACCAGGCTTCCGGCGCTCGAACCGGACGATCCGCTCCTTGGCGCGATCGCGGATCGCTGGGCGCATCGCGTTGACCCGGAGACCTCTGCGAAACGTGATGCGCTGACTGCCGAGATCCAGGATGAGGAAGCCCGATTGGCCGACCTGGAGGACGCTCGCTATGTGCGTGGCGAGTTCAGCGGCGCCGCAGCCGTGGAACGCTACAACCGGCTTTCAGGGCGTTTGAGGCGGCGCATCGAGGGGCTTGGTGCAGGCCTCCGTAAGCTCTCCATGCCGTCCGTGGATGTGTCACCCATGCTCGACGCCCTCACCTTGCGGGAGGCGTGGGCGGACGCGACGAACGAAGACCGGCGCGATCGGTTGTCGCTCGCCATGGACCGGGTTGAAGTGAGCAAGGGGGTACGCGGACAGCGGATCATCCCCGAGCAACGCATCCGGATCGATTGGGCAAAGCCGGCGGGCACCGACACCGCTACCTGAGCACCACGGCGTGCGCCCCAGCTCGGAGAATCCGCCCTGCAGAGGGTGGGATCATCGCCGTGGTGGAGCGCGTCACATGAGCCGGCGGTTCGTACGGGTGTGATCCGTCGTTTACGGGCTGATGGCAAGCTTGAAGCATGAACGATGCCGCCCCGGCGCCCGCCACCCCCGCGCCCACGCCCCGCCGACGTGCCCGTGTTCGTGCCCCCGAGCTGATCGGCAAGGGTGGCTGGCTGAACACCGGAGGCAAGGAACTCACCCTCGCTGACCTGCGAGGCAAGTGCGTTATCGTCGATTTTTGGACGTTCTGCTGTGTGAACTGCCTGCACGTCCTGGACGAGCTGCGCGAGCTGGAGGAGAAGCACCGCGACACCGTGGTGATCATCGGTGTGCACTCGCCGAAGTTCGTGCACGAGGCCGAGCACCAGGCCGTCGTCGACGCCGTCGAGCGCTACGAGGTCCACCACCCCGTCCTCGACGACCCCGAGCTGGCCACGTGGAAGCAGTACGCCGTGCGCGCCTGGCCCACGCTCGTCGTGATCGACCCCGAGGGCTACATCGTCGCCCAGCACGCGGGTGAGGGACACGCGCACGCCCTGGAGAAGCTCGTCGGGGAGCTGGAGGCCGAGCACGAGGCCAAGGGGACGCTGCGTCGCGGCGACGGCCCGTACGTCGCCCCCGAGCCCGTCGCCACCGACCTGCGCTTCCCCGGCAAGGCCGTCGTGCTGCCCGGCGGCGGCTTCCTCGTCTCCGACTCCACGCGCCACCAGCTGGTCGAGCTGGCCGCCGACGGCGAGACGGTCGTCCGCCGCATCGGCAGCGGCGAGCGTGGCTTCGGCGCCGGCTCCTTCAGCGAGCCGCAGGGCCTCGCGCTCCTGCCGGGTGGCGACAAGGTCGTCGTCGCCGACACCGTCAACCACGCCCTGCGGACGTACGACCTGCAGACGGGCACCGTCGAGACCATCGCCGGCACCGGGCGCCAGTGGATGCAGGGACAGCCCACCTCCGGCCCCGCCCGCGAGGTCTCCCTGTCCTCCCCCTGGGACGTCGCCTGGTTCGCCGACCGGCTGTGGATCGCCATGGCCGGCGTGCACCAGCTGTGGACGTACGACCCGCGGACCGGCACCGTCGAGGTCGCGGCCGGCACGACCAACGAGGGGCTCGTCGACGGGCCCGCGCGCGAGGCCTGGTTCGCCCAGCCGTCCGGGCTCGCCGCGGCCGGGGACCGCCTGTGGGTCGCCGACTCCGAGACGTCCGCGCTGCGGTACGTCGAGCGCGACGGGGACGGCTTCGCCGTGCGCAGCGCCGTCGGCACCGGCCTCTTCGACTTCGGCCACCGGGACGGGGACGCAGCACAGGCGCTCTTCCAGCACCCGCTCGGCGTCACCGCCCTGCCCGACGGCTCCGTGGCCGTCTCCGACACGTACAACCACGCCCTGCGCCGCTACGACCCCGCGACCGGTGAGGTCACCACCCTCGCGACCGACCTGCGGGAGCCCTCCGCCGCGGTCCTCGCGGGCGACGACATCGTCGTCGTCGAGTCCGCCCGGCACCGGCTCACCCGGCTGCGCCTGCCCGAGGAGGCCGTACGGGTCGAGTCCGTCGCCCACCGCACACAGCGGGCCGCCACGGACGTCGCCCCCGGGCGGCTGCGGCTGGACGTCGTCTTCCAGGCCCCGGCCGGCCAGAAGCTCGACACGCGCTACGGGCCCTCCACGCGCCTGCTCGTCAGCTCCACCCCGCCCGAGCTCCTCGCGGAGGGCTCCGGGCAGGGCACGGACCTCGGCCGGGACCTGGTGCTGGGGGAGAGCGTGACGGAAGGCGTGCTGCACGTCTCCGCGATGGCGGCGTCCTGCGACGACGACCCGGAGAACGAGTACCCGGCGTGCCACATGCACCAGCAGGACTGGGGCGTCCCGGTGCGGATCACCGAGGGCGGCGCGGACCGGCTGCCGCTGGTGCTGGCGGGCCTGGACGGCTGACGGCGGCCGTCTGCTGTGGACGGCGGCCGTCTTCTTTATAAGAGGTGCGGATCACCGCGTGAAGCGGTGGTCCTCCTCGACCTCGACCACGCGCGCGGCCGGGTGCGGCGGCTGCGTCCGGCGGCGCTTGTAGATGCTCACGTACGCGCACGTGCCGATGATCCCCACCGCCATCAGGATGAGGCCCACCAAGGGGACGTTCATCCCGTCGACGCGCCAGTCCACCGCGAAGGTGAGGACCGCCCCGATCCCGATCAGACCGATGCACCATCCCATGCCCATGGCTGAAGCCTCCGAATCGATTGGCCGTTCCGGTGCCGGCACGCATGCGCCTACCCCGCACCGGAACGGCCAATCGGCCGGAGCCCTCAGCCCTTGAGCGCGGCGGTCTCGCCGTCCACCCAGTACGTGGCGCGGGCCTGGTCGTCGACGTGCAGCGAACCGCCCGGCAGGGCGGGCGCCGCCGGGTCGCCCGGCAGCGGGTCGCCGCCCGCCGTCTGGAAGGTCACCGACAGCTTCTTGACGTCCCGTCCGGGACCGCCCGAGCCGTCCGCCGCAGTGGGCGTGACGCCTGCGTACGCCGCCTTCCCGGGCGCGACCTTCACCGGCGCCTTCGGCTTGGACTCCTCCGCGACGCCCGCCGTCGCCTGGTCCTGGTCGAAGCGCAGGAACGGGAAGCCGTAAGCGGTGCAGGGCTTTCCGCCGGTGTTCGTCGCCACCAGCAGGAGACGGCCGCCCGGCGCCTTGCGGGCCTCGACCGTCAGGTCGCCGGGGCCGCAGGCGTCGCCCTTGTCCTGCGGCTTGGCGTCGTCCGCGGAGGGCGCCCCGGCGGCGTCGCCGGACGGGCTCGCCGCCGAGGCGCCCTTGCCCTTGCCGTCGTCCTTGCCGCCGTCGCTGCCACAGGCCGTGAGGCCGAGGGCGGCGGTGAAGGTGAGCGCTGCGCCCGCGAGGCGCAGCGCACGTCCGTGCCGCACGGGCCTCAGCCCTCGAGGAAGGCGGTGAGCGCCGCGGCCAGCAGGAAGGGGTCGTCCGCGCCGCACAGCTCCCGCGCCGAGTGCATGGACAGGCAGGCCACGCCGATGTCGACGGTGGCGATGCCGTGCCGGGCCGCGGTGATGGGGCCGATGGTGGTGCCGCACGGCATGGAGTTGTTGGAGACGAAGTGCTGCCAGGGCACGCCCGCGCGCTCGCAGGCGGCGGCGAAGACGGCCCGGCCGCTGCCGTCCGTGGCGTAGCGCTGGTTGACGTTCACCTTCAGGATCGGGCCGCCGTTGGGCACCGGGTGGTGGCCGGGCTCGTGGCGCTCGGAGTAGTTGGGGTGGACGGCGTGGCCGGTGTCGGAGGAGAGGCAGATCGTGCCGGCGAAGGCGCGGGCCTTGTCCTCGTACGTTCCGCCGCGGGCGAAGACGGATCGTTCCAGCACGTTTCCGAGCAGCGGGCCCTCGGCGCCGGTGTCGGACTGGCTGCCGTTCTCCTCGTGGTCGAACGCGGCCAGCACCGGGATGCAGGGCAGTCCCTCGGAGCCGACGGCGGCGATCAGCGCGGCCGTACCGGCGTGCACGGACAGCAGGTTGTCCATGCGCGGGCCGGCGAGGAGCTCCTGGTCGCGGCCGAGGTAGGCCGGCGGCTCGACGCTGTGGACCATCAGGTCCCAGCCGGTGACGTCCTCGGCGGCCAGACCCGCCTCCTGCGCGACGAAGCGGATCAGATCCCCCTCGCGCGGCTCGCCCAGGCCCCAGATCGGGGTCATGTGGCGCTGCTTGTCGAGCTTGAGGCCGTCCTGGTTGACGCCGCGGTCGAGGTGGATGGCGAGCTGCGGCACGCGCAGCAGGGGCCGGTCCACGTTGACGAGGCGGTGGCTGCCGTCCCGCAGCGAGACCCGGCCGGAGAGGCCGAGGTCGCGGTCCAGCCAGGTGTTGAGCAGCGTGCCGCCGTAGAGCTCGACGGCGACCTGGCGCCAGCCCGCCGCACCGGTGTCCGGCAGCGGCTTCACGCGCAGGTTGGGGGAGTCGGTGTGCGCACCGACGATCCGGAAGGGGGTGGCGGGCGTCGCGCCCTCCGGCACGTACCAGGCGATGATCGCGCCACCGCGCGTCACGTACTTGCCGCCGGTCGTGCCGTCCCACGCGTCGGTCTCTGCGACCTGACGGAAGCCCGCCTTCTCCAGCCGCTCCGCGGTGTTGGCCACCGCGTGGTACGGGGAGGGACTGGCGGCGAGGAAGGACATCAGGTCGTCGGTGTGGCCGCGGTCGAAGCGGTGCGCAGAGCTCATGCGATTCAGGATAAGGATCAGGGCAAGAGCCGGGCGCTGGTTTACGCCCGGGCTCTTGCCCCATCGTTCACACGGGCCTCAACAGCCCTGTTCTGTTAAAAGAAGCCGGTCGGAGACCGATCAGAACGCGGCCTCGTCCAGCTCCATCAGGGAGTTGTCGACGGCCTCGGCGAGCGAGCGCTCGACGGAGACGCGCGGCAGGACGTCGGTCGTGAAGAACTTCGCCGCCGCGATCTTGCCGGTGTAGAACGCCTTGTCCTTGGCGGAGGCGTCGGCGAGCTTCTCGGCGGCCACGGCCGCGCCCTTGAGCAGCAGGTAGGCGACGACGACGTCACCGGAGGCCAGGAGCAGGCGGGTGGTGTTCAGGCCGACCTTGTAGATGTTCTTGACGTCCTCGCCGGTGGCGGTGAGGTCGGTGATCATCTTGCCGACGATCGCCTCCAGGTCCACCGCGGCCTTGGCGAGCGCACCGCGGGCGCCGGCCAGGTCCTCGCCGCCGGCCTCGGTGGCCAGGAACTTCTTGATCTCCTCGGAGAGGGTGTTCAGGGCCTGGCCCTGGTCACGGACGATCTTCCGGAAGAAGAAGTCCTGCCCCTGGATCGCCGTGGTGCCCTCGTAGAGGGTGTCGATCTTCGCGTCGCGGATGTACTGCTCGATCGGGTACTCCTGCAGGTACCCGGAGCCGCCGAAGGTCTGCAGCGACTGGGCGAGCTGCTCGTAGGACTTCTCGGAGCCGTAGCCCTTGACGATCGGCAGGAGCAGGTCGTTGAGGCCGTGCAGCGCCTTGGCGTCCTCGCCCGCGGCCTCCTTGACCATGATCTCGTCCTGGACGGAGGCGGTGTAGAGCACGAGGGCGCGCATGCCCTCCGCGTACGCCTTCTGCGTCATGAGCGAGCGGCGCACGTCGGGGTGGTGCGTGATGGTGACCTTGGGCGCGGTCTTGTCCATGAAGTTCGCCAGGTCCGGGCCCTGCACGCGCTCCTTGGCGTACTCCAGCGCGTTGAGGTAGCCGGTGGAGAGGGTGGCGATGGCCTTCGTGCCGACCATCATCCGGGCGAACTCGATGATCATGAACATCTGGCGGATGCCGTCGTGCTTCTCGCCGATGAGCCAGCCCTTGGCGGGGTGCTTGTCGCCGAAGGTCATCTCGCAGGTGTTGGAGGCCTTCAGGCCCATCTTGTGCTCGACGTTGGTGGCGTAGACGCCGTTGCGCTCGCCCAGCTCGCCGGTCTCGAAGTCGAACTCGTACTTCGGCACGAGGAAGAGGGACAGGCCCTTGGTGCCCGGGCCGGCGCCCTCGGGGCGGGCGAGGACGTAGTGGAGGATGTTCTCCGCCATGTCGTGCTCACCCGAGGTGATGAAGCGCTTCACGCCCTCGATGTGCCAGGTGCCGTCCTCCTGCTGCACGGCCTTGGTGCGGCCGGCGCCCACGTCCGAGCCGGCGTCGGGCTCGGTCAGGACCATGGTGGAGCCCCACTGCTTCTCCACGGCGATCTTCGCGATGTGCTTCTGCTGCTCGGTGCCCTCGTCGAAGAGGATGCCGGCGAAGGCCGGGCCCGAGGAGTACATCCAGATGGCCGGGTTGGCACCCAGGATGGACTCGGCGTAGGCCCAGATCAGCGAGCGCGGGGCGGTGGTGCCGCCGATCTCCTCCGGGATGCCCAGACGCCACCACTCGGCGTCCATGTACGCCTGGTAGCTCTTCTTGAAGGTGTCCGGAATCGGGGCGGTGTTGGTCTCGGGGTCGAAGACCGGGGGGTTGCGGTCGGTGTCGGCGAAGGACTCGGCCAGCTCGTTCTCCGAGAGGCGCGTGATCTCCGACAGGATGTCCTTGGCGGTTTCGACGTCCATCTCCGCGAACGGGCCGGAGCCGTACAGCTTGTCGCGGCCGAGAACCTCGAAGAGGTTGAACTCGATGTCGCGGAGATTCGACTTGTAGTGGCCCATGACAACGGCTCCGTAGTGACTGGGAGGACGAACCCTCAAATACGTACCGGGCAGTAATCTGCATGATGCTACCCACCGGTAATAAGACGCAACCCCTGTTCGACCGACTGTGACCCTTTACGCTTTGGCCCATGTACGGCTACGACCAGAACGCGGGCACGCAGGGTTACGCGCCGCCGCCACCGCCGCCTCAGCAGCCCGGCGGCCCCGGCGTCTACGGCGAACAGCCGCTCTACCCGGAGCCGTCCCCTCCGTCGCTCGCCGATGCGGTGCGGGCCTTCACCACGGGATCGATGTCCGCGGAGGACTTCCAGACCGTCTTCTCCACGTCGAAGGTCTACTGCCCGCGCGGCGACAACCCGGGCTTCCTCGCGCTCCACAACACCCAGCAGCCGGTGATCCCGATGTTCACCTCGCTGAAGGAGCTGCGGCGGTACGCGGGCAAGGAGTCGAAGTACTTCGTCATCACGGGCGCGGAGGTGATCGACCTCCTGCCGACGGGCTACGGCTTCGTGCTCGACATCGAGGGAGACCACCGGATGGTGTTCGACGCGAAGGCGGTCGAGCAGATGGTGGACTTCACGATGCGGAGGCTCTACGGCTGAGCCGCGGGTGACGGCCGCTCGGCCCGCAGGGGCTCAGCCCCTGCCCGTCGCCCTCCGGTAGAGGGACTCGATTCCGTCGCCGAAGTACGAGCTGTACGACGTCTCCTCGTCGCCGCCCTCGTCGTGGCCGCCCACGACCCCGTTGATCGTGCCCAGCCCGCTCGCGGGGTCGACGTCCGTCAGGAACGGGCCGCCGCTGGTGCCGTTGGGCATGTCCGCGCAGTCGAAGCGGAGCTGGGTGGGGCTGTGGGTCTGCGTGCGGTTCTGGCAGGAGACCGGGCGCTCCTCCCCCAGGGGGTAGCCGATCACCCGCGCCGGCCGGTCCGCCGGCGGCCGGAAGCGTATCCGCTCCGCGCCCGTGACCTGCTCGATCGGCTTGCCGTCCCCGTCCGGCCGGCGCACCCGCAGGAACGCCACGTCGTAGTCCGGGTCGCGGTCGGCCGCCCACTCCGGGGCGATGTCCACCGACGTCGGCACCCACACGCCGTACGGGGCGACGCCGTCGCGGTAGCCCGGCACGAAGGCGATGTCGGTGCGGAAGCCGTCCAGGTGGACGCAGTGCGCGGCGGTGACGATCAGGTCGCCCTCGGGGCTGTGCACGACGCTCGCGCTGCAGCCGTGCCCGGGCTCGCCCTGGCCCGTGTAGAACAGCGGCCCGACGGCGGGCGAGGCCGGGGCCTCCGCGGCGCGCAGGGGCTCGGAGGCGGGGAGCGGGTCGGTCCTTCCGCTGTCCGCGGGCCTGAGCGGGGCCGTGTTCTTCTCGGTGCGGACGGCCGACCGCATGGCCTCCGCGGTTTCGTCCCCCTTCTCCTTCGGCTGGGCGAAGTGGCCGGAGGCGTCGCCGTCGGCCACGGGGGAATCCGTCGCGAGGCCGTGGTTCGCCACGACGACGCCGAGTCCGGCCAGCGCGACGACCGCGGCGACGAAGGCGGTGACGGCGGCCGGGCGGGGGCCGGTGGCGTTCTGGCGCATTGATCCAGTGTCCATGATCCGTGGCGGGGGCCGCCCCGGGGATCCGCCGCGGGGAATGCGGGGGTCCTTGCAGGTTGTTCACTCTTCAACTAAATTGAACGGTGAACGAACCGAGGAGGTCGTCATGCCAGCAGTGACCGTCGAGAACCCGTTGACCCTGCCGCGCGTCTCCGCCCCGGCGGGCGCCCCGCAGCGGCCGGTGCTGTACGTCGGCACGGCTCCGGCGGGTTTCGAGGGCGAGGGATTCCCCGTGCGCAGGGCCTTCGCGGGGATCAATTACAAGTACCTCGACCCGTTCATCATGATGGACCAGATGGGCGAGGTGGACTACGCCGCCGGCGAGCCCAAGGGCACCCCCTGGCACCCGCACCGCGGGTTCGAGACGGTGACCTACATCATCGACGGCACCTTCATCCACCGGGACTCGCACGGCGGCGGTGGCGTCATCACCGACGGCGACACGCAGTGGATGACGGCCGGCTCCGGGCTGCTGCACATCGAGACGCCGCCGGAGGAGCTCGTCACCAGCGGCGGCCTCTTCCACGGGCTCCAGCTGTGGGTGAACCTGCCCCGGGACGACAAGATGATCGCCCCGAAGTACCAGGACATCCGCGGGGGCAGCGTCAAGCTGCTGGCCTCCGGGGACGGCGGGTCGCTGGTCCGGCTGATCGCCGGTGACGTGGCCGGGCACGAGGGGCCGGGTGCGACGCACACGCCCATCACGATGATCCACGCCTCCGTGAGCCCCGGCGCGGAGCTGACGCTCCCGTGGCGCACCGACTTCAACGCCCTGGCCTACGGGCTCGCCGGGCACGGGTCGGCGGGCGCCGAGGGGCGGCCCTTCGCGATGGGGCAGACCGTCGTCTTCGGGCAGGGCGACTCGGTGACCATCCGGGCCGACAGGAAGCAGGAGTCCCGGACGGAGAACTTCGAGGTCGTGCTGCTGGGCGGACTGCCGATCCGCGAACCGATGCAGCACTACGGGCCGTTCGTCATGAACACCCACGCCGAACTGGCCCAGGCCTTCGACGACTACCAGGCGGGGCGACTGGGAGTGATCCCGGCGGCGTAGCCCTGACCGGCTAGCCGGCCGCGAGGGAGGTCACCCCCGCCCCCTCCTTCTCGTACAGCTCGAACCAGATGTTCTTGCCCTCTCCCCGCGGGTCCACCCCCCACGCCCCGGCCAGGATCTCCATCAGCACCAGCCCCCGCCCCGACGAGGCCATCTCCCCGGGGTGGCGCCGGTGGGGGAGTTCGTCGCTGCTGTCCGAGACGTCGACGCGGACGCACCGCGCCCCCGGCTCGCCGGTGATGCGGGCGATCAGCACCGCGTCCCCGTCCGTGTGGACGAGGACGTTGGTGACCATCTCCGAGACCATGAGGACGGCGGAGTCGGTCTGGTCCCCGTCCGGCCAGTCGTGCATGAGGTCCCGGACCTGCTGCCGCGCCTCGGCGATGCGTTCCGGTTCGGCCTGGGCGATGGTGAGGACGGTGCGCCGTACGGGCCGCGGTACGGCCGCGGGCCCGGCGCCGGCCGTGCCGTCGGCGCGGGCGAGCAGGAGGACGGCGATGTCGTCCTCGCGGCGGTCCAGGAGCGGGCCGGTCGTGTAGTGGGAGGAGGGGCCGTGGACGGCCTGGACGAGGGCGTCCGCGAGCGCCTCCAGGTCGCCGTCGGGCCCGCCGCCGTTGCAGGTCCCGGTCAGGTCCAGGGGCTGTCCTTCGATGACGCCGCGCAGCCGGTCCCACCCGCTGTCCAGGTCGTGGCCGCCGGTCTCGATCAGCCCGTCCGTGCAGACGATCATCGTCTCGCCGGGTTCGAGGACGAGCCGCGTCGTGGGGTAGTCGGTGTCGGGGTCGATGCCGAGCGGCAGTCCGCCCGCGGTGTTGCGGACGAGCATCGTGCCGTCACCGAGCCGGATGGCCGGGTTGGGGTGGCCGGCGCGGGCGATGTCGAGCCGCCCGCTCTCGGGGTCGACCTCGATGTACAGGCAGGTCGCGAAGCGCGGCTCGGCCTCGTCGCCCTCGGTCTCGGAGGCGTTGATCCCGGCCAGGAAGTGGGAGGCGCGGGAGAGGACCGCGTCGGGGTGGTGGCCTTCGGAGGCGTAGGCGCGCAGGGCGATCCGGAGCTGGCCCATGAGCCCGGCGGCCCGTACGTCGTGTCCTTGGACGTCGCCGATGACGAGGGCGATCCTGCCGAGGGGGAGCGGGATCATGTCGTACCAGTCGCCGCCGACCTCCAGTCCGCCGCCGGTGGGCACGTAGCGCGCGGCGACGGCCATGCCGGGGATGTCCTGCTGGAGGGTGGGCATCATCGACCGCTGCAGGCCGACGGTCAGTTCGCGCTCGGACTCGTGGACGCTGGCCCGGCTCAGGGCCTGGGCGAGCATCCGGGCCACGGTGGTCAGCACGGACCGCTCGTCGGGGGTGAAGGACACCGGCACGCTGAATCCGGCCATCCACGCCCCGATGATCTGTCCCGCGTTGATCAGCGGCAGGAACGCCCAGGACTGCCGGCCGAAGTGCGCGACGTCGTTCCAGGCCTCGGGGAAGCGGCGCTGGTAGTCCTCGGGGGCCGGCAGGTAGATGGCCCGGCCGGTGCGGATGACCTCGGCGGCGGGGTAGGCCGCGTCCATGGGCAGGTCCAGAAACGGTTCGGCGCTCCCGGGCGTGTACCCGTGGTGCCCGATCACCCGGACCCGGCTGCCCTCCCCGCTGAAGACCGCGAGCCCCGACGGCTCGAAGCCCGGCATCGACAGCCCCGCGGCCACCCGCAGCACCTCGGCGGTGGAGCGGGCCTCGGCGAGGGCGCGCCCCGCGTCCAGCAGGAACGCCTCCCGGTTGCGCCTCCAGTCGCCCGTGACGGTCGCCTGCGCCGCCGACGTCCCCGGCTGCGGCTCCGGCACCTCCTGCACCGTGCCGACGAGCACGAAGTCGATCCGCCCGGCGACCGCGGCCCGCAGCTGCGGGCGCAGCCGGACGCGCACCGTCCGCAGCACCCGGCCCTCGCCGTCCACCACCCGCAGCCGTGCCTCGGAGAGCGTCCCCTCGCTGACGGCCAGGCTGATGACGCCCTGGACCTCCACCCAGTCCACGGCGTGGAAGCGGGCCCTGGTGGCGGATTCCGTCAGCTCCGTACGGGTGGCCGGGAGCCCCAGCAGCCGGGCGGCCTCGGCGTCGAAGGTGGCGATGCGCGTGGCGTTGTCCCAGTGCCACAGGCCGGTCGCGGTGGCGGCCAGTACGTCCTCGGTGCGCATTGCCCTACTTTATGCAGGTCCGCGCAATGGGTACCACCGAAGGTACGGTGGGCGGATCTTCACAAGCGCGCAGTACCCTTGCTCCCGTGTTGTATGCACGCCAGCCCTGTGCCGCAGGTACGAGCCCTGTGCCGTAGGCGGGCTGGCCCACGCCCTCGATCACGACTTGGATGAACGATGCATCGGTACCGGTCCCACACCTGCGGCGAGCTCCGTGCGGCTGACGTCGACACCGACGTGCGACTGAGTGGCTGGCTGCACAATCGGCGCGACCTGGGCGGCATCCTCTTCATCGACCTGCGCGACCACCACGGCCTGGTGCAGCTCGTGGCCCGTCCCGGCACCCCCGCCAACGAGGCCCTGAGCCACCTCACCAAGGAGACGGTCGTCCGCATCGACGGCAAGGTCGTCAGCCGCGGTGCCGACAACGTCAACCCCGAGCTCCCCACCGGTGAGATCGAGGTCGAGGTCTCCGCCGTGGAGGTCCTGGGCGCCGCCGAGCCGCTGCCCTTCACGATCAACGCCGAGGACGGGGTGAACGAGGAGCGCCGCCTCGAGTACCGCTTCCTCGACCTGCGCCGCGAGCGCATGCACAGCAACATCATGCTGCGCTCGGCCGTCATCGCCTCCATCCGCGAGAAGATGACCAACCTCGGCTTCAACGAGATGGCCACCCCGATCCTGTCGGCCACCTCCCCCGAGGGCGCGCGCGACTTCCTGGTGCCGTCCCGTCTGCACGCGGGCAAGTTCTACGCCCTGCCGCAGGCCCCGCAGCAGTTCAAGCAGCTGCTGATGATCGCCGGCTTCGACCGCTACTTCCAGATCGCGCCGTGCTTCCGTGACGAGGACGCCCGCGCCGACCGCTCGCCGGGCGAGTTCTATCAGCTCGACGTGGAGATGTCCTTCGTCGAGCAGGAGGACGTCTTCCAGGTCATCGAGAAGGTCATGACCGACCTCTTCGAGGAGTTCGGCAACGGCCGCCACGTCACCTCCCCCTTCCCGCGGATCCCCTTCCGCGAGGCCATGCTCAAGTACGGCTCCGACAAGCCGGACCTGCGCGCCAAGCTGGAGCTCGTCGACGTCTCCGACGTCTTCGAGGGCTCGGAGTTCAAGGCCTTCGCCGGCAAGCACGTCCGCGCGCTGGCCGTCCCGGCCACCGGCGACCAGCCGCGCAAGTTCTTCGACGGCCTCGGCGACTACGCGGTCGAGCAGGGCGCGAAGGGTCTGGCCTGGGTCCGTGTCGGCGAGGAGAACGCCCTCACCGGCCCGATCGCCAAGTTCCTCACCGAGGAGAACGTCAAGGCCCTCGCCGAGCGCCTCGGCCTGGAGCCCGGCCACGCGATCTTCTTCGGCGCGGGCGAGTTCGACGAGGTCTCCAAGATCATGGGCGCCGTGCGCGTCGAGGCCGCCAAGCGCGCCGGCCAGTTCGAGGAGAACGTCTTCCGCTTCTGCTGGATCGTCGACTTCCCGATGTTCGAGAAGAACGAGGACACCGGCCAGATCGAGTTCTCGCACAACCCCTTCTCCATGCCGCAGGGCGGCCTGGAGGCGCTGAACACGATGGACCCGCTGGACATCCTGGCCTGGCAGTACGACATCGTCTGCAACGGCACCGAGCTGTCCTCCGGCGCCATCCGCAACCACGAGCCCGACGTCATGTACAAGGCGTTCGAGATCGCCGGTTACAGCAAGGAGGAGGTCGAGAAGGAGTTCGGCGGCATGCTGCGCGCCTTCAAGTTCGGCGCCCCGCCGCACGGCGGCATCGCCCCGGGCGTCGACCGCATCGTGATGCTCCTGGCCGACGAGCCGAACATCCGCGAGACCATCGCCTTCCCGCTCAACGGCAACGCGCAGGACCTGCTGATGGGCGCCCCGAGCGAGGTCGACGAGGCCCGCCTGAAGGAGCTCCACCTGTCGATCCGCAAGCCGGTCGTCAAGTAGTTCCTCGGTACGTCTGTACGTCCGTGAGCCCCCGCGCCGTCCTCGGCGCGGGGGCTCACGCGTGTCGTCAGCAGCCCGCCGTCAGTAGCCCGTCGCCCCGTCCGTGCGCTCGCGCAGCAGGTCCGCGTGCCCGTTGTGCCGCGCGTACTCCTCGATCATGTGAAGGAAGATCCACCGCAGGGACACCTCCCGGCCCTGCACCGCCCCCACGGCGTTGAGCGACAGGGGCGCGTAGGCGGCCCGGGCCCGCGCGATCTCCTCCTGCCACGCGCTCACGGCCCCCGCGAGACTCGCGTCCGGCGCCACGGCGAGGCCCGCGTTGGCGTCGCCCAGGTCCTCCGCGGTTCTCGCCTCGGCGCCCGCACCCGGCCCGTACAGCGGCGGCGCCGCCTCGCGCTGGAGCACTCTGCGGAACCACTGCCGCTCCACCTCGCCCATGTGCTGCACGAGGCCCAGCAGGCTCAGCGTGGAAGGCGGCGCCGCCGGCTCCCGCGCTTGCTCGTCGGTCAGGCCGTCCACCTTGCGCGCGAGGGTGGCGCGCTGGAAGTCCAGCCAACTCTCCAGTGTGGTGCGCTCATCGGCCGTCAGGGGTGGGATGGCCCGCTCTGTCGTCACCATGACGGCAGTGTCACATGAGCGCGGTCACCATGGGCAGCTTCGGGCAGCATCCCGCAGCGCTGTGCACGGCCCGCGACAGCTGCCGCCGCGTGATCGACGGCCGCCACAGCACGGAGCTCACGCCGTACGCCGCGACGGCCATCAGCTCGCTCTCCCCGAGCTCGTCCGCGACCAGCACCACCGGCGCCTCGCCCGCCCGCGTCAGCCGCCGTACGGTGGCCGCCGCGGCCGGGTCGTCGGCCCCCATGAGGACGAAGTCGACGTCCCCGTCCTCGCCCCGCCGCACCACCTGCACCTCGGGCAGTACGGCCCGCATCTCCCGGGAGAACCGGGCCCGCGCCAGCTCGTCGGTGGCGTGCACGCTGATGGTGATCGGCTTCTTGAACACTGCTCTTCCTCGTCTTCCCGGCTTCCCCCGTGCGGTGTGCTCCCAGCCTGGTCCGCCGGTCTCAACGGACGATTACCGTTCCATCAACGGGCACGCACGGAGGGCCCGGAACCTCCTCGGTTCCGGGCCCTCCGCTGCTTGTTCCACGGGGTGGCTAGGCCGCCGGCTCCTCGCCGCCGCCGAAGCGCTCGCGGTAGGCCTCCAGGTCGTCCTCGGTGATCTTCGCGAAGAGCACCGGCGGGACGCTGAACGGCGTGCCGGCCGGGATGAAGGACAGCGAGCGGGCCTCGTCCGCCGTGACCCACGTCCGCGTGTCGTCGGCGAGGTCGAACGCGAAGCGCAGGGCCGACGCCGACTGCGGGATGAACGGCTCCGAGATCACCGCGTACAGGTGGATCAGGTTCATCGCCGTGCGCAGCGTCAGCGCCGCGGCCTCCGGGTCGGTCTTGATCTCCAGCCAGGGGGCCTTCGTCTCCAGGTACGAGTTGCCCGCGCTCCACAGTGCGCGCAGGGCCTGGGCGGCCTTGCGGAACTGCATGGCCTCCATGTGCTCCTCGTACTCCTGGAGCAGCTGGGCGATCTCGCGGCCCAGGTTCGTCTCGGCCTCGCCCGCCTCGGAGCCGGCCGGGACCGTCTCGCCGAAGCGCTTCTTGGAGAAGGACAGGACGCGGTTGACGAAGTTGCCGAGGACGTCGGCCAGGTCCTTGTTCACCGTGGCCGAGAACAGCTCCCACGTGAACGACGTGTCGTCCGACTCGGGGGCGTTGGCCATCATGAAGTAGCGCCAGTAGTCGGCGGGCAGCAGCTCCAGTGCGTCGTGCGTGAAGACGCCGCGCTTCTGGGACGTGGAGAACTTGCCGCCGTAGTAGTTGAGCCAGTTGAAGGCCTTGACGTAGTCGACCTTCTTCCACGGCTCGCGCGTGCCCAGCTGGGTGGCCGGGAACATCACCGTGTGGAAGGGGACGTTGTCCTTGCCCATGAACTGGGTGTAGCGGACGTCCGTCGCCTCGTACCACCAGGACTTCCAGTCCCGGTTCTCCGGGTCCTGGCCCGCCCACTCCTTCGTCGCGCCGATGTACTCGATCGGGGCGTCGAACCAGACGTAGAAGACCTTGCCCTCGGCCGCCAGCTCCGGCCACGTGTCCGCCGGGACCGGCACGCCCCAGTCCAGGTCACGGGTGATGGCGCGGTCGTTCAGCCCCTCGGTCAGCCACTTGCGGGCGATCGAGGACGCCAGGACCGGCCAGTCCTTGCCGTGCTCGTCGATCCACGCCTCGACCTCGCCCTGCAGCTTGGACTGGAGGAGGAAGAGGTGCTTGGTCTCGCGGACCTCCAGCTCGCTGCTGCCGCTGATCGCCGAACGGGCGTCGATCAGGTCCGTCGGGTCCAGGACGCGCGTGCAGTTCTCGCACTGGTCGCCGCGGGCCTTGTCGTAGCCGCAGTGCGGGCACGTGCCCACGATGTAGCGGTCGGGGAGGAAGCGGCCGTCCGCCAGGGAGTAGACCTGGCGGATCGAGCGCTCCTCGATGAACCCGTTCTTCTGCAGCCGGCGCGCGAAGTGCTGCGTGATCTCGTGGTTCTCCGGCGAGGAGCTGCGGCCGAAGTAGTCGAAGGACAGCGCGAAGCCGTCGTAGACCGCCTTCTGCGCGTCGTGCTGCTGAGCACAGAAGTCGGCGACCGGCAGGCCGAGCTCCTTGGCGCCCAGCTCGGCCGGGGTCCCGTGCTCGTCGGTGGCACAGATGAACAGCGTCTCGCGACCGGTCTGGCGGAGGTACCGGGCGTACACGTCCGCCGGGAGCATGGACCCCACCATGTTGCCCAGGTGCTTGATCCCGTTGATATACGGAAGGGCGCTGGTGATGAGGTGTCGAGCCATTTCGGCTGCTCCCTGGTCGCGGGTGTATATGGAGGCCTTTAGCGTATCCGAGCGACCGGGTGTGACCGCGCGCCGTTTCTTCAGGCCATCCAGGCGCGCCAGGGCCGTGTGATCACCTCCCGGTAGGTGTGGTGGGAGGGGTTCCGCCCGGCGTGCCGGAAGGTCCACGTCTGGGCGTCGGCGAGGTCCTCCTGGGGGTCGGACCTCTCCTCGCAGACGGCGCACTGCATCGCGTACGTGACGGGCTCGGCGTCGGGCTCACGGTCGGGGGTGAGGGTCCAGATGCCGAAGCGGTAGACGCTCCGCGGGGGATTTTCATTACTCACGGCGTATAGATGCCCACGGGGGCGTAGCGTGACGTGTTACGAGATGGATACGGGCAGTGATGTGCGGAATCTCTGGCCAGAGGGTATGCCATCTGTGACAGGGGAGGGTCTACGGGCATGGGCGAGGTTTTTCTTCCGGTCAACCATCGGTATCTCGGAAACCAGTTCATGATGTGGCGGCAGGAGGCGGGCCTCTCGCGGGAGGAAGTGGCCGAGGCGGTCGGCTATTCCGCGGAAATGGTGAGGTCTGTGGAGCAGGGGCGCCGTGCGTGCCCGCCGCGGATGGCGGAGATCGCGGATGAGCTCTTCGGCGCGCGGGGGAAGTTGAAGGCGGGCCTCTCGTACCTGACGCGGGACAAGATCCCCAACCGCTCCCGGGACTTCATGGAGAGCGAGGCCATCGCGATTTCGTGGCGGTCCCTGGAGGGCCTGCTCATCCCGGGGCTGCTGCAGACCGAGGAGTACGCGCGCACGCTCATGAGCGGGGTCTGGCCCCCGGTGTCGCAGGAGAAGGTCGAGGAGAGGCTCTCGGTGCGCCTGGAGCGTCAGAAGCAACTGAGGAACAGGCCTACGGTGCCCTTCGGGTTCGTGGTCTTCGAGGCGGCGTTGCACGTTCCGCTGGCAGGCGCCGAGGCGCAAAAGCGGCAATTGCTGCATCTCGCGGAATCTGCGGAACTGCCGAACGTCACCTTTCAGATCCTGCCCTACGAGCGGGCTGTTCCTAGCGTGCTGAGCGGTGGGATGGTTCTTCTGGAAATGCCGGAGCTCCGTCGGGTCATCTATGTGATGGGTCAATCCCTGACTGAGCTGGTCACGGAGCCGAAGGATGTCAGCCACTTGGAGCAGAAGTACGCAAGGATTTCTGCCCAGGCCCTCGGTCCCGAGGACTCCGTGAAATTCATCGAGCGGATGGTGGACAGACTGTGAGCTACCAGTTGATGTGGTTCAAGTCCAGCTACAGCGACGAGGAAGGCGACAACTGCATCGAGATAGCCAATGGGCCGCGAGGCATACACATACGGGACTCAAAACAAAGGTCCGGCCCCCAAATCGCCGTAGGCGCCCCCGCCTGGGCGGGCTTCCTTACGTACATCGCCGCGGCGTAAACGGGCGCGCGGGGGTGCCCGAAACCGGCCAAAATACACGCCAGCCACATTTCGCCTGGTGCCCCCGCGTCCCGCTTGACACTCTGCCGCGGTGCTGCGTATTCACTTCACGGACACCGATCTGCTCAACACCCGCGTCGCCACCGCGCCGGACGCCTCGTGGGAACTGGTGCTGAGCCTGCGGCACTTACGAAGACGCGTCGTGCCGCCGCGCTACGCCGACTGGCACCGCGATGTCCTCGCACGGTTGCCGCACCCGCGGCCGCCCGAGGCGTACCACGAGGTGGCCGTCGAGCCGTACTGGGACGACATCCGGTCCAGCGTGGACGGCGACCGCGCGCTGCGGATCCGGGCCCTGCTCGACGGCGGGGTCAACGGGCTGCTCCGCAGCTACGTGCCCACCATGCGGTGGGTGCCGCCGACGCTGCACGTCCGCAGCGCCGTGGACAGGGACTATGACCTCCGCGGTCGCGGGCTGCTGCTCCAGCCGTCGTACTTCTGCCACGGCGTGGGGCACCTGCCGGAGGACCCGGACGTACCCCCGGTCCTCGTCCATCCCGCCGCTCAGCCGCAATCCGACCCCGGAGGGGACAAGGCGCTGGCCCGGCTGATGGGGGCGACGCGCGCCGGGATCCTGATCGCGGCCGGGACGGCCTGCACGTCGGGGGAGCTCGCCCGCCGCGTAGGCGTCTCCGCTCCGACGGTGAGTCATCACCTGTCGGCCCTGCGGGACGCGGGCCTGCTCAGGACCATGCCGCACGGAACGAGCGCGCTGCATGTCCGTACGCGTACGGGTTCCGCGCTCGTGAATTCGAGCTGCGAGTTTCGATGAGGTTCGAAGGCGCTGTCTTTCGTCCCGCACGGCGGACAGGATGGCGCACGAAACCGAAACGCTTCCTGCAAACGAGCGAAACAGGAGGGCTTTCGTATGAGATTCAAGCGTCTGGCCGTGGCCGGGGCGATTGCCGTCGCCACCGCGGGTTCGGGCCTTCTGGCCACCTCGCCGGCATCCGCGTCGACGGAGAGTTTCACGCAGAGCTGCTCGACCGGCTATGCGTGCCTGTTCTACCACCAGAACTACACCGGGGCGATCCACAAGCAGTCCCACAACGACGCGAACTACCGGAACGACAACTTCGTGTCGAGCAGCTCCACGCGGGGCAGCGAGGGGTCGAACGCGACGGTGCGGAACAACGCGGCGTCGGTCGACAACTGGGACTTCAACAGCGCCTTCACGGTCTACTCGCTGCCGAACTACCTGGGCGCGCACCAGCGCATCGCCCCGGGCGGGGCCGCGAACCTCAACAACCAGCTGCGGAACAACAACGAGTCGGGCCGGTTCGGCTGACCGAGCTCCCCTCGCGTACCGGTGGCCCCGCCTGTCTCCACAGGCGGGGCACCTGCGTGGGTTGCCGAGCTGCGGGTTTCGATGAGACGGACAGGAGGGCTTTCGTATGAGATTCAGACGTCCGGCCGTGGCCGGGGCGATCGCCGTCGCGGCCGTTCTGCCGGCCGTCGGCGGCTGTTCCTCGGGCTCCGGTGAGCCGAAGCGGTCCGCACCCGGCCCCGTACCGGTCGTCTCCGCCGTGCCCCGCCTCACCACGGCCGCCGGCTCCTCCCTCCCCATCGACCCCTACCTCCTCACCCATGACCAGGCCGACCGCCTCGACGCTGCACGGCGCACCCTCGTGGAACGCTGCATGCGCCGTTTCGAGGTCGCTTATCAACCGCCCGCTCCCTCCACCCCCTTCCGGCCGAAGACCCGTACCCAGTACCGCTACGGCGTCACCGATCCCGCCGACGCCGCCCGCTACGGCTTCGCGCCGCCCGGCAGCCCGCGGACCCCGCCCCCGCCGTCCGCGCCGCCGCCTTCCCTCTCCGCCGAGGCGACCGTCGTTCTCACCGGTACGGATGACCCGAAGGTCAAGCCCGGCAGCAGTGCCGCGAAGGGCGGCCGGCGGATCAATGGGCACAGGGTGCCCCCGGGCGGCTGTACGGGCGAGGCCCGTTCCGCGCTCCGCGCGGACAACGCCGAGGCCGGGGGAGACGCCCCGGTCGCCGACCGGATCAATTCCGGGAGCTTCGAGCGCTCGCAGCGCGACCCGCGCGTGGTGCGCGTCTTCGCCCAGTGGGCGTCCTGCATGAAGGAGCGCGGCTTCCCTTCGTACGACGATCCGATCAAGGCCGGGGCCGACGCGGCCTGGCGCACGCCCGAGCCGTCCGCGGAGGAGCGGGAGACGGCGGCGGCCGACGCGCGGTGCAAGGCGGAACACAACGTGGTGGGCGTCTGGTTCGCGGTCGACGCGGCGTACCAGCGGGAGGAGATCGACCGGAACGCGAAGGAGCTCGCCGCCGTCAAGGCGGAGCTCGCCGCCCGCCAGGAACTGGCCGGGGCTGCCCTGGGCACTCTCCCTCCCCAGCCCTAGGGTGGGCGGCCTGACCGCACGTTCCGACGTCCGCTCCGTACCCAGGAGGGTTCATGAGCGTCCACGCCACCACCACGTACCTGGTCAGGAACGAGAAGACCGGGCTGTACCTGACGGTCCGGGGACTCAGCAGGCACGACGCCGCCGACATCGTCCAGGAGCCGCTCCACGACTGGCCGCGGCGGGCGAGCCAGGCGTGGCGCCTGGAGCCCGGGCAGGGCGGCGAGCACGTCTACCGGCTGCAGAACCAGCACAGCGGGCGCTATCTGCAGGTGCGGTACTGCCGCAAGGACCCGGGCGCGCCGGCCGAGCAGCGGCACCTGGAGGAGAACGACCCGGCGTACCAGAGCCAGACCTGGGAGATCGGGAACGGCAGCGACTGCAGGATCGTCAACGTCCACAGCAGGCTGGGGCTGAACGTCCGCGGCCACTCGGCGGCCGCCGGTGCCGTCGTCGAGCAGCAGGCGGCGGGGGACGAGGAGAACAGGGTCTGGCGCTTCGAGGCCGTGGAGCCGCGCGGGGAGGCGAAGCTCTTCCACGCGCTGGCGGGGACGGTCGTGGAGCCGAGTTCACTCGGGATCCTGGCGACGCTCACCAATGCGCTCAAGGCCTCGCTGGAGGCGTCCGGCGGGATCTTCGGCACGGTCTCGAAGTGGGTGCCGGGGAGCACCACGCCGTACATCGTCTTCGACGGCTTCCGCGGCGACGAGGTCGTCCGCTTCTCGCAGCGGAACCGGGTGGAGGCCGGGCCGCGGAAGATCAGGGAGCAGTTCCCGCACCTGCCGAAGGAGTTCCACGGCGGCTTCGACTTCGTGACACGGGCGCCGGGGTGGAGCGAGCACCGGTACGTGGGCGTCAAGGGCGACCTGGCCGTCGAGTTCTCGGACCGGAGCAGCGGCGAGAGCCTGCGCAGCACCGACTTCCATTACCCGCGCGAGCAGCTGGAACCGGTGATCGGCGGGGCGGTGAAGGCGGCGGTGCAGGGGACGCCGGACGGGCGGTACCACCTGGTGTTCGGGGAGAAGGGCGCGGCGGCGCTGATCGACGTGCCGCGGGGGCCGGCGGCCGGGAAGCGGGGTGCGGACCGGCGCGACGTGCGGCCGGTGCGGCTGGACCACCTGCCCGAGCCGTGCAGGCCCGATGCCATCGCTTCGGCGGCCGTGGGCGACGAGATGCACTTCTTCGCGGTCAAGGGCGATCAGTACCTCGTCTTCACCTTCCGCGAGGTGATCCACGGGCCGGGGAAGATCCTCGACGCGTATCCGTTCCTGCTGGGGCTGTGGGGCTGAGCGAACGGCCTTGCCCGGGGCGTTGTGACCGGGTGGCGGGGGCTGCCCCTCCCGCCACCCGGTTCCCCTCCCTCTTGAAGGAAGTCACCAAGGGGGTCTCAGTGGAAAAGGGGGTCTCAGTGGAAGTAGACGACGTCGACCTGGCCGTCCGCCCGGTAGGAGAAGCCGGCTTCGCCGCTGCCTTCTCCGGGCGGGAGGGTGACGAAGTCGACGGCGTCCTGCAGGGAGGCGAACGTGCCCGCGTGGGACGTCTTCACCTCGCCTTCCTCGCTGGGGACGGCTTCGCCGGGAACGGCCATGTGGGAGCTCCTGTATTCCTGTGCCGATGCGCTGTATCCGAAGAGTGATCCTGCGATTACCAACCGTAGTTGTTCGATCGGCGGACCGTAACCGCGCTCCAGGGGCGCGCGGAGGCATCCCCAGGGGCGCGAACGGCGCGTTCATGTCACCGCTATCCGATCAATGGAGAGGTTTGCGAAACATGTCCTCCTGTACACCGCATCCTGGGAGGGGATGCGTTGTCGAAGGAGACGGACGAGGACATGCGGGTACTGGTCGCCGAGGACGAAGAGATACTGGCCGAGCTGATCGCCACGGGCCTGCGCCGGGCCGGATTCGCCGTGGACACCGTCTACAGCGGTGACGCCGCCATCGCCTACCTCTCCCTCCACGACTACGACGTCGTGGTCCTCGACCGCGACCTGCCCCGCGTCCACGGCGACGACGTCGCCCGGCACCTCGTCGCGAACGGCTCCCGCACCCGCATCCTGATGCTCACCGCCGCCGGCTCGATGGAGGACCGGGTGGCCGGGCTGGACCTGGGCGCCGACGACTACCTGCCCAAGCCGTTCGAATTCCCCGAGCTGATCTCGCGGGTGCGCGCCCTGCGGCGGCGCAGCGCCCGGCCGGCGCCGCCGCTCCTGGAGAAGGCCGGGCTGCGGCTCGACACGGTGCGCCGGACGGCCGACCGCGACGGCCGGGGCCTCGACCTCTCGCCCAAGGAGTTCGCCATCCTGCAGCTGCTGCTGGAGGCGGACGGGGCGGTCGTCAGCGCGGAGGAGCTGCTGGAGCGCGCGTGGGACGCCCACGCGGACCCCTTCACGGGCGCGGTGCGCGTGGCGATGAGCAAACTGCGCGGCAAGCTCGGGGAGCCGGCCCTGATCCGCACGGTGCAGGGCGTGGGGTACACGCTGTGAAACCGGTGAGGCGGCCGTTCCTCACGGCCCGTACGCGCATCGCCGTCGCCTTCGGCGGCATCTTCCTCGTGCTCGGCGGGGCCCTCCTGCTCACGGTGAACCTGCTCTCGCGCGCCGGCACCCGGGAGCGGGCGACGACCATCGCGCGGAACGCGGTGCCGGTCGAGCTCGTCCGGCCCGGGGAGACGGTGAACACGTGGACGGCGTACCGGATCTCCGGCGACGTCAGCGCCGCCGCCTCCCAGCAGATGGTCATGTGGTCGGCCGCGGCCCTGCTCGTGACGGCGCTGCTGGCGGTCGGCGTGGGGTGGTGGACGGCGGGCCGCTGCCTGCGCCCCGTCCAGGGCGCCTTCGAGAGCCAGCGGCGCTTCATCTCCAACGCCTCGCACGAGCTGCGCACACCGCTGGCCGTCCAGCGCACGGCGATCCAGGTGGGGCTGGACGGGGACCCGTCCCCGGACGAACTGGCCCACGTACGGACCACGCTCCTGGAGGCCAACCGCCGCTCCGAACGCCTCATCGACGGCCTGCTGCTGCTCGCCCGCAGCGACCGCGGCCTGGAGCGCCGCGACCCGCTCGACCTGGCCGAGATCGTCGCGGAAGAGGCCGGCGCCGTCGCGGGCCGCGCGGAGCGGGCCGGGGTGCGGCTGTCCGTGCACAGCGAGCGGGCGCCGCTGCGGGGGAACCGAGTGCTGCTGGGGCAGCTGGCCGGGAACCTGCTGCGGAACGCGGTGGAGTACAACCACCGCGGCGGTGACGTGGACGTGCTGGTCGAGCCGGGCCGGCTGGTGGTGCGCAACTCGGGGCCGGTCGTGGCCGCGGCGGACATCCCGGCCCTCTTCGAGCCGTTCCGGCGGGGGCGCGGCAAGGAACGGCTCTCCGGCGGCACGGGCCTGGGCCTGTCCATCGTCCAGTCGATCGCCCGCGCGCACGGGGGGCGGGCCCGGGCCGTGCCGAACCGGGGCGGGGGGCTGCGCGTGACCGTGGAAATACCGGAGCCGGGGCGGTGAGCGGGGGCTGGCCTGGCATGCGGAGGCCCGGGGCGGCGTTCCGCCCCGGGCCTCCGTACTGCTCACTGCTCACTTCTCGCTGCTCACTGCAACGTCAGTCCTTGACGATGCCCGCCGCCCGGGCCTCCTTCAGCCAGTCCGGGAACTCCACCATCAGCTCCGCGTAGAGCTGGGCGGCCGTCAGCGACTTCGGGTCGCGGCCCGCGTGGAAGAAGCCCGCGTTGTCGACGACGCGCTTCTCCGGCACGGGGAGGTCGTCCAGCTTGCGGAGGAAGTCGAAGCCCTTGCCCTCCGGGTCGCCGAAGGCGACGAACTGCCAGAAGATCGGCAGGTTCGCGCTCTCGCAGAGGGCGCGTTCCGCGGCCGGCTTGCTGTACGGGCCGCCGTCCGTCTGGAAGATGACGAACGCGGGGGCGGTCGAGCCGGAGTTCTTGTAGTGCTCGATCACCGCCTCCATCGCCCAGTGGTAGTTGGTGCGGCCCATGTGGCCCATGGAGGAGTGCAGTTCCCCGATGCGGCCCTCGTAGTTGCCGAGGTCGATCTCGGCCACGCCGTCGACGTCCGTCGAGAAGAAGACGACCGGGACCGTACCGTCGTCGTCCAGGTTGGCGGACAGGCCGAGGGCCTGCTCGGCGAGGTGCTGCACCGTGCCGTTCCTGTAGAACTCGCGCATCGAGCCGGAGCGGTCGAGAACGAGGTAGACGGCTGCGCGCTGCCCGGTCAGGCCCTGCTTCTCCAGGGAGACGCCGGCGGCCTTGTAGAGGCTCACCAGTCCGGGGGCGGACTTCTCCACCTTCGTGAGGCTGATGGCGGGGCTCTGCGCGGGGGTGTTCTGGGCGGGGGTGCCCTGGGCGGGCACGGTCTGCGGGGGAACGGCCTGTGCCGGGGCGGTCTGCGCAGGGACGGTCGGTGCGGAGACGGCCGGTGCGGAGACGGCCTGTCCGGAGACGGTTTCCGCCGGGGCTTCGTCGCGCGGCGGGAAGGCCGGGGCGGGCTCCGGCACCGGGCCCGGCGCGGGCTCCGGCTTGCGGACCGGGTCCGGGCCGGGGGCCGGCTCGGGCACCGGCTCGGGGTCGACCGGCGGGACGGGCTCCGGCTCGGGGATGGGCTTGGGCGTGGGCACCGGCGTGGGCTGCGGCTCGGGCTCCGGGCTCGGCTCCGGCGGGATCGGTCCCGGGCCCGGGCGCGGGCCGGGGGTGGGCCCGGGCCGCGGCGGCACGTGCGGCTCCAGCGGGCCGGGGTCGGGGATCGTGCCACCGTCCGGCTCACCGACCGGCTCGACGATCCGGCCTCCGCCGCCCTGCTGCGGGGGTACGGGTGCGCGGAAGGGCTCGGCGGCCGCCGGTTCGGCGACCGGGTCGCCGGCCGGGTCGGTGGTGCGGGCCGCGTCGTCGGCCTGCTGCGGGGGTACGGGTGCGCGGAGGGGCTCGGCGGCCGCCGGTTCGGCGGCAGGGTCGCCGGCCGGCTCGGCGGCCCTCGGCTCGGTGACCTTCGGCTCGGTGGCGGCCGCCGGCTCGGGGGCCGTTGCGGACGCCGCCGCGGGGACCGTCTCCTCCGCGGGGGCGGTCTTCTCCGCGGAGACCCGCGGGCGGGCCACGACCGGATCGGGGCGGGATTCCGTAAGAGAGGGGTCACGGGACTCCGTGCGCGCCTCGCCGGAGGCGGCCCGTGGCTCGGGCTCCTGCGAGGGCGCGGGCACGGAAGGCGGCGCGCTCTGCTGGGGCAGGCTCGCGTCGTCTCGCTCGGCCGTCGCTGTCCTGGACCGGCCGAACGCGTTCCGCAGCAGACTCCGAATGCCCATGTGGAGTAGTCCTTCACGTGTCTCGGGAGCTATGAAATGTCCGTGTTGCGGGTATACGTCCCCCGGGGGGACGGTGACGTAAGGCTAGCCGCCCCCCTATTCCCCGCATGCTCAGACCCTCGCGAGGCACTCCCGGCCGCCCCACGCACGGGGGACGGGCCCTACGCCCACTTGGGGCCACGGGAGTTCACACCACGTCAGGAGCGGGTGCCGCGGACAGCGTTTTCACGCCACTCGGAGCGTGAACCTCCGGGTCAGCGGCGCAGTGGCCGGACGAAGACCTCCAGGGCGTCCCCCACGTCCCCCGCGGCGGGCGGGCGCACGTGCCCCGCCGGCTGCCACTCCCACGCGCGGCGGGCGGCTTCCGCCTCCGGGGCGTGCGCGTCCGAGGGGGCCATGACCAGGGCCGCGAGCGCCGCGCCGCTGCCGGACAGCAGCCGGTCGTGCAGCCGCCGGCCGATGCCCTGGCGGCGGTGGCGGGGCGCGACCACGAGCTCGGCGACGGCGAAGACCCGGCCCGCGGCCGTCAGCTCCTCCAGCTCGTCGGGCACGGGTCCGACGAAGCCCTGCCACCGGGCGCTGTCGCGCGCGAGCGGATAGCCGTACGCGCAGCCCACCGGGCCGCCGGCGTCCGCGACCACCAGGTCGAAGCCCGGCCGCGCGGAGTGCTCGGCGAGCCGCTCGCGGAAGCGGTCGCGGCTGTGGAAGGGCTCCACGCGCGGCTCCCTCCCGGGCCCCTCGTGCGGCCCGCCGTGGCCGACATGTGGTCGGGCGTAGGCCGTGACGTGCAGATCCGCGAGAGCGTCGCGGTACTGGTCGGCCTGCCAGCGGCTCAGCCTGCGAAGGAAGACGTCACCCATGCGCCCTTCTTGCCCAGCGGAACCCGTACCCACCCGCCGATGCGCACGGTTTCCGGGGCGATAACGGCAGGGGGCGGACAGGCCACGGGCAGGACAAGAGCAGGGTAAGAAATCGGTCCAGGGCAACCCTGTCCGCCCATTCCGGCCTCTTCATCGGTGAATATCGCTTTACCGAACACGAGTACCCAGTACAGGGGCAGGGGGTTGAGAGACGCATGGGCCTGACCAGCAGGTCGCTCTTGTACACGGTGGTGTTCGTCGCCGTGGTGTGTGTGGGTCTCACCCTCTGGCTCTGGCCGCGGCTTTCCGGGCGCGGTGTGCTGCCCCTGCTCGGGCGGCTCGGCGCGATCCTGGTCACGCAGCTGACGATCATGTCCTCGGTGCTGCTCGCGGTGAACGCCGAGAACAGCTTCTACGGCTCGTGGGGCGAGCTGATCGGCAAGTACGACCGGGCGCCGGGGCAGGTCACCCAGGGCATCGAGAGCGGCGGCCCGAACGCCGCGGCGGTCGACGCGGGCAAGGGCGGGCTCGTGCAGCACACCGGCACGGAGGGGATCGACAAGACCGACATCCCGCAGGGGCCGAAGGACAAGGTCGGCGCGGTGGAGTCGGTGCGGCTCGTCGCCCGCCGCGCGGGGGTCGTGGAGCCGGCGTTCGTCTACCTGCCGCCGCAGTACTTCCAGGAGCAGTACAAGCGGCAGCGCTTCCCTGTGATCATCGCCATCAGCGGCTACCCCGGCGGCATCACGAACCTCTCCCACTTCCTGCGGGTGCCGAAGACGGCGAGCGAGCTGATCACCCAGCGCCGGATGCAGCCGACCGTGATCGTGATGGTCCGGCCGACGATAGCCCCGCCGCGCGACACCGAGTGCGTGGACGTCCCCGGCGGCCCGCAGGCGGAGACCTACTTCACCAAGGACCTGCCCGAGACCCTGAAGAGCGCCTACCGCGTCGGCCACGAAGCCAGCGCGTGGGGCGTCATGGGGTACTCCTCGGGCGGCACGTGCGCGCTGGAACTCGCCATGCGGCAGCCCGGAACGTATCCGGTGGCTGGCGCCCTCTCCGCCGACTACAAGATCAAGAATGATCTGACCACGGGAAACCTCTTCGGTGACGGCGAGGAGGGCGAGAAGAACAAGCGCGAGCACGATCTGATCTGGCGGCTGAACAACCTTCCGGTCCCGCGCGTCTCGGTGCTCGTCACCAGCAGCAAGGAAGGCGAGAAGAACTACAAGGAGACGGAGAAGTTCCTCAAGGCCGTCAAGGAGCCGATGACGGCGGCGAAGATCATTCTTCCGTCGGGGAGCCACAACTTCACCACGTGGCGGCGCGAGGTCGGGCCGACGCTGGAGTGGATGGGCAAGCAGATGACGTTCCCGCAGGACGTGAACAACTAGGGCGGTGTCCCCTCGGCCGTCCGGTCGGTCGTCCGGTTGGCCGTGTCTTCGGCCGTACGGTCAGCGGCCGTGCCTTCGGTCCTCCGGTCGGTCGTCCGGCCGGCCAGGCGATCGGACGGTGCCGACTGCTCCGGCCCGCTCAGCTCCTCGCTCAGCCAGGAGAACGCGGCCGGATACATGGAGATCCAGGTGTGGTAGTTGTGCCCGCCGGACGGGGCCACCATCGTCCGCAGCCGCACGCCGCTGCCGAGCGCCGCCTGCCGGAACTGCTCGATGAGCGAGGGCGGGCTGGCGCGGTCCTGCCGCGACGTCGCCAGGAACAGCCCCACGCCGGCGTCGTCGGTGTGCGACACCAGCCACATCGGGCTGTTGCGCTCGCGCAGCCCGGGATCCGGCAGCGCGCCCTGCGCACCCGTGAGCGGATCGGGGTCCAGGGCCGCGCCCGCCCCGAAGACCTTCGGGTACTGCAGGGGCAGCTTCGCCGCGCAGTAGCCGCCGGTCGAGATGCCCAGCAGGCCCCATGAGCGGGGGTCCTTCGCGGTCCGGAAGTGATGCCGGATCAGGTCCGGCACGTCCCGGGAGAGCCAGGTGGCGACCTTGTGCCCGGGGACGTCGGAACAGTCCGTGTCCAGCCCGCCGGGATCGATGACCGGCACGGCCAGGATGAACGGGCGGCTCGCCCCCGCCTGCAGCAGCTTCGCGTAGTCCCCCGGCATGTGGCCCTGCTCCAGCCACGACTGCGGGGAGCCGGGCACGCCGTGCAGCAGCATCACCACCGGAAAGGAGGACCGGCGGAAGCGCGGGTCGTCGTACTGCGGGGGTGTCCACACCATCACCTGGCCCGACAGCGCCGAGTGCGGCCCCCGGACGTACGTCTGCCGCATCCCCGCGTCGCCGCGCAGGAAACGGGCGCGCTCGGGAGGCGGGCCCGGCATCGCCACGGGGCCGCCGCCGGTGCGCCCCAGCAGGTCGTCCCAGGAGGCGTAGAGGCCGTAGCTGGTGTTGATCCAGGCGGCGACGACGCAGATGGCGGTGGCCTGGCAGAGCCCGATCAGGGCGACGCGCGACGCCCAGCGGACGGGGGCCGGGCCGGGGATGCGCGCCCAGAGCAGGAGCGTGGCCAGCACGGTGCAGACCGTCGCCGCGGCCAGCGCGGCGAAGAAGGCGGTTCCGGTGAGACTCATCGCCGGCGCGCTCCCTCCGCTGGCTCGGCTCGGCTCCCTCGCTCCGTCCATAGATACACGCTGGACGGGAGGCACATGGTGGAGGCGCACGTTGGCTTGTTCGCTCTCCTCCCTTGACGCCGGTGTGCTGCATACGCTCGACGCCGCGGGCGCTCCCGGTACCGGCTGCGGCCGCTGGATGCCCAGCCCCGCACCGCGCGCAGCGGTGCGCGGGCCCCATCGACCCGGAGGCGTGCCGTGGCCAAGCAGGACCGTGCGATCAGGACTCGACAGAACATCCTGGAAGCGGCCGCGGTGGTGTTCGACGAACGGGGCTACGACGCCGCCACGATCAACGAGATCCTGGCGCGGGCGGAGGTGACCAAGGGGGCGCTGTACTTCCACTTCCCCTCGAAGGAGGACCTCGCGCACGCCGTCATCGACGCCCAGGCCGAGGCGACGTCCGCGCTCCTGGACCTACCCGGGGGCTGCCGGATGCAGCGGCTCGTCGACCTCGGCATGGTCTTCTCGCACCAGCTGCTGGTGGATCCCGTGCTGCGCGGGAGCGTACGGCTGACGATGGAGCACGGCTCGCCCGCGCTCCACCGCAGCGGGCCCTTCACGGGGTGGACCGAGCTGCACACCCGGCTCCTGGTGGAGGGCAAGGAGCGGGGGGAGGTCTTACCGGACGTCGTGCCGTGGGAGGTCGCCGAGCTGATCGTCGGGGCGTTCGGGGGGATCAACGCGCTGTCGCAGTCGCTGTCCGACCGCGCGGACCTGGAACGGCGCGCGATCGTCCTCTACGAACACCTGATGCCCTCCGTCGCCGTACCCGCGGTCCTGGCCCGCCTGGACATGGCCCCGGGCCGCGGAGCGAGGGCGCTTGCCGCGCTGGAGCCGGTGGGGGTGGCTTAGGGGGACGCTGCCCTCGCGGGGCACCCGCCCACGGCTCGCCCTCGCGGGCGGCGCGCCCGTGCGTCCTTCCTCCGCCGCAGCGGTGGCGCGCCACGGTGGTGGTGTCCGGCGGTGCCGTTCGGGCCGTGGCCGGGGGTGGCTGGGCACCGCCGGGGTGCGTCGTCGTGGTTTCGCGCCGTTGCGGCGGAGGGTTGTGCGGGCTCGGCCCGGGGACGTCGGAGTTCCGGCCGGGGGCGGCCCGGCACCGCCGGACCGGGCCGTCTCCGCTGTGCGCCGTTGCGGCGGGGGCTCGGCCCGCGGCGTTAGTTGGCGGCCGCTGCTGTTGCGTTTTCCGGGGCGGGCCGTACGGTCGCCAGCGTGTCCAGGGCCACGTCCAGGAGCGCCTCGCGGCGCTCCTCCGGTGTGCCGCCCAGGGCGTCGGGGGTGAACGCCCCGAAGTGCACCGTCATCACCGCGCTCGCCACGCGCGCGTGGCACCCGAACGCCAGGTCGCCCGCGTGCATGAGCCGCGAGATCGAGGTGACCCGGTCGCGCAGCTCCTGGCCGATCGCCAGGTCCCGCAGGGTCGCCTGGTTCTCCTGCAGGATGTGGTAGATCGGCATCGCCGATCCCAGGGCCACGCTGTAGCGCCGCAGCAGCTCCCGCTTGGTCTCCATCGTGGCCGGCTGCTCCTCGGCCCAGGCGATGAGTTCGTCGACGGGCCTGCCCAGATCCCGGGAGATCGCGCTGAGGATGTCCTCCTTCGTCTTGAAGTGGTAGTACAGTGCCGCCTTCGTGACGCCGAGCTCCTCGGCGATCTCCCGTAGCGACGTCTTCTCGTAACCACGCGAGACGAAGAGGTCCAGGGCCGTTTTCTGGATGCGCTCCCGGGTGTCGCTCCTGCGCGCCTGAGGGGTGCTGCCCATGGGTCTCTCCTGCCGTTGTCGTGAACCTGTCGCCCCCCAGCCGAACCTACTTGACGCCCGGTTAGCTGACAGCCTTCCTTCCTGCCGATCCCAACTGACCGCGCCTGCAAGCAAGTGGACGTGCCGGTCCGCCTCCGCACGCGCCAGGGGGAGTGGAGATCATGCCGCAGAAAGAGCCCCCGGCGGAGGGCGCAGCGGCCGACCGCGACACCACCGACACGCAATACGTACATTGTCGTGGTCAGGATGGTCGCGTGGTGGCCAAGTGGCCATAGAGGCGGCCGACATGGGCCGCGTCAGCATCGTTCCCCGGACACCCCGTGAGGCGTGCATCGCCACCCATTCCTTGACATACGTGCTTGACGCTCCCCGGGGCGCGTCCTACGTTCTCCCTAACTAGCCAACCGACCGGCAAGTGTGGTCGGCGGGCATCGGAGGGGGGATCCGAACGGTGAAGGCGGACATGGTCCTGGACGTGATCTGCGTCCACTCCTACATCGGCTACACGCGACTCGTCCGCGCGGCCGAGCGGATGCGCAACCGCGGCACCGACGTCACGATCACCTTCCGCCCCTACGAGATCGCCCCCGCCGCCTCCGACAGCCCGCAGCCCCTGATGCCCGTACTGGAACGCATGCTCGGCCCGTACGCCGCGACCCAGGCCGAGATCTTCACCTGGCAGGCCGCCCGCGACGGGCTGGAACTGCGCTACGACCGGGCCGTCGCCACCGGCAGCTTCCGCGCCCACCTGCTCATCGGCCGCGCCGCGGAGCAGGGCCTGGCCGAGCCCGTGGTCGAACGGCTCTTCCGCGCGCACTTCACCGACGGCCTGCACATCGCGGGCGAGGAGACGCTGCGCGAGATCGCCGAGGAGTGCGGGGTGGACCTCGGGCCGGGCGGCGCAGGCGCGTTGGCGAAGGGCTCCGAGGAAGCCGAGGAACTGCGCGGTGAGTTGCACCGGCTGCGGCGCCACGGCGTGCCGACGCCCCCGGTGTTCAGGATCGGGAACGGGCAGATCCTGCTGGGCGTACAGACGGAGGACGCGCTGTACGAGGCGATGGCGGCGGCCGAGTCGGCGGCCGGGCCGGTGGCCGAGCCGACGATGGGGCCGGCGGTGGAGCCGGCCGCCGGGTCCGCGGCGGTGCGCCCCGTCGACGCCGCCTTCTGACGGGCGCGCTCCGGTATCACGGTATTACCGCGCACCGCCCCTTTCATTTGTCGGGCAGTAATTCTTCCGGCTGTCCTACGTGCGGTGACCCCACTGGCTCGAATGAGTGAAAGCCCGGAACCTCTGTATAAGGCCGGAGTTATTCAGAACGCTTTCCCAGTGGGGGCGCTACACGATCGAAAGGCTTAGGACGTGCTCAAGAAGGTAATTGCCTCGACCGCCCTCGCGGTGTCCACGGTCGGTGCCATCTCCGGCCCCGCGATGGCCATCGGGAACGACCAGGACGTCGCCAACGGCAACGCCGCGAAGACCGGTTACGGCAACACGCACACGGGCGGCAAGGAAAGCCCGCAGATGAGCCTGATCCAGGGCACGCTGAACAAGCCCTGCCTGGGCATCGGCAAGCTGGGTCTGCAGTCCCTGCTCCTGCTCATCAACATCGGCGTCCAGGACGTGCCGATCCTCACGTCGCAGCAGCAGCAGCAGTGCACCGACAACTCCACGATCAGCGACGGGGACGACCCGCTGTCGCACATCCTGTCGGAGATCCCGATCATCTCGGGCAACGGTTCCGGCAACAAGAGCGACGGTGGCCACGGCGGTCACGGCGGCCACGGCGATCACGGCGGCCACAACGGCTTCGGCCACAACGGCTTCGGTCACGGCGGTCACTGAGCCACCGGTGCGTAAGTCCCCTGCGGCGGGTGTGCGGGCCCCGCTGCAGGGGGCTTTCCCTTTCCCGAATTCCCCCGGCTGATGGACTGATGGGCCGATGGGCCGATGGGGTGAAGGGGCGGGCCGGGTAATAACCTCACGGCAATTCGCGAGTTAGGCAGAGAGCTCCCGTAATTCGTCGAGCCAGAACGAGGAACCAAGCGTGATCAAGAAAGTAGTGGCCACGACCGCCCTCGTGGCTTCCGCGGCCGCCGTGTCGGCGACCCCCGCGATGGCCGTCGGCAACGGCCAGGACGTTGCGAACGCCAACGGCGCGGGCCAGATGTACGGAAACACCTGGACGGGCGGCTACATGAGCCCGCAGATGGGCCTGATCAACGGCTCGCTGAACAAGCCGTGCATCGGCATCGGCAAGCTCGGCGCCCAGTCGCTGCTCGCCCTGATCAACATCGGTCTCCAGGACATCCCGATCCTCTCCTCGCAGCAGCAGCAGTCCTGCACGGAGAACTCCACGATCAGCGACGGGGACGACCCGCTGTCGCACATCCTGGACGAGATCCCGATCATCTCGGGCAACGGCTCCTGGAACAGCGAGCGCCACCACGGCGGTCACCACCGCCACGAGGGTCGTCACGACGACTGGGACCGTCACGACCACGACCGTCACGACCACCACGGCTACGGCGGTCACGGCTACGGCCACCACGACGACGGCCACCACGGCTACGGTCACCACGACGACGGGCACCACGGCCACTGATCCGTCTCGCTGACCCGTCACTGACCCGTCACTGATCCGTCCAGCCCGGATCGCAGTCCCCCACGCAACGGACGCCCCCGGTTACCCCGGGGGCGTCCGTCGCGTGTGTCCGTCGCGTTCGATCCGGCCCGCGCCGTCAGCGCACGCCCGCGTGCAGCCAGCCGACCTTGTCGTACATCTCGTCCGTGGTGAGGGAGCAGAGCATCCGGTTGCGCGCGCGGGCCGCGTCCCCCGCCGGGTGGTACAGCTGCCTGCCCATCTCCCGGGCCACCAGCTGCGTGCGCGAGGTCCGCTCGCAGCGCGCCGCGTTGTACTTCTCCAGCCGCCGCCCGAGGGAGGCCTCGCCCGGCTCCGCGCCCTGCAGCAGCTCGCCGAGCAGCACCGCGTCCTCCAGCGCCATGCACGCGCCCTGCGCGGCGTACTGCAGCATGGGGTGCGCGGCGTCGCCGAGGAGCGTCACCCGGCCGTCCGTCCAGTCCGGCACCGGGTCGCGGTCGCACAGCACCCACGCCCGCCAGCCCTGGCCGAGCTGCAGCAGCCGCCGTGCGGCGTGGCCCAGCTCGGGGAACTCGGCGATCACGTCCTCGGCCGGCACCGGCAGCCCCGCCACCGGGTCGGTGGCCGCGTCGTCCCGGGTGGCCGCCAGGTTGAGGCACTTGCCGCCCGCGATGGGGTAGTGCACGAAGTGCCACTTCGGCCCGGCCCACAGGGTCACGCTGTTCCAGCGCAGCTCCTGCGGCACCTGCTCCATGGGGATCACCGAGCGGTAGATGGTGTGCCCCGACACCCGCGGTTCGCCGTCGCCGACGAGCTGGCGGCGCACGGCCGAGCGGATCCCGTCGGCACCGATCAGCACGTCGCCGCGGAAGGAGCGCCCGGTGCACGTGACGGCGGTGACGCCCGTCGCGTCCTGCTCGTAGCGCACCACGTAGTGGCCGCCGAGGAGGGTGACGGCGGGGTGGGCGCGGCAGGCGTCGAGCAGCGCCTGGTAGAGGTCGCCGCGGTGCACGACGGCGTACGGGTTGCCGAAGCGCTCCCGGTAGGCGCCGGTGAGCGGCATGCGGGTGATGCGCTCGCCCGTCGTGCCGTCCATGAACTGCAGCTCGTCGATGAGCACCGCCCGCGCGCGGACCTCGGCGCCCACGCCGAGGCGGTCGAGGGCGTGGAAGGCGTTGGGGCCGAGCTGGATGCCGGCGCCGACCTCGCCGAAGACGTCGCTGCGCTCCAGCACGGTCGCCCGGTGACCCTGGCGGGCCACGGACACGGCGGCCGCGAGACCGCCGATGCCGCCCCCGGCGATAAGGATGTTGGCCATGTCGTCTCTCGCAGTCCTCTCGGTGACGCGGGGGCTCTCGGAGCCGTCGGACGGCTGTCAGGCTGTGGTGGTCAGGCCGTGGTGGTCAGGCCGTGGTGGTCAGGTTGTGGTCAGACGGCGGTCCGACGACGGTCAGACGGCGGTCCGACGACGGTCAGACGGCGGTCTTGCGGTCCAGGACCAGGTCGTGGCCGACGACGTAGGACGCCTCGTCGGAGGCGAGCCACAGCACGGTGTCGGCGATCTCCTCCACCTTGGCGCCGCGGCCCAGCGGGCACGGGCTGATCGCATTGATCCGGATGCCCTTGCCGATGTATTCGCGGGCGGCGGTCTGGGTGAGGGTGCTCACCGCGGCCTTCGACGCGGCGTACGCGCCGAGCCCCGGCAGCATGCCCTGGCTGCCGATGTTGCTGGCCGTATTCACGATCACGCCGCCGCCGTTGCGCTCCATGTGCGCGATCTCGTGCTTCATGGAAAGCCACACGCCGGTCAGATTGGCGGCCAGGGTCTCGCCCCAGACGCTTTCGCAGATCTCCGCCACCGGCTGGTTCGGGCCGAGTTCGGTGACATTGTTGAAGGCGACGTCCAGCCGCCCGTGCCGTTCGACGACGGCGGCCACGATCGCCTCCGCGTCGGACGCCCCGCCGTCCTCGCCGTGGTGGGTCACGTCGGCAATTCCGCAACTGGCGCTGCCGCCGAGTGCCTTGATCTCCTCAACGGTGTCGTGGAGCATTTCCGGGTGCCGGCCGGCGACCACGACCTCGGCGCCCTCACGTGCGAACGCAAAGGCGGCGGCGCGGCCGATGCCCTCGCCGCCCCCGGTGACCAGGACGACTTTGCCTGTGAATCGCTTGGACATCGCGTCTCTCTCCTGTTTCTGCGACTGCCGGATCGGATGCCGGGCCGGATGCCGGGTCGGCTGCCGGTGGGGGTCGTATCAACTGCCTCCAGCATCAGGGGAGTCGGGCGCCGGGCGAATATGCGCGTGGCGCACTTCGTCAGGTGGAAAGGGCGCGGTCGGGGGCGGTGCGCGGCACCTGACGCAGTAGCGGGAAGGGTTTTGACCGGGCTCCGGAATGCGGCGAAGACTCCCACTGACCGGCCTTTCGCCGGGCCCCTTTCCCCTTCCCCTTCCCCGTTGCCCGCTGCCCCCGCCGCCCGCAGGAGAACGCATGATTACGCTTTCGTGGACCCGCAAGGTCGACGCTGCAGACACCGGAGACACCGGAGACACTGCTGCCTCTGCCGGTAACACCGGAACCCCGTGCACCACGCGCGAGCAGCTGTGGCGCGTCCTGCTGCACAAGGCGGAGAACCCCGTCGGCTACGTGCCCGCCATCAGCGAGTGCCGGGTCCTGGAGCGCTACGAGGACGGGTTCCTGCGCGAGGCCCGGCGCGGCTCGCGGCTGCTGGTCCAGCGCGTCACGCCGGACGAGGCCGCCGGGCGCATCACCTTCCGGCACGCGGACTCCTCCGACCTCGCGGTGATCACCAACCAGGTGGGCGAGGACGAGGACGGCGACCTCACCCTCACCCTCAGCATCACCCTGACCGAGGCCCCGTCGTCGGCCGTGCTGCGCGAGAACTCCTACCTCCACGAACTCGACGCCGACTTCGCCGCGACCCTCGACGCCATGACGGCGGTGCTGCGGCGCAACGCCCTGCAGGGGGCCGGCGATGCGTGAGCACGGCACCAGGGCGTACTCGCGCCGCCAGGTCGTCGCCGGTGCCGCCGCCGTGGGTGCGGCGGCGGCACTGGGCGGCCCGGCGGCGACGGCCCTGGCCGAAGGCACCGGACCCGGCACCGGCCCCGGCGCCGAGGCGGCTGCCTTCGGGCCGCTGACCGTCCGCCCCTCCGACCGGCGCTACGCCGACCTGGTCTGGGGCGCCAACCGCCGCTGGGTCGGCACGCCCGACGCCGTACGCCTCGTCGGGTCGGCCGACCACGTGCTCGCGGCCGTCCAGGAGGCCGTCGACACCGGCCGGAAGCCCGCCGTGCGCAGCGGAGGCCACTGCTACGAGAACTTCGTGACCACGGACGACGTACGGCTCGTCATCGACACGGGCTCGATGGACCGCGTCGGCTACGACGCCGGCCGACGCGCCTTCTTCATCGAACCCGGCGCCCGCCTGGGGGACGCCTACCGCGCCCTGTACCGGGGCTGGGGCGTGACCGTGCCCGGCGGCACCTGCCCCTCGGTGGGCGCGGGCGGGCACATCGTCGGCGGCGGCTACGGGGCCCTGTCCCGGCTGCACGGCCTCGTCGTGGACCACCTGTACGGGATCGAGGCGGTCGTCGTCGACGCGAACGGCACCGCCCGGAAGGTGGTCGCCACGCGGGAGGAGAACGATCCCAACCGTGAGCTGCTGTGGGCGCACACGGGCGCGGGCGGAGGCGCGCTCGGAGTGGTCACGCGGTATCTGATGCGGTCGCCGGGGGCAGGCGGGGCGGACCCGGCCGGGCTGCTGCCGCAGCCGCCGTCCGAGGTGCACGTCTCCACGGTCACCTGGCCGTGGGAGGGGATGACCGAGGCGGCGTTCACCACGATCCTGCGGAACTACGGCCGGTGGTGCGAGCGCAACAGCGCGCCCGGCTCCCCGTACGCGAGCCTGTTCAGCCAGCTGAAGCCGACGCACAAGTCCGCCGGGTCGTTCTCCATGACGACGCAGATCGACGCGTCCGTACCGAACGCGTCCGGGCTGCTGGACGCCTTCCTGGCCACCGTCTCCCAGGGCGTGGGCGTCCGCCACCGGGTGGACGACCGCCGGACGATCTCCTGGCTGCACGCCACCACGTCCTGGCCGGGCTTCACCGCGCCCGACACCACGACCCGGTTCAAGGCCAAGTCCGCGTACATGCGGAAGGGGTTCCCGGAGGACCAGCTCAAGGCGTTCTACCGGCACCTGACCCGGGACGACTTCTCCGGGCCCATGTCCGTGGTCATGATCAGCGCGTACGGGGGGCGGGTGAACGCGGTCGGCCCGGCGGAGACGGCCGTGCCGCAGCGCGACTCCGTCATGAAGCTGCACTACATCACCTTCTGGCAGAACGCGGCGGACGACGAGCGGCACCTGACCTGGATCCGCGAGTTCTACCAGGACGTCTACGCGGCGTCCGGGGGCGTGCCCAGGCCGGGGGACGTGACGGACGGCTGCTTCGTCAACTACGCGGACGCCGACCTGAACACGGCGCGGTGGAACGGATCCGGAGTGCCGTGGCACGAGCTGTACTTCAAGGGGAACTACCGCAGGCTGCAGGCGGTGAAGGCGCGGTGGGACCCGAGGGACGTGTTCCGGCACGAGCAGTCGGTGAGGCTGCCGGGACGGGGGTGAGGCCTCCCCTCGTGCGTACATGCGGGCGTGCGCGTGTACGCACTTACGTAATTACGCACGTACATGCGACGAGCGAACCACATCCAGGGCAAGCCGTAGAAAGAGCACGGAAAGAGGGAAGTCATGTCCTCCGGTTACGCACCGGCTCCGGGCGCGGTCGCGCGCACCGGACGCGGTTTCGCCCTGCTGGGCGCCGTGCAGGTCGTTCTGATCCTGGCCATCACGATGCTGTCGCCGGCGCTGCCGGCGATCCAGCACGACCTCGGGTTGTCCGGTGCGCAGCTGACGCTGGTCAGCGCCGCGTACGGGCTGTCGTTCAGCGGCCTGCTGATGCTGGGCGGGCGGCTGGCGGACCTCATGGGGCGGCGCAGGGCGCTGGTGGCCGGGGCCGCCGTCTTCGGGCTGGCCTCGGCGGCCGCAGGCCTCGGCCCCGGCTTCGCCTTTCTCCTGGGCGGCCGTTTCGTCCAGGGCGTCGGGGCGGCGCTCGCGGCACCCGCCGCGATGTCCCTCGTCCGCTCCCTCTACCCCGACGAGGCCCGGCACGCGCGGGCGCTCGCGGTGTGGGGCGGGCTGGCCGGCTTCGGGGCGACGGCGGGCATGCTGCTGTCCGGGACGGTCTCGACGTGGGTGTCGTGGCGGTGGTCGTTCGTGGTGCCCGTGGCGGTGTCGCTGGTCGCCGTGGTCGCGGCACGGCGGGTGCTGCCCGCGGGGCCCGATCCGGTGCGGGTGCCGCTGGACGTGCCGGGCGCGGTGCTGGTCACGGCCGGGCTGACCGTCATGAGCTACGGGCTCGTGGAGGCGGGCGAGCGGCCTTGGGGCGCGGGCGTGGTGTGGGGGCCGATCGCGGCCGGGGTGCTGCTGCTCGCCGCGTTCGTGGCGGTCGAGCTGCGGGTGTCGCACCCGCTGGTGCCGCTGGGGTTCCTGGCACGGCGGCACCGGGCCACGGCCCTGTGGGCCGTCTTCATCGGCTCGGCCGGAATGTCGACGATCTTCTTCCTGCTGTCCCTGTACTTCCAGGAGGTGCGGGACGCCTCCCCGCTGCTGACGTCCGCGGCCTTCCTGCCCTTCAGCGCGGCGCAGGTCGTCACCGGGATGCTGGCCGGGCGGCTGATCGGGCGCTTCGGCGGCCGTGCCGTCACGGTGGGCGGGCTGGTGGTCGCGGCCGCCGGGCTGGTGCTGATCGGGCAGCTGGGCGCGGACAGCGCCTACGCGGGCACGCTGCTCGCCGGCCTCATCGTCTTCCCCGTGGGCATCGCGTGCGTCTTCTCCGGGTCGACCGTCGTCGCCCTGGAGGACGTCGAGGACGAGCGCGCCGGGCTCGCCGGCGGCGTCGTCAACACGGCGATGGAGGTCGGCCCCACGGTCGGCCTGGCCGTCCTCGTCTCCCTGGCCACGGCCCACGCGAGCAGCCTGCGGGACGCGGGGAAGGGCATCGGCTCGGCGACGAGCTCCGGGTACGCCTTCGCGCTGCTGATCGCGGCGGCGGCGTTCGCGGCCTCCGCGGTGGTGTCGGCGGTGCTGCTGCGGTCGCGGGGCGGGGCGCGGGGGGCGCGGAGCGGGGGCGGTTCCGCATCTGCCGGTGCGGAAACCGTCCGGAGCGCGGCGCCGCCGGAGGCTGTGGTGGGGGTTGCCCGGAGCGGGGGTGGAGGCGGGGCCGTCTAGACCGGGGCTCGTCCTCTTCTGCCTCCTCTTCCTCTGCCTCCTCTCCCTCCTCCTCTTCCTTCTGCCGCGACGGCGATCGGCCGTCGCGGCAGAAGCGCGTCGCCCGGGCAAGTACATGCCGTGCGTACGAGTCGAGCGCCGTACGGGCGAACCGCCCGCACGGCGCTCGAGGATTCGAGGGCGTGCCGTTCAGACACCCAGCGCCGCACCCCCGTCCACCGTCAGGTCGTGCATCGTGATGTGGGACGCCGCGTCGGACAGCAGGAACACCACTGCCTGGGCCACATTCTCCGGGCGGGCCAGTTTCCGCAGCGGAATTCCCACCCGGTACGAACTCGCGACGCCTTCGATCGACGCCTTGCGGGCCGCGTCGCCGTCCTTCCACATATCACTGAGCATCGGTGTCTCGGTCGAGCCGGGCGCCACCAGATTGCAGCGGATCCCGTGCTTGGCGACCTCCAGTCCCATGCACTTGGTGAACATCGTGGCCGCGGCCTTGGACGCCGAATAGGCCGCCATCTCCACCCGCGCCGTGCCGGCCGCGTTCGAGGCGACCGTCACCACCGCTCCCCGCCCGCGCGGCACCATGCGGTTGACGACGGCGCGGGAGACGAAGAAGACGCCGCTGGTGTTGACGGCGAAGGTGAACTTCCAGTCCTCGTCCGTCAGCCGGCGCGCTTCGGAGAGCCGGAGCACGCCGGCGGCGTTGACCAGGTAGTCCAGCGGTCCGAGGCGACGCTCGACCGCGTCGACGACCGCCTCCACTTCCGGGCTGGAGGTGACGTCCCCGGGGAATGCCTCCACCAGCAGGCCGTCCGCGGTGAGCTTTTCGACGCAGGCCCGCAGCCGGACCTCGTCCTTGTCGACCGCCGCTACGGCGACTCCCTTCTCTGCCAGCGTGCGGACGACCGATTCTCCTATTCCGCCTGCCGCCCCGGTGACGAGAGCGACTTTTCCTTCCATCGAAACCTCCATACCCGGGAGTTCATGGCACGTCCGTGAACAATTCTCGGCAAAACTGGGTGGCAGGTGAAGCGAGGTTTTCTCACTCCGTCAGGTGACGGCGTGGTTCCATAAAGTGCCGGTGGTCATTGCGAATTGGTGGTGCGGGCGGGGGTGGGGCCACGGGCCGGCGCGGGGCGGGAGCGGAGGCCGGCGGGCCGCCCAAGTGGCCCACGATTTTGTGCGCAAAGTGCACCACAGCCCTGGACACTCGACCCCGTAGATTGATCTTCAGAACGAACGACACACTGCATCACCGCACTTCAGAGGAGCCCCCCATGTCCGAGTCCCAGAGCCCCGCCACCGCCCCCGTGCTCGTCCGCGCCGCCGAGGCCACCGTCCTCAGCGACGCCCCCGGCTCCCTGATCACCCTCCTCGCGGACTCGGACACCACCGGCGGTGCGTTCACCAGCAACCGCGCCACGCTCGCCGAGGGCACGGCCGGCGCCCCGGCCCACTTCCACACCCGTGCCACCGAGTTCTTCTTCGTCCTCGACGGCGCGCTGGAGGTGCTGACGGGGGAGACCGTCGTGACGCTGGAGAAGAACGACTTCCTCGCCGTGCCGCCCGGCATGCCCCACGCCTTCGCCCCGGCGGCCGGCCGCTCCGCCGACGCCCTGGTCGTCTTCACGCCGGGCATGGGCCGCTTCGACTACTACCGCCTGCTGGACCGCGTGGCCCGGGGCGAGGCGAGCGTCGAGGAGATCAAGGAGTCGGCCGAGCGCTACGACAACCACTACGTGGACAGCCCGGTCTGGCGCGCGCACCGCGCTGCGGCGTAACCGGTCGGCGTCTTCGGCACCCGCTGCCCTCCGGCGCCCGCTGCCCTCCGGCGTCCCCCTTGCGTAACACCTTCGCTGCGTAGTTCCCCGCCCCCCGCCTCGAACTCCTGACCTGTCGCACAGAGGTGTTAACGTCGCAGCGATCTGAAGAGATCACATCAAGCAAGGGACGGGGGTCCACGGCGTGGCAGCGGCGCGCAAAGTGGGACGCAAGTACGAGAGCGGCGGACCCAAGGGTGAAATCGCCCTCGTCAAGGCATCGGCGGTGCTCGTCGCCGTCGTCGTCAGCTGGCACCTGGCCGTCTGGGCCACGGCCGAGAACATGGCCCTGTCGAACGTCCTGGCCACGGCGGGTGCCCTCGCGGCGCACAAGCCGCTGACCGGCCTGGGTGACGGCATCGTGCCGGCGTCGCCCAATGTCACCCTCGCGGTCTGGCTGGGCTTCCTCCTCGGCCCGATCGCGCTCGTCATGCTGGCCGTACGGGCCCGGGAGCGCCGTGTCCGGGGCGCGGGCGGCGAGGGTCTCGCCTCCGCGACCGAGGCCCGCGACATGCTCGGCGAGAAGCGCGCCCGCAAGGCCGCCAAGATGACGCGCGCGACGTCGTTCGCCGGCAAGGACGGCAAGTTCGACCCCAAGGCCGCGGCGCGTGCGGAGCTCCGCGAGGTCGGCTGGATGCTCGGCACGCAGGTCCGCACCGGGCAGCCGCTGGTAGCCACGCCGGAGGACTCCGTCGCGGTCATCGCTCCCTCCGGCGGTGGCAAGTCCCGCAACGTCGTCATCCCCGCGTGCCTGGACGCGCCGGGGCCGCTCGTCGTCACCTCCACGCGCGCCGACGTCCTCGACGTCATCGCCGAACCGCGCTCGCGCATGGGCCGGGTGTGGGTCTTCGACCCGCTCGACACCGTCGGCTGGCCGCACAAGATGGTCTGGGACCCGGTGGCCGGGTGCCAGGAGGGCGAGACCGCCACGTCGCGCGCCCTGTCGTTCTCCGTCGGCATGGGTGCGGACGACAGCTCCTCCAGCAACGGCAGCTTCTTCCAGCAGACGGCGTCGTCCGCGCTGACGAGGCTCCTCCACGCCGCGGCCCTCGAAGGCAAGACCATCGAGCACGTCATGCGCTGGGCCACCAACCTGGAGAAGGCCAGCGAGCCGCGGGCCATCCTCACCGACCACCCCAACGCCGAACCCGGCTGGGACGTCCTGCTGCGCTCCGTGTCGACCGGTGCCGACGAGACCGTCGCCTCGACCCGGCAGACCCTCGCCGCGCAGATCGAACCGCTCGCCCTGCGCAAGGTGCTGCGCTGCGTCACCCCGCAGCCGGGCGTGCCGACCTTCGACCCGGACGCGTTCGTCGCCTCCCGCGACACCCTGGTCCTCATCAGCGACTCCAACGCCTCGACGAACGTCTCGCCGCTGACGACGATGCTGCTGGGCGAGGTCGTCGACGCGGCCAAGCGCCGGGCGCCGCGGCTGCCGTCGGGCCGGCTGGACCCGTTCCTGCGCCTCGTCCTGGACGAGGTCGCCAACGTGGCCCCGCTGCCGAAGCTGCCGTCGCTGGCCTCCGACGCCCGCGGATACGGCATCCACATCGTCTACGCCCTGCAGTCCCTGGCCCAGGCCGTGCTCCGGTGGGGACAGCACGAGGCCGACACGCTCCTCGACAACGCCGCGGCCACCCTCGTCATGGGCGGCCTGAAGGACGTCGAGGCGCTGCGCCGCTTCTCCGAGCTCGTCGGCGAGGCCGAGCTCGTCGAACTCTCGAAGTCGCGCGACACCCAGCGCCTCTTCGGCTACGGCACCAACGAGGTCGAGCGCGAACGCCGCATCCTCCGCCCCGAGGAGATCCGCCAGCTGCCGCACGGCCGGGCGCTCCTCCTCTTCCGCGGCGCGCCGGGCGTCATCGCCGAGCTGCTGCCGTGGGACCAGCGACGGGACGGAGCAGCGCTGCGGGCGGGCGAGCACGCGACGAGGGCGTCGCGGATCGGGCCGCCGCCGCTGGAGAGCGCGGGCGCGTAGGACGTGGGCGCGTAGGACGTGGACGCGTAGGACGTAGGAGGCGCGGTAAGGCGTGGAAGACCAACTGCGGGACGAAGAACTGCGGGACGAAGTCAGGGCCCTCAAGGAGGAGATCGAAACCCTCCGGGAGTGGCGCACCCAGCTCGAAGCGGCGGTCAAGAACTTCGCGACGGGCATCAAGGCGAACCAGGCCGAGATCACGGAGGTCGTCGGGGAGGTCATCGACCGGCTGCACGCGGTGGAGGCGGCGACGGCGCGCCCCGCCGGGAGCGCGGCTGCCGGCACCGACCACCAGCCGTGGTCGCTGCGCGCGACGGAGGCCGACTGGCGCGGGCTGGCCGACTGGCTGGACTGGCTCGGCCGGCACTACGCGCCGCAGCTGCACCTGCGCATCTGGCCGTGCTGGCCGCTGCACGGCGGCGTCACGGAGGAACTGGCCGCCCTGCACGCGTCCTGGCGCGCCGCCACGGAGGCGGACGCCGACCCGTCGCGCGAGGGCAGCGACCTCGCGTACTGGCACCAGATGTGGCTGTGGCCGACGATCGAGCGCATCCGGCAGCACTACATGTTCAGCGAGTGCGAGGACGACCACTCCCCGGACCGCCCCGGCCGGCCGACGGACGGGACGGCGCTGAAGAAGCGCATGGCGGAGGCGGAGGCGGAGAGGCGCCGCCTGGAGCAGGCGAAGTACGACTACTTCGTGAAGACGGCACCGGAGTATCCGGCGGAGCGCCCGTCGAGCCTGTGGCGGTGCGCGGCGGGCCGCGACGAGGACTGGGAGTACCTGTCGCTGCTGGACTGGCAGTGGCACAAGGCGGCGGAGACCGCCGTCCGGCTGCCGCCGCCGGAGGCCGCGCGCCACCCGGTGACGGCCGACCGCGCCGGGGAGCTGCAGGCGGACCGGCAGGGCTGGGTCCGCTACTGGGCGCGGTACGCGGACGAGACCGCGTACCGGGCCGGGGAGCAGCCGGTGTCGGTGGTGCGCCGCCGCCGCAGCCCGGAGCGCATCTACGACGAGGCGTACAAGACCTGGAACGAGTGGGGCCCGACGCAGGCCGTCCACGACTTCTTCGACGCCCGCCCCTCGAACCCGCCGCACCTGGTGGAGATCGACGCGGCGAAGGCGGCGCGACTGCTGACGGAACTCCACGGCGCGAAGGGGGCGACGGAGCTGTGACGACGACGAACAAGGCCGTCGCGGCCTGGAAGGACGACGCCTCGGAACCGGGCCGCCGCCTGGAACTCACGGCGGAGCAGAACGGTGTGGTGACGGCCCGCTGGGAGGCGGCGAGGGTGGCCCACAAGGGCCTGGACGCGGTGATGGAAGGCGTTCAGCAGGCCCTGGCGGACTCCCACGGCGCGAAACTGGAAGGCAAACTGCACCGCCTGAAAGGCCTCAAGGCCTTCCGCCGCAAGGCCGCCATGGAACTGGACGACCGCGTCCCCCTGCAAACGATCGTCCGCAAGGTCCAGGATCTCAACCGCTACACCCTGGTCTTCGACGTGAAGTCGTACACCGAAGGCGTCCGCCACACGTACGCCCTGCTGCACGAGCGCGGCTACGTCATCGTCCCCGATTCGGAGCAGAACACCTGGGAGGATCCCGTCCACAAGGGATTCCGCGCGGTGTGGCAACAGCCCGACGGCACGGTGAAGTTCGAGATCGCCTTCCACACGCCCGACAGCTATCGGGTGAAGACGGAGAACCACCTTCTCTACGATCTGTACCGCTCTAGCCGGCTCCGCCCCCTGGGCGAGGAGGCGGAGAACACGGCCGAGTCCGACGAGGACGCGGCGAAGGTGGTTCAGAGCCGGCGGTACAGCGAGATTCCTGCGAAGGGAAGCAAGTGATGAGTGAGCAGTACGCATACTTTGTGGAAGCGGCCCCGCCCTACACGGAGGAGCGGCCGTCCGGCCTCTGGCGCCGGCTGGGCGACGAGTGGGAATACCTCTCGCTGCTGGACTGGCAGTGGCACGCCCTCAAGGACAGCACGGTCAAGTCCGCCCCGGACGCGGACGAGCTGTACCCGGTGACGGCGGAGCGGGCCGTCGCGCTGGAGGCCGACCGGCAGGTGTGGATGCGCTACTGGGCGCTCTACGTCGACGAGGAGGACTGGAAGGACGGCGAGCAGCCCACCACCGTCGTCCGGCGCCGGAGCAGCCCCGAGCGCCGTCTGGACGAGTCGTTCCAGAGGGGCGAGGTCTGGGGTCCCACGAATGCGGTCTTCGACGCCCGCGACCTGCGCACCTCCAATCCTCCTTATCTGAAGGAACTGAGTGCGGATGAGGCCGAGGCGCTGCTGCAGGAGCTGTTCGGTCTGACGGGGGTCACCGAGCTGTGAGTGCGCAAACGGGGGCCTGGGAGGGCGAGGGCTACAAGCTCAGCCCGGAACAGAATCGTGTCGTCACCGAGCGGTGGGAGCGGGCTGCCGCCGCGCGGGACGGCATGGACGCCATGATGAAGGACGTCCAGCAGGCGACGGCCCAGTCGCACGGCGGCAAGCTGGAGGGTCTGGAGTATTCGCTCAAGGACGTGGATTCGTTCCGGCGCAAAGCCGCGACGGCCGCCACGGAGTGGAATACCCCGGTCGAGAAGACGGCACGCAAGGTCAACGACCTCAATCGGTACACCCTGACCTTCGAGCCGGATTCCTACACCGAAGGCGTGGAGCAGACCTACGAACGGCTCCGTGAGTCCGGGTACGAGCCCACTGCCGAGAAGAACACCTGGCAGGACCCGGTGTACAAGGGGGTGAATACCACCTGGCAGCACACGGAGTCGGAAGAGAAGTTCGAGCTGCAGTTCCACACTCCGGACAGCTTCAAAGCCAAGATGGAGAATCACGAGCTCTACGAGATCTCCCGCGGGAATGAACTCGATGAGCTCAGCCAGGGTGACGGCAGGCTGGCGAAGTCCTACCAGGACGCCGCCAATCACCTGCAGAACGAGCGGTACAAGAACGTAGAGATCCCGCCCGGCCAGGAGCGGATCGGCGAGCAGCTGATCCGGGACGAGCTCAATCCCCGGGTGCCCCCGGAGCACGTGGAGCTGATCCGCCAGAAGGAAGCGGAGAAGCTCGCCGAGAACGTGGTCAAGGCCCAGGCCAAAGCCGAGGCCAAGGCCCAGGCCGAGCGTGCGGTCCTCGGGCTGGACGGGCCGGGCCTGGGAGAAACCCAGGGTCTACGCAACAGGTTGGCCACAAAACCCCCCGCGGAAGAACCCCGGCAAAAGACGGCCGGGCCCCGAATCGACCCGCCGCCGTCCCAGTCGCGGAACCGGGGGCCCCTGGTCAGGTGAGGTGGGCCACGTAGCGGATGACCTCTCACCCCGAACCGCCCGCAATGTCGTGAATTCGGGGTGCGGTCACTGTTCCGTAGTTGTTCAGATCCCAACAGCTTCTGTTCAAATCAAGCTGTTTGACGATCAGAAATGGGCCAAGTACTGTCCAGCCACTCAGGCCTAGCACGGGGGAAGGGTCACCAGGGTTGAGCACGTTCAAGACGGTCATGCGGCGGATTCTGAATCTGCCGGAGCCGCGGAGCGACGCGGCCAAGGTCCAGGCCAAGAGCAAGGGCAAGGGCAGGAAGGGCGAAGCCTCTCTGCCGGGCCCCCCGCCCGCCGACCTTGCCCCCGCTCCGCCGGCCGGGCAGCCTTCCCCCGCGCGCCAGGCCCCCGCCGGACTCCAGCAGTGGACCGACGCGGCGGCCCGGCTCCAGGGCCAGACCCCGTCCCCGCAGCCCGTCCCGGCTGCCGCAGCAGGTGCCGGGGCCGGTGCCGTTGCGGGCACGGGTGCCGACGCCGCCAAGGGCCGTGACCTGCCCTGGCAGCTCGAGGACGAGAACAGCGGCACCAAGTTCCTGGTCAAGGCCGGTCGCGGCGCGCTCTGGGCCGTCGTCGCCCTGGCCGCGATCACGGGCATCCGCTCGTGGTTCTGGGCGCCCGAGCCGCCCAAGGCACCCGTCCAGGTCAGCAGCGGTCCCACCTATCCGGTGCAGGAGGCCCAGGCCGTCGCCGCCCGTTTCGCGCGGTCGTACCTGAGCTGGGACGAGAGCGACCCCAAGGCGCGCGCCGAGGCCCTGGCCCGGGACATGGCCAAGGGCGTCGACACCGCCGCCGGCTGGAACCAGAAGGGCCACCAGGAAGTCCTCGCGGCCCAGCCGGGCGCCGTCACCGAGGAGAAGGACAAGAGGGCCCGCGTCCGCGTCGACGTGCTGGTCAAGGGCTCCGGGACGGACGGGTCGCCCAAGACGGACGACAAGTCCAAGGACAAGAAGGACGACCCCAAGAAGGACGACAAGGCCGCCAAGGACGACGGGAAGGACAAGGACCCCCGGGCCGCAAGCGGCCCCCGCTGGGTCGGCCTGGAGATCCCCGTCGTCCACACCTCCGGCCGCATCGTCGTGACGGGCCATCCCGGCATGGTCGGCGTGCCGACCGTCGGCACGTCCGCGCCCGCCCTGAACGCCAAGTCCACCGACCTGGACTTCAGCGAGAAGACGCGTGGTGTCGTCGAGGAGTTCTTCACCAAGTACGCGACCGGTGAGGCCGAATCCGTCGCGGCGCCCGGGGCCTCCGTCGCGCCCCTCCCGCCCGGCGTGAGCCTCGGTGGCCTCCGCAACTGGTCGGTCGACGAGGGCAGCGGTACCGACCGGATCGGCACCGCGACCGTCACCTGGCTGACCGGCGGCGCCGAACTCGAGGAGACCTACCGGGTCAAGCTGACCCGCGTGGCGTCGGCCAAGGCCGAGCGCTGGCAGGTCTCCGAGATCCACGGCGGCATGTCCTCGTAGGGCCGGAGCGTCCCGCACCCGCGCGGGGCCACGGCCCTGTTCCCGGCTCCGGCCGCACCTGCCGCCGGCCGTGCCGTCGTGCCCGGCCGGGCGGCCGGGCGTCCTCACCTGTCCGCTCCCACTCCAAGCAAGGGGAAGAAAATGATGGAACTCGCGCTGACCAATGGCGCCGAACTCAAGAACTGGGTCATCACCCTCGCCGGCAACATCTTCCTGATCGTGCTCGCGGTCCGGGCCATCGGCCACTACGCGAAGCGCGAGTGGGGCGAGCTGCTCGCGCACTTCATGGCGGGCGTCGTCGTGGCCGGTTTCGTCTACGCGTCGGACAGCACCAAGGGCATGCTCACGGCGATCTGGACCAAAGTGGCGGGCGCATGAGGGTAGGGCATACCTTCACCCGCCACTTCGACCTGGAGACACGCCAGCACGAGCTGCTCGGCATGGACCTCGGCGAGGGCCCGACCCGTCGGGTCCTCGTCACCGGCGCGGTCATCTACGCGGTGTGGATGGGCGCGTTGCTCCTCGTCTTCGGCTGGCCGTCGGAGCTCTTCTTCACCCTTTACTTCGCCCCGCCCGCACTGATCACCTTCTACGGGTCCCAGCGCTCGCGGCGCAATGAGCGGCGCTGGAACCTCACCCAGTGGGCGCTCACCATCCGGTACCTGATGGTGGGGCACCGGCCGGTCATCAACGGCGGCCGGCGCGCCGCCGACCGCTCGGAGTGGCTGCCGCTGCGGGCCCGGCTCGGGGAGAAGACCGAGCAGGCCCTCTCCTACCCCGGCATGAGCGTCTTCGAGGGGCTCCTGGGCCCGGAGGAGCCGCAGCGCACGGCCGGCCGGGCCGTCAAGCTCGATGCCCGGCCCCGCCTGTACGGGCCGGACCACGTCTATCGCGCCCGCATGCGCAGCCTGTCCGCCAAGGACCGCAAGGCGGCCGGGCAGCAGGCCGCGCAGCAGCGGGCCGCCCGGCAGGCCCAGCCGGCTCAGCAGGTATGGACGGGCGGCCGTACGGCGCCCATGCCCGCGCCGATGGCCGCCCAGCGGGCCAGGGCGGGCCAGGAAGGTATGTGATTCGCGATGAAGTTCACCAAGGGCATCGCCCGCTTTTTCGGGGTCGACGGCGACCGCTCCGCCCCGCCCCCGCGCTACGTCGGACTGGCGGACGGCCTGGTCATCACCGAGACGCACGCCGAGGCGTGGTTCGTGCTGGGCAGTTCCAACACCGACCTGATGTCGGAATCGGCGCGCGACGGCGAGCACGACCAGGCCAGCAGCGCCCTGGCCCGTACGCTCTCGGGCTACGACTGCCACCTCAAGGTCCTGTGGGCGCCGCTGAACGCGGAGGAGTACCGGAACGAGGCGGAGAGCCTGTTCACGGCGGGCAACTTCGCCGACTGGGCCGACATGCGGGTCGAGCGGCTGAACCAGCTCGAGCTCCCCACACGCATGCTGATGCTCGGCGTGCGCATCGCCGAACGCTCCAACCAGGCCAAGGCCCGCGGCAGCAGAGGGGCGCAGAACGCGCTGGGCATCGGCTCGACGTCGGTCTCGCCGAAGGAGATCGCCCGGCTGGACGCCCTCACCCGGCGCCTCGGCCGCCAGCTGGAGACGACGCCGTGGAAGGCACAGCCGGCTGCCGTCGAGATGCTGGCCTGGATGATCGCGCGTGAGCAGCGCCGCGACACGGTCCTGCCGAACCCGGACGCCGACGGGATGATCACCGGCGCCAAGCTTGCCCAGCTCACCCGCGGCCGCGTGCTGCCCTACCCCGACCACCTGCGCATCGTCGACCAGCGCGGCGAGACCAGCACCTGGGTCTCGGTGCTCACCATGGACGGCTTCCCCGAGGAGATGGAATCGCCCGGGGCGGGCGAGTGGCTGCGGGCGGTCGCCGAGATCACGTACGTGCCCGAATACGCGGACGACGACGATTACGGGACGGACATCCAGGTCAAGCCGGTCAACCCCGAGCCGTCCGTCCGCTTCAAGGTGATGCACAAGCGGGACGCCCTGAAGCAGATCGACGAGGTCCGCCGGCTCGCCAAGGAGCAGCGGCAGAGCGCCGCCAAGCACTCCGCGGGCGAGACCGCGCAGGAGATCGAGGAGACCGAGGAGACGATGACGTCCCTCTCGCGCGACATGAAGCGCGAGGACGTCACGCTGCTGGAGGACCATCCGCGGCTGGTCGTCACCAGCGACATCTCCCTGGAGGACCTGCGGGCCCGCTGCGACGCCGTCATCGGCTTCTACGGCGGCCTCGGCATCGAGGTCAGCATCGGCGCCGAGGAACAGCGCGAGCTGTGGCTGGAGACCCAGGCGGGCGACATACTGCGCGTGCCCGACCTGGTGCACACCCGCACGGTAGGCGCGTTCGCCGGCTCCTGGTTCTGGGGCGGCGCGGCGGTCGGCGACGACACCGGCCCGATCATCGGCTACCTGACCGGTTCGACGCCCGGCGTCGTCCGCAACGACCTGACCGGCGGATCCGAGCGCGGTGACGCCACGACCTCGGCCTTCATCGGCCGCAGCGGCCGCGGCAAGACGACCGCGATGATGCTGTCCCTGCTGGACTCCGGCTTCCGCGGCTCGTTCGTGCTCGCGCTGGACTTCAAGGGCGACATGGGCGGCCTGGTCTCGGCCGGCCAGCGGTACGGGCTCAACGCCCACGTCATCGAGACCGGCGCCCAGTACGCCGGTGTGGCCGACCTGTTCACCCTGCTGTCCGGTGAGAGCGCCGAGCGCGCGCAGACCGAGGTCCCGGCGCAGCTGGGCATCGCCCTGCCGCAGCACCTGCGCATGCGCGGTGCGGAGACCCCCATCCAGAGCGCGGTCAACGAGATCATCGCCGCAGGCGACCCGGCGACGTGGAAGGTCATCGAGTACCTGCGCCGCTCCGAGGACGAACTGGCCCGTGAGGCCGGCGACGCCCTCTACGAACTGTCGCTCACCGGCCTTGGCGCGCCCTTCATGGGCAAGCCCTCCGGCACCACGCTGATCACCCCGTCGCCCGGCATCTGGGTCGTCCAGGTCCCCGGCATCACCCTGCCGTCGCCCGACGACGCCCGCGACGACTGGTCCGTCCACCAGCGGCTCTCGGTGGCACTGGTCCACTCCCTGCTCGCCTACGGCATCAGCATGGCCGGCCGGAAGGACCTGCGCGGCCTGCGCAAGGTCGTCGCGGTGCCCGAGGTCCACGTCCTCACGGCCACGCGCGAGGGCAGCTCGTTCCTCCAGTACATCGCCCGAGTCGGCCGAGCGCTGCACACCGCGCTCGTCGTCGACACCCAGGACCCGGAGTCGCTGGCGAGCCTCACGGGCCTCGTCGAGCAGATGACGACGGTCTTCGGCTTCCAGCTGACGACGCCCGAGCAGCAGGACGCGATGGCGGACCTGCTGGACCTGCCGAAGGGCGACCACACGAGGCAGCTCATCCAGGCCATCGGCGTGGACGTGACCCAGGAGATCCGCCACGGCCACTGCATCATGCGCGACCGCCGCTTCAGCAGCGCGACCGTGCAGTTCGACGTGCCGTCGATGGAGATGCTGGAGCTGCTGAACACGACGCCGAAGACGACCGGCGTCGTCGCGGAACAGCCTGCGGTGTCCATGAGCAAGACCGAACCCGAGGAGGCAATGGCGTGAAACGGGTTGCGGCAGTGGCGGTTGCGGCGGCGTCGGTCCTGGCGGTCGCCGGGTGCTCGTCGTCGGGTGATGGCAAGAACAAGGGCGGCGAGAGCCGGGGCAACCCTGGGGTCACCAAGGAAGAACGCGAACGGGCCGACGCGGAGGCGCGGGAACGGGCGAAGGACACGGCGGCGATGAAGGATGCCGCGGTCCGGTACGTGAAGGCGTATGTCGCCCACGACGTGCGGACGATGTGCAGCCTGATGACGCCGAACAGGCGTGGTGGCGACGGGAGCTTCGACGGGTGCGTGAAGCATTTCGAGGAGCTGGGCGATGGGAAGCCCGGGTCCGAGGTCACCGTGAGCGTCGAGGGGTCGCCGGTGGACGTGTCGCCGATCGGGACGCACCCCCAGGGGACCGGCCTGATGGTGAAGCAGACCACCGCCGACGGTGCGGGGGCGTCCGTTCGCCGGCAGGCCATGCGCATGCTCAAGACTGACGGCGCGTGGCTGGTCGACCAGAAGGTCACTGTCCGGGACGAGGACATGTCCGCCGGCAATCCGGTCCGCAACGTCCTGATGAGGTCCCCGGAATGAGGCTTCCCCGGTTCAGGAACGTCGTCATACCCCTCCTCGGCGCGCTCACCACGCTCATGGTCACCGCGGGGGCCGCGGCGGCCGAAGACAAGCACAAGAAGTACAACCCCGCGGGCATTGGCGACCTGCTGAAGACTCCTCGCGTCGGGGAGGGTAAGGGCTCCACCCTCTACGAGCAGTACGGGTCCGTCCTCTACTACCGGCTCGACAACGAGCTGGGGTGGAAGGACATCGGCTGGAGCATGCTCAACGGCATCTCCGATCTCTTCATGGGCCTGACGGTCTTCATCACCCAGACGGCCGTGGTCGCCGTACAGTGGACGCTGGGCTTCACCGACGTCAAAGAGATCCACGACGCGATCACCACGGCCATTTCCAAGGCGGGCGGAACGGTCTCCTCGACCTTGCTGCCCTCGGCCCTCGCCGTGGGCGCGCTGGTCGCTTGGGCCAATCACCGCAAGGCGGCCGGCAGCAGTCTCGGCCAGCTCGGCTGGGTGGCGGCCTCGGGCATTCTGGCCGTGTCCCTCATCAGTACCCCCGGCGTGTGGGTCGACAGCCTCGAGAGCGTGCGCAAGGTCGGTTCCACCATCGCGATGGAGGCCACCAGCGCCGGCATGACCGGCAAATCGCAGGAGCCCATCGCGATCGGGGAGAACCCGGACCTCAGCCAGAACGACAAGGACAGCGAGCAGACCAAGAAGGACAAACTGGTCCGCAAGTCCACCGATGCGATCTGGCGGTCCTACGTCGTCACGCCGTGGTGCATCGCCGAGTTCGGCAACCTCAACACCTGCAAGGAATTCGGCGAACGGGTCCTTCAGAAGACGGACCAGCCGACGGACGACGACGACTTCGACGACGCGCGGGAGCAGTTCCTGAGCGAAACGCTCAGCGACGAGGCGCTCGGCAAACCGGCCATGAAGTGGCGGCAGGGCAAGAACGCCGGCCGTGTCACGGTCGCGCTGGCCGCCTTCGTCTGTGCGACGTTGTTCGCCATCCTCGCCATCATCCTGGCCTTCGCTTCGCTCGCTTCGCTGATCGGTGCCTTGATGCTGCTGCTCGCCGGTGTGGTCTTCGCCTGCCTGTGGGTGATCCCCGGAAGGCCGCGGCAGTGGGGCCTGCGCTGGTTCGACGCCCTGCTGGGCTTCGCCCTGCAGTCGTTCGTGAGCACGATGGTGCTCGGCGTCGTCCTGGTGCTGAACACGGTCAGCATCACATTCCTGGGCGGCTCCGGCGGTTACTTCGCCGCCAGCGCCGTCAGCATCACCAGTGCGATCGTGGCGTTCAAGTTCCGCGCCGTGATGGACAGCATCGTCGGTGTCACCGGCGCGCTGACTCCGGGAGGTTCGGCGATGGGCATGGCCATGGGACGCGGGGCCAGCAGGCTCGCCGGCCGGATGGTCGGCAAGCCCGCCGGCTGGGCGGGCCGCCAGGCGGCACGTCCCGCCAAGTGGGCCGCCGGGAAGGCCAAGGACGCCGCGGTGGGCGGCATCAAGATGGGTGCCGGCGCCGCTGCGCGGGGCGGCTTCAGGGCTGCTTCCGCAGGGGTCGAGCAGCTGGGCAAGGCCAAGGAGCGCGGTCTCCAGGCCATGGCCTCCTGGGCCTCCGATGCCGCGGCCGGTGGCGGAGCGAGTCGCTCCGGCGGTGGCGCGGCGAGTCGCCCGGGCGCTTCCGCCAACTCCCAGAACGAGCGTCGCCGTGCGGGCGGCCTCGATACGCCCGGCGGCAAGACCATCGCGACCCTGCCGGAGCGGCGTACCACCGCCGTGGGCAACATCCGGGCGCGGGCCACGGCCCGCTCCGGGGAGGCGAACACCGGACGTCCGAACTCCGCACGTCCGAACGGCGCCCGTCCCCAGCAGGGTGCAGCGCAGGGAGGGAGCAAGGGGCCGCTGACGCAGAACGGTGCGCGGCTCAATTCTGCGAAGCAGGACGGTAAGGGCGGCCAGGCCAACCACCGGTTCCGTCCCACGCGTCCGCACACCCCGCCGCCGCGCCAGCAGCGCATCTCCGAGGCCCGCCGGACGGCGAGCACGGCCGCGGCCTCGGGCGGCGCCGCGAGCCGCCGGAGTGCTCCGGCCCAGGCGAAACGTTCCGCCGCTCCGGCACCCACAACCAACCGGCGTCGCCGCAGGGGGAACTCGTGAGCAAGGACAACGGGCCGCAGACCCCGGCCGAGTGGCGGGAGCTGCTCAACACCCCGTACGACTACCCGGAGGAGATCGAAGAGGCCCCCAAGCGGTCCGTGCGCCGCCGGGCCCGCAAGATCTACCGCCAGGACCAGAAGGCGGAGCTCAAGCGGCGCCTTGCGGATGAGCGGCGCCGGGAGCCGGTCACCGCGGGCGGCGCAATCCTGGTGATCGCCGGGTTCCTGGCTCTCGGCGCGGCCGCCACCCACTGGTGGCCGAACGACGCCCCGGCGAAGGTCGTACGGGCGGGGAGCGCGCCGGAGACCCGGACGGAGTCGGCGCCCGCCCAGGGGGCCGGCGCCCCCGCCGCCCCGTCGCCCTCCGCCTCGGCCCCGGCCCTGCCGAAGGTGGACCTCAGCAAGCCGGAGAAGGCGGCGGAGGGATGGGCGCGGGTCTACTGGGCCCGCAACCCGCCCGTGGACAAGACTCACAAGGCGGTGGTGGACCGCGCAGCGCCGTGGATGACCTCCGCCCTGCGCGAGAACCTCAAGAAGTTCGACGACGCGGCGTGGAACGAGATGGTCTCCAACGGCGGCGTGTCCACCGTGGACAAGGTCACCGTCGGCCCCGCCGACGACGACCGGGTGCGCAGTCAGGTCGACACGCCCCTGCGCGTCTGGCGCAAGGTCACCGTGAACACCACGGTCGCCGGCTACCGCAAGTACAACGAGTCCAAGGTTCTCCTCACCGAGGTCACGCGCGACGGCAACGAGTGGCGCGTGGGCCGGATCCTGGGGGTCTGAGTCAGTGGACGGACGTCAGGCCCTCGCCCTGGCGGCGGGGGGAGCCCGGCGTGCCCTGGTGCTCAAGCTCGGGCTCCCCGTCGCGGCCGTCTTCATGGTCATGCTCATCATCTTCGGCGCGGTGTCGGGCATCGGCGGGGTCAGCTCGGCCTCTGCCGCGGGCTGCGGCGAATGGGGACAGCCGGCCGACGACGGGGAGCAGGGCAACGGGCAGCCGGGTAATGCCAACGGCGGTGCGAGTAAGGAGCTGCGTGCCCGGCAGGTCGCCAACGCCAAGATCATCGATGAGGTCGCGAAGGAGGGGAAGCTGCCCGGGCGAGCCACGCTCATCGCGCTGATGACCGCTCTCGCCGAGTCGCAGCTGGACAACATCAACTACGGCGACCGGGACTCGGTCGGCCTGTTCCAGCAGCGCCCGGTGGCGGGCTGGGGCACCAAAGAACAGATCATGGACCCCAAGTACGCGGCCAAGATGTTCTTCTTCGGCGGCGACAGCGGCGACCCGCCGGGCCTGGAGGACGTCCCCTGGGAGAACCTGTCGCTCAACGACGCCGCCCAGAAGGTGCAGCGGTCCGGCTTCCCCAACGCCTACGGGCCGAAGGAGACGCAGGCCCGCAGCATTGCCAAGGAAGCCGGAATCGACACGGAGCGGTCCGGTGAGAACCACCCCAAGAAGCCGGGTTCGAACACGTCCGGAGGAAGTGCCGGGAACAGCGGTAACAGCAACGGCAAGGACCCCGACGAACCCCCGGACGACTGCAACACCTCGGGCAAGCCGGGCAAGCCGGGCGAGCCCTTCCACGACGGCAACGCGAACTGGCCCGACAAGGTGAGGAACCCGCGCTCCACTGCCGACGCGATCAAGTGGGCGAAGGCCGAGGCCGACAGCCACCGCGCGAACTGGTACCAGAAGTGCCTTGCCTTCACATCCATCGCCTATGGATGGAACTACTCCGGTACGAACTACGCCATCGACCACTACCAGGTCGAAATGCCGAAGGACATGCGGCACGACGGCGACCGCAATCCGCCGGTCGGCGCGCTCATGTTCTGGGACACCGGGCACCGGGCCGGACACGTCGCCATCTACGTGGGCGACGGGAAGATCGCGTCCAATGACATCGGGGTCATCGGCGAGATATCGATCGTCCCCGCCACCGATATCGAAACCAAGTGGAACTCCAAGTATCTGGGCTGGTCACCCCCCTACTACCCCAACGGTGGGTGATCCGGGTCATCATTACCCGGGGGACCGCGGCACCCTGCGTGCCGCGGCCCCCTTGGCCTGCTGGCGGCGGCGGTACGTAAGGAATGACCATGCCTGTTGTGACGGACCTCGACTCGGTCCCTCTGACGCCTGTCTACACCATCGTCATCGACGCAATGGGCGGGGCGACGATCGATGGGGAGCCGGTCGACAACCTGCCGGGCGCGGATGCGCGGACCTCGGCGCTGTCCGAGATACGGGTGCGGGCGGCCCTGCGCGGGCACCCCATACGGATCAATGCCAAGGAGCCCGACGGCTCGGTCTGGCCGCTGATCGTCGACCACGACGGGGCGGTGACGCCGATGCCGGGGCCGCATCCGGCGCCTGCGCCGGTTCCGGCTCCTGCTCCGGCTCCTGTGGTGCCTCAGCCTGCCCCCGTGGCGCCGGTGCCCGCCCCTGTGGCACCCGCACCCGCACCCGCACCTGCGCCCGCGCCCGCGCCGGTGGCGGAGCACTTTGCCCCGCCCGTGCTCACACCCGCCCCCGTACCCCCGCCCCTTCAGGCCCCTCCCCTCCAAGCCCCTCTCGCGGTGCCCGCCCCGCCGGCCCCCGCGCCCATCCCCAGCCCCCACTGGGCCACCCCCCTCCCCCCGCACCACACCGAGGGCTTCGGGCGGATCGTCGCTGCCGAGTTGCGCGGGGATCTGGTCGGGGCCGCGCTCGCCGCGCGGGAGCTGGAAGGGGTGCTTGACAAGGAGTACGGGCCGTTGCACCCGCACACCGTCGGCGTGCTGGGGACGCGGGCCTGGCTCGCGCTGCTGCTGCAGGAGGACTGGGCCGCGATCATGCGGCTGCACCTGCGGACGGCCGAGCGCCGCCACAACGCCCAGGCCCCCGCCGACGAGACCCGCCGCATCCTGCGCAACGCGCGTGCCGTGTGGTGGCGGCTCGCCGCCGTCGACCGGGCCGAGGCGGACGAGATCCAGCCGGAGCTGCAGCGCGTATCCGACCTGGTCGAAGGCGTCCTTCCGGAATAATCGCGATCATGCTGCCGCCCACATCGCCGCCCGGCTCGTACGAAAGCGGTCCACACGGAAGCGGTCCGCACGGAAGCGGTCCACACGAAAGCGGTCCGCACGGACTGCACCGGCGTCTGCTGCCGGACGTGATGGCGGCGGGCTCCGCGTATCCGCTCCTCCTCAGTGGTGCCTACGCCCGGGAGGCGCACGGTCTCCTCGAACCGGGGGCCGTTCGCAGGGACACGGGCCTGGAGCTGGCCACCGAGGCGCCGGACGCCATGGCCGAGCTCGTGTCCGCCGTCTGCAACGGGTTGCAGGAGCGCGGCTGGCAGGCCGAACCGCTCGAGGGCGGGCTCGTCGTCACCGACGCCGCGACCGGTGAGCACTGCGCCGTCGCCCTCCGCAAGGAGACCCTGTGGCGGCCGCCGGTGCTGGGTCCGTACGGGCCCGTGCCCGCCGTCGAGGACGTGGTCGGCATGGCCGTACGCGACCTCGCGGACCTCGGGCTCGCCCGGGACCTCGTCGACGTGCGGGCCGCATCCGCCGACTGGTCGCACGTCGAGCTGGAGGAGCTCGGCCGCCGGCACGCCGGCACGGACGCCGCCGCCTTCGACCTCACCGACCTCCAGGCCCGGCTCGCCGGCGCCGAGTGGATCGCCGACTCCGAGTTCGCCGCCTACGGACTCGACGACACCGACCGCGCCGAGCTGCTGCGCTGGGCCGAGGCATGGGTGGACGACATCGCCGAGCGGCTGATGGAGGAGGCCCCGTACGAGGATCAGGACGAGGAAGACGAAGAAGGCGAAGAAGAGGAAGAGAGCTGATCGTTCGTCTTGACCTCAAGCTTGCTTGAGATTCCATCCTTGAGTCATCGCCTCACGCCAAGGGATGGATGGAACGACGATGACGGACACAGCTGCTGCTCCGGGTTCCCCGGGCGCCCCGGTGATCGACCGGCGCCGTATGAGACTGGTCATGGCCGGCCTGATGCTCGGCCTGTTCATGTCGGCGCTCGACCAGACCATCATCTCCGCGGCGCTCCGCACCATCGCCGACGACCTCAACGGCCTCTCGCAGCAGGCCTGGGCCAACACCTCGTACATGATCACCTCGGTGATCACCACGGCCCTCTACGGCAAGCTCTCCGACATCTACGGGCGCCGGCCGCTCTACGTCATCGCCGTGACGGTCTTCGTCGTCGGCTCGGTGCTGTGCGGGCTCGCCCAGTCCATGGTGATGCTGTCGGTCTTCCGGGGCATCCAGGGACTCGGTGCGGGCGGTCTGATGAGCCTCGCGTTCGCCATCCTGGCCGACCTGCTGCCGCCCGCCGAACGCAGCCGCTACCAGGCCTGGTTCGGTGCCGTCTTCGGCGTCTCGGCCGTGGTCGGACCGGTCGTCGGCGGGTTCTTCGCCGGGCTGGACAGCTTCGCCGGTGCCGCCGGCTGGCGCTGGGCCTTCTTCATCAACGTGCCGATCGGCATCGCCACCGTCCTGATCGTCCTCAGCCAGGTGCGCGTCCAGAACGACCGCTCCAAGGACAAGCCGGACATCGCCGGGGTCATCACGCTCGTCCTCTTCCTGGTGCCCGTGCTCTTCGCCGTCGAAGAAGGGCCGAAGTGGGGCTGGGGCTCGGCCGGCACGCTGGGGCTGTTCGCCGTGGGGGCCGTGGGGCTCGTGCTGTTCGTGATGGCACAGCGGCGGGCCGGTGGTGCCGCCCTGCTCCCCACCCCCATGTTCCGCAGCCCCGTCTTCACCCTCTACAACGCCGTCAACACGATCGTCGGCGCCGCCGTCTTCGGCTCGCTCGCCGTCCTCCCGCTCTACCTCCAGATCGTCAAGGGCCTCTCGCCGACCCAGGCCGGCCTGATGATGCTCCCGCAGACCTTCGGCATCATCGTCGCCGGGCGGCTGTGCAGCGCCTACGTCACGCGTACGGGCCGCTTCAAGGGCGCCATGCTCACCGGCATCGTGCTCATCATGGCCGGCACGTTCTGGTTCGCGACGTTCGGCGCCGACACGGCCCTGTGGCAGCCCGCGGCCGCCGCCGCCGTCATGGGCATCGGCATCGGCGTGTGCTGGCAGGTCATGCTGGTCGCCATCCAGCGGGGCCTGGAACCGCAGTACATGGGCGCCGGCATCGGGTCCTTCGCCTTCTTCCGCTCCATCGGCGGCACCGTCGGCATCAGCGTCTTCTTCTCGCTCTTCTTCGGCTCGGTGGGCGGCCGGATCTCCGACGCCTACGCCGGCGCCGCCTCCGACCCGGGCTTCAAGGAGGCCCTCGCCGACCCGTCCGTGACGTCCCAGCCCGCCAACCAGACCCTGCTCGCCGGCCGCAACGGCGCCGTCTCCCTGGACGACAGCTCCTTCCTGGCCCACGCCGACGCCCGCCTGGCCCACCCCTTCCTCGAGGGCATGGCCCAGGCCATGCAGACGGTCTACCTGGTGAGCGGCTTCCTGCTGGCCCTGGGCCTGGTCATGGCCCTCATCCCCAGGGACCGCCGCCCGGAGGCCGATGCCGCAACGGCTCCCTCGGCTCCGTCACCGAAGAAGGTCGCGGCACATCAGTGACGCGCGCGCAGCAATGCGAGCAGGGCCCGGGTCACAGACCCGGGCCCTGCTCGCCATCAGTCGCCGTCGCCGGTCAGCAGATCGGCGACGGGCAGCCGCACGGAGACTGTGCCTCCCGGATTGAGAGCCACCAACACCTCCGGCGGAAGGTGTTCGAGCAACGTCCGGCACGGGCGGCGCTGCAACGTCGGCGCGGAGGCTGGGGCCTGCTCGGCGCTAGTGAAGACGGGGACGAAAGTGCCCGGTCGTCGGCGTACGACGCGATTCCCGGCCCTTCGCCCGGGACGGGAAGACCATGTCCTGCCGCAGGGCGGCTCGCACTGCGGCGTCGGAGCTCTAGCCGGTGGCGGCGAGCTGCATCGCCGCCACGGTAGCGGGGATTGTGCTGGAGTGCGCCGGACAGCTCCCTGCGCTCGTCGACCTTCCACGCGCCGACGATGCCGGACGGCGGCACCTCGCTGGCGGGGTCGAAGTCGGGGTCCACGGCGTACACCCAGCCGCCGGGCCGGGTAGCGGCTTCAGCGCGCAGGGTGTCGGTTGTCGGCGGCACCGGCCTGAGGCCCCGCTCACCCTGTGGGCATTCCCTTTGCATTGGCTTCCCGTAGGCTCTCCCACATTTCGGAATACTCGGGTGTGATGGATTCGAGGGTGCCGCCGCCACGCTCGACCAAGACAAGAGCTACCGAGATGAAGCCGCTAAGCAAAGATCTGAAAGCCTTGTTGTTCGAGTTCTGATAGGTCGCCAATAGGCTGTCGATGAATTTTGAGAATTCGCGTATGGAGATCTCGCATTCATCTTCGATGACAGGTCCGAGTCCCGTCTCTTCGCCGGTCAGGTGAGACAGGATCTCGGCCTGTCCTAGGAACACTCTGGCGACAGAGTTCGAGGGGTTCCAGATGTCTTCGTCGCCCATTTGGAAATAGCAGCTCATTCTGCCCACCTGACCTTCACCCTAGATCCTGGGTTCCTTGATTCCCATTCTTTTATACCAGACTCCACTGCGGCCCTGAAGTCTGGAGTCGCTCCGGGCTGTGTGAAATCCAGCCCGAGGGGGGCTTGTTCGTAGCCCTCCATGTGCGGACGGGCGCGCACGTAGGAATCCAATTTTTTGTGCACGTGCTTGTTGATCCATTTGTCGACGTCTACTCGGGGGTCCTGTCCGGTTGCCGTTTTCTCTTCCCATAGTGTTCCGTCGCGGATGCTGTCGATATCAGTGATGGTGTCCGACAGGTTGTTCAGGTCGTCCACCACATAGTTTGTATCCCCTTCGCGAGGGGGTCGTATTCGGTTCGACAAGCCGTCCTCGCCGACTGTCGCCATCCGATCCATTTTTGGTGGCGAAGGTGACTCGAGGCTGCTTGTATCTTCGGGGTTTGGTGTATCGCCGCCACTGCTGTGCTCGACTGGGACGTCCTGGAACGACGGCATGGAAATTCCGTCAGGGGGGAGTTCTGCTTCATCGGACGGATCTGGTGCATCGTCGGGGTCCCATTCCGGTGCCTCGGCAGTAGTTGCCGGTGAGCGTTCCGCAGCGTCGGCTGTGCTGGTGTCGTGCGGCTCGGTGGGATCTGGGGCTTCGTCCGGATCACCCGCACTTTCGGAGCGCGAAGGTGCTTTTGCCTCTTCTGCTGTTTCCTCCGGCGGCCCCTCTGCCTCAGCTGTTGGTGCGGTCTCGGCGGTGGGCGGTTCTGGTGCGTTGTGGGACTCGTCCTCAAACCTGGGCCCGGAGTCAGGTGACGGCTCAGGCTTGTCGGCCTCCGCCGAGCCCTCGGGTTGATCAGGTTCCTGACCTTCGTCGGGGCTTAGGGTCTCCGGTGTCTGGTCCGGCTCGGTGGAATCGGCTGCTTCTACAGTGCGTTCGGTCCCGCTGCCGGGAGATTCGGACACGTCTGCCAGCTCAGCAGCAGCCTCATCTTTGGGCCGTGACGTCTCGTCCGCATCCGGCGGCTTAGTCGGCTCCTGCGCCTCCCTCGTCTTCTCGGAGGGGTCAGGGGCGTCTTCTGTGTCCTCCGGCTGCTCCTTCTTTCCTACTTCTGCCTCTCCCGCTTCCGTCGGCTCTGGTGCAGTGTCGGGTGCCTCCCCCTCGTCAGAAGCCTCGCCTCCGTCCTTCGGCCCAGCGGGTGCTTCCACGGGCTCGGGCTCTTCCTCTTCCCTCGCGGCATCTTCCGCTTTCGTCGGCTCCGGTGCGTCGTCGTCGGAAGTCCCTCCCGCAGCTGCGACGTCGCCGCCGGATTCCGGCACCTGCTCAGGCGGCGTCTCGGGGGAGGAGGTCGGCTCAGGCGCTTCCTGGGCCTGCGTCGGTTCGGGCGCCTCGTCCGTACCGGATTCCGCGGTTGGCGGCTGCTCGGGTGGTCTCTCGGTCTCGGTGGGGCGATCGCTCATGACTTAGTTCTCGTTCGGCTTCGGCCGGCATCAGCTCCGGCATCCGCATCGGTATGGGCAGCAGAGGTATTCCTGCGGTACAGCCGCACCCACGGCAGCGTCTTCCTCTTCCACGCCGCTTGGGCGACGTGGATGAAGCCGCAGGCGCGGTAGTCGTCGACGGTGTTGGCGATTTCCGCTACCCAGTCCGCCGTGCGGGACCACCACTCGGGCTGGGCGGCCGAGGTCTTGGGGTAGTCGGCCACGCGCTTCTTCAGCTCGTCGCCGTGCGGCCAACGCCGCTGTCGCCGCCCGTCCGCGTGGCGCGCAGCGGTATCGGCAGCCTTCGCAGTCGGCGAAGGGGCGAGCGCAGGGTCGTAACCTCCTGTTGTCCTGGAAGCCTTGGGGAGCTCGTAAATGGTTGGTGCCATTACCCGTCACCTGCGGCGCCGTCGCCCTCGTTCGAGGTCACGAACCTCCGCCGGTTGTTTCCGGAGCGCAGCCTGATCCATGTGTCGTCGGCCTCGGGGTCGGGATCCAACTCGTCGAAGCCGTCCAGCGCCCCGTCCGTCGGGGTCAGGTCGTCCGGCCCGTCACCCGAGCGGCGACCACCGGAGGGCCGTCCCCCCTGTTCCGGGTCCGGGTCCGCTGCGGGAACGTCGTCCTTCGGGGCCTCTGACCCAGTGGCCGGATCGGGGGCTTCCTCCGGGTTGTCCGGGGGTTCGGTCGCCGAGGGCGCCTCGGTGTCCGGCTCCTGTTGGTCTTCCGGCGCACGCCTCGCGTGGGTGTCCTGAGGCTTGGCAGGTTCGGGGGCTTCGTCCGGGTCGTCCGGGCCGTCCGGGGCCTCAGCGCGCGAGGCCGTTTCCGCTGCTTTCTCCGCCGGCTTCGGTGCGGCGTCGGCTGGTTCCGGGGCGTCGTCAGGGGACTCGGGTGTGTTCTGCGACCCTTCCGATGATGCGGCCGGTTCAACCGCTTCAGCCGGTTCAGCCGGCTCGGGCGCCTCGTCCGTATCGCGCGCATCCGCAGGCTCCGGGGCGTCTTCCGTGGACTCGTCGGCGTCCTCGGCGTCCTCGGTGTCTTCTGTGTCCTCCGCTTCCTCCGGCTCCTCTGCGTCCTCTTCCTCCTCCTCGTCCTCCTCCGCTTCCTCCTCCTCGTCTTCCATGTCTTCCTCGTCTTCTTCCTCGGCCTCCTCGTCCTCTTCCGTGTCCTCCGGGTCTTCAGACTCCTCCGGTTCCTCCGCGTCCTCCGACTCCTCAGGGTCCTCCGGCTCTTCCGCCGCCTCCGACCCCTCGGCCTTCTCCGGCTCCTCGGCCTGCTCCGCCTCCTCCGGTTTCTCTGCCTCCGTCGGCTCCGGCGCGGCGTCGGACGCCTCACTCCCGTCGGAATGCTCGCCCCCGTCAGAGGACTCGCCACCGTCCTCGGGCTCAGTGGGCTCTTCCGCCGGCTCGGATGCGCCCTCCGCCTCCGCCTCCGCCCCCGCCGGCTCGGGCGCATCCTCCGCCTCCGCCGGCTCCGGTGCGTCGTCGGAAGCCTCGCCCCCGTCGGAGGCCTCGCCCGATTCGGGCGACTGCTCAGGTCGCTCTGCCGGCTCTGCCGGCTCAGGCGCGGACGGTTCGGGTGCGTCCTGCGCCTCCGTGGGTTCCGGGGCCTCGTCCGCCGCCCCGGATTCCGGGGACGGCGGTTGCTCGGGGGGCTCTTCTCTCTCGGTGGGGCGGTCGCTCATGACTCAGTTCTCGCACCAGCACCAGCACCGGCCCCGGTGGCAGCCCCGCCCCCAGCCCCGCCCCCGCCCCCGCCTCCGGCAGCAACCCCAGCCCCGCCCCCGGCATTGCTGCGATACAGCCGCACCCACGGCAGCGTCTTCCTCTTCCACGCCGCTTGGGCGACGTGGATGAAGACGCAGGCGCGGTAGTCGTCGACCGCGTCCGCCGCCGCGCCCGGCGGGGCTACGGTGTCGGCGATTTCCGCGACCCAGTCCGCCGTGCGGGACCACCACTCGGCCTGGGCGGCCGAGGTCTTGGGGTAGTCGGCCACGCGCTTCTTCAGCTCGGTCCCGTGCTCCGGCCACACCGCTGTCGCCGCCCGTGAGCGGAACGCGCAGCGGTGCCGGCAGCCCTCGCAGTCGGCGAAGGGGGCGAGGGCCGCGTCGACGGCCGGTGTTGTGGCGGCGAAGGCGCGGAAGCGGTCGGCCAGTTCCGCGTTGCCGGCGAGCGGCGCCCGCGCGACCCCGGTCTCCGCGGCCGCCTCGGCGCGTACGTTCGGGACCCGGATGAGGGCCGGCCGGTCGATGCCGTCGTGGTGGGCGAAGGCCTGGAACGGTTCCAGGGACGACGCGAACCGCTCCTGGTCGGGGGAGAACCGCATCGTGCCGCCGATCAGCTCCCGGTCCGTGGCGGACGGCAGGCGGTGCATGACCTTCAGGTTGGTGTTCTTGTACGCGTCCTCGATGAGCTTCTCGGGGACCTGTTCGACGATCACCAGGCCTTCCCCGTACTTGCGGTTCTCGGCGAGCGTGTTGGCGAAGGCCTGCGCCGCGCGGGCCTGCGCGTTGCCCTCCTTGCCGTCCCCGCCGGAGGCGACGGGGCGCCCGAGCAGCCGGTGGGCCTCCTCGATGACGGTGACGTGGGAGAGCCCGTCGCCCCGCCGGGTCGCCTTGTAGTGCTCCGTCATGGTCTGCAGGATCAGCGCGGTGACGAGGGACTGTTCCTTCTCGTTGTCGCCGACGCCGGCCAGCTCGATGACGACCGGGCGGTTGAGGAGCTCCTCGACGGGGTACGAGCGTGCGCAGTCCAGCGTGCTGCCGCAGGCGCCCTCCGCGAGGGATTCGGCCCGCAGCCTGGACGCGGCGATGATGTTGTCCTTGACCTCGCCGGAGTACCCGAGCTGGTCGCACTCCTTGCGCATCTCGGCGATGAAGTCGCGGAGGGTGGGCCACGCCCCGTCGTGGGCGGGCGTGGAGACGTCGGTGGGGACGATGCCCTTCCGCGCGTACGTGTTGCGCAGGGCCTTGTTGTAGATGGCCGGCAGGGGGTCCCAGAGGCCGAACGCCGCGTCGAAGCAGGCGAGCAGTCCGGCGGTGTGGGTGCTGATCCGGACCCCGTGCGGCACCTCGAAGGGGTTGAGCCGGAACGGCGCCGTGTTCTCGTCGCCGACGGTGAGGACGAGGAGGTCCTCGAAGCCGGGGCGGGTGGCGAGCCAGCGGTAGTCGTCGAGCTCGGAGTTGACCGGTTCCAGCACGAGGAACGGCACCTTGTGGTCCCGCCAGAGCTGCTGGGTGAAGGCCAGGGTCGTGTTGGTCTTGCCCGAGCCGGTCGTCCCGACGAACAGCGCGTGCCGGGAGAGGGACCCCAGCTCCACGCCGAGCGGCCCGGCCGGCGCGCCGTGCACCAGCTGCCGGCCGAGTTCGATGGCGGGGCCTTGCGGCCGGTAGTCGGTTTCCAGGGCCATGTCAGGCCTGCGTACGGGGAAGCCGGTCATGTGCCCGTGCACGGCGAGGGGAAGCCGCAGCGCCGCACCCGCCTCCCGCGCGTCGACCAGCTCGGAGAGCAGGCGCAGCGGCGGCGACAGCGGTTCGGGCAGCTGCCAGCGCTGGTCGCCGCCCCAGCGGGCGTGCTCCAGCGTCGTGATGCCGGTCCACGCCGCGGCCAGCTCCGGCGGAGCCGGCCGTACGGTGACGTGGGCCGGGCCGGTGAAGGTCTCGGTCAGTGCGGTGCCCTGGCCGGGCCGTTCCTGCGGGGAGACCGTGGCGCCGACGAGTTCGGCGAGGGACTCGGGGAGCGGGTTCGGGGAGGCGAGCGCGATGCGGATGCGGAAGGCGCGGTCGGTGTAGCGGCGCGCGGCGTCCGCGTACACCTTCGCCGCGTCCACGGCGAAGTTGTCCGGGGAGAGCTGGGTCGCCGGGCCCCACAGGCCCTCCGGCAGCTGTCCCGGCGTCCCCAGCCGCCCGTAGTGGGTGGCGATCTGGTGCAGCATCGGTCCGAGGTCGTCGGGCACCCGGTACGGTTCGAGGCCGACCGTCAGCATGAGCGGGTACGGGTGTGCCGCGACCGCCTGCCACAGCGCGTCCCACGGTGGCGCCGCGGCGGTGAACGGCTGCGGGGCGAGGTAGTACTGAACGCCCGCGTCGGGCCGGTTGGGCAGGCCCGTCCGGTAGCGCTTGCGGATCTCGGCCAGGCCGGCCGGGTCGGGGGTGAACGGCGTGAGCCACCGCGCCACTTCGGCCGCGTCCTCGACCGGGGCGGCGTGCACGTGGTGCGGCAGCTGCCCCAGCCGGTCGCGGAGCGCGAGGGCCGCCGCGACCGCGGACTCCTGTGCCGCGGCCGGATCGTGCGGGTCGTCGCCGCGCACCCGGGCCAGCAGCGCGCACGAGATCCTGCGCGTGGCCGGGTCCGTCAGATAGCGCAGTTCGATGCGCGTGTCGTGGTGGGTGTCCCACTGGCCCGCCAGCCAGGCCGCCTCTGCGGCGACCGCCTTGATCCGGCGCTCTTCCTCGGGGAGGTCGGCGTACTCCCGGGTCTCGGTGAGGTCGGCGGCGGCCTCGATGCGAACGGCCGCCCAGGCCCACACCGACGTGCCGTTGCCGACGGTCAGGACGCCCGGCGGGGGCGTCCTGTCGCTCTGCTGGTCCATGGTGCTCAGCTGGTCCACGGGGAAGCGGGGCCGCCCGGCGCCGGCGGAGCCGGCGGCGCGGGGTGCGGCGTGGGGTGCGGCACGGGCTGCACCGGGGGTGCGGCGGGCGCGGCGGGCATGACCGGCGGCGCGGGCGGAGCCGGCGGGCCGGCGGGACCCTGGCCGGGCGCGGACATGATCGGGAGGTTCTGCCCGAAGGTCGAGGCGATGGGCACCTCGATGCCCTGGACCGCGATCTCCACGCCTTCCCGGACCGCCGAGTGCACGGCCTCGCGCATGGCACGCGGCCGCTCGGTGCGGAGCATCTGGTTGACGTCACCGGTGCGGCCCATGATCCCGCCGACGAGATCCTTGAAGTACGTGCCGATGATCACCGCGCCCGGGCGGATGCGCCACATCGTCCAGCCGAGATAGAGGCTGGTGCCGTACTCGAAGACGGATACGTAGGTCACGTACCGGCCGCTGCTGACGACGAGACGGTTGCTGACCGCCTCCGGCTGCAGGATGTCGCTGCGGATGCGGGACGGCACGGCCGTCACCGGGATGCGGCGGCGGGACAGCGCGCCGTAGATCGCCGCGTAGGCGGAGGGGGAGGCCTGCGCCTTGTCCTCCAGCAGGGTCCGCCACTCCGAGACGGGCTCGGTGAGGCCGTTGAAGAGCAGGATCAACCAGAAGATGATGAATCCCAGAATTCCGCCCACGTTGAGGCCGGTTTCGGCCTCGCCGAAGTCGAAGTCGTTCGTCAGCAGGGCGAACAGCCAGCAGGTGAGGAACACCAGGATCGAGGTGAGGGCCGCGCTCGCCCAGAGGCCGAAGACCGTCCGGAGCGTGACCGACTCGTCGAAGCCCAGCTCGATCTGCTGGTACTTCAGGGTCTGGTTCCGGTAGGAGCCGTTGGGGCCTGCGGATTCCGAGGCCGCCCAGCCGCCCGGTCCGGGGCTGCCGCCGCCCGGATAAGTGCTCATGTCGTACTCCGCATCGGGTCTGACGTAGAAGACCGTTGATCGTTTGGCACGGCAACTTATCGGAATTTCATGCCGGACAGGCCGGTCGGCCGGGAACGGGTGTGCAAAAGCCCCGAAAGACCGTCAGCGGACACCGCCAGGGGACACCGCCAGCGGATACCTCCGGCGGATACCGCCGACGGATACCTCCGGTGGACACCGTCAGCAGCGGACCGTCTGCCCGCTCTGGCGGATGATGGTGTCGCCGGACATCCAGCCCGCGGTCTTCGTCCCCTCCATGCGGACGTAAATCCACTTGTGGCCGTACGAGTTCTCGACGGAGCAGTGGAACCAGACCTTCGTGCCGCTCTTGGCCGGGGCCACGGAGCCGCAGACCTTGTAGGGCCCGTTGAGGACGTGGCGATCGCCGGACACGTATCCGTACGTGCCCGGCTTCGGGTCGTGGTGGCTCCAGCCGCTGCAGGTCGTCGGCACCGAACTGCTGGGCTTGGCCGAGGAGGCGCTGGGCTTGGCCGACGGAGAGGCCGACGAGGGCGAGGCGGACGGCTTCTTGGAGGCGCTCGCGGACGGCGAGGCGCCCGGGGAGTGCAGGCCGGTGGCCACTCCGCCCTCGTTCGGCTGCTCACCGGCCGACGGCGAGCCGGTCGCCGCCGGCGCCGCTGCCGGGGGCTCGTCGTTCTTCTTGCCGCCGTTGCCGGTCAGGGCGTACGTGACGCCGCCTCCCGCGAGCACGACGAGGGCGGCCGCCGCTGCGATGAGGGTCCGGCTGCGGCGCCGTCCGCGGTCGGCTGCGGCGCGGCCGGGGCCGGGAGCGGGCGCCGCGTGACCCGCGGCGGGGGCGTGGCCCGCGACCGGTGCGCCGGAGCCGGACTGCGGAAGCTGCGGGGACTGCGGGAACTGTGGGGACTGCGGGAACTGCGGAGGCTGTGCGTGCAGCGGGCCCGGCGCCGGATGGCCGGCGTACGGGGACTGAGGGAAAGGCTGCGGCGAGGGCGCCGGAGGAGACTGCGGCGAAGGTCCCGGCGCAGGCTGCTGCGAGGACTGCTGGAAAGGCCCCGTGTACGACGGCGCGGCACCGAAACCCGGCGGCGGCGCCGGAGCAACGGCCTGCGTGGGTACGGGGGAGGGGGCCGGGGCGGGGGCCTGCGGCATGAGGTTCGCCGTATTGGCTGTATTGGCCGTATTGGCTGTGTCCACCGTGTTCGCCGTCATGCCCGCGGCGACCCGCTCCAGCATCTCGCGCGCCTGGTCCGCGGTCGGCCGGTGCTCCGGCTCCTTCGCCATCAGCGCCTGCAGTACGGGCGTGAGCGGCCCCGCCCGCCGGGGCTCCGGCAGCGGCTCGGTGACGATCGCCGAGAGCGTGGACCACACGGACGTCCGGCGGAACGGCGACGTGCCCTCCACGGCCGCGTACAGCGTCATGCCCAGCGACCAGATGTCCGACGCGGGGCCCGGCTCCCGGCCCTGCGCGCGCTCCGGCGGCAGGTAGTCGAGGGAGCCGACGAGCTGGCCGCTCTGGGTCAGCTTGGCCATGGCCTCGTCGCCGGAGGCCTCCATGCTGGCGATGCCGAAGTCGGTGAGCACGACCCTCCCCCAGCCTCCGGCCGGGGGGACCCCCATCTCGCTTTGCTCGCCATGCTCCAGCAGCACGTTCCCCGGCTTGACGTCGCGGTGCAGCACGCCGGCCCGGTGCGCGGCGTCGAGCGCGTCCATCAGCCTGGCGCCGATCGCCGCCGCCTCGTGCGGCTCCAGCGTGCCGCGCTCGCCCAGCACGTCGTCGAGCGAGGGCCCGTCGACGAGCTCCATGACGATGACCGGCAGGCCCTGCTCCTCGGTCACGTCGTGCACGGTGACCACGCCGCCGTGCCGGATGCGGGCGGCGGCCTGCGCCTCCCGCTGCATCCGGGTCCGCAGGTCGAGCAGTTCGGCCTCGGCGGAGTCGGTGAAGGCCCGCAGGACCTTGACCGCGACCTCCCGGTTGAGCAGTTCGTCCACCGCCCGCGCGACCACTCCCATGCCGCCGCGCCCGATCGTCGCCGTCACCCGGTAACGGCCGCCGAGGACCTTGCCTATCAGCTCGTCGCCGTTCGTTTCCCCCGCCGTCACCACGCGCTCCGTTCCGTCAGTGTTGGCCGCCGCATCCGGCGGCCCAGGGTAAACAAACAAGGCCCAGGTCGTTGACCTGGGCCTTCCTTTGATGACTTCTACGTCTTGTGGAGCGGGTGACGAGAATCGAACTCGCGCTCTGAGCTTGGGAAGCTCATGTTCTACCATTAAACTACACCCGCGAGGGCGCCTGTTTTACGGGCGCCTCATCTTCGCACACTCTACCCCATCGAAGGCCCCCGGTGCACTCACCGTGCGGGCCTTCGTGCTGTGTGTGGAGAGTGTGGGGCCGGTGGGGATGCGTGCGTGGGGGCCGGGAGTTGGGGCGTACCGTGGGGCGGCGGAAGCCGGTGGGGGACTGCCGGGAGTGCCGCGTAGGAGCGAGTCCCGTACATCCCCTAATGTGGCTTTTGTCTTTCACGTGAATGGGGAAAGGGAGCTCTATGGAGCGCACCGTCGTTCGTTGTGCCGAAGGGCACGTCTTCAGCACCGCTTCGTTCCCGATGCAGCACCTCGGACCCGACCGGATCGGCCCGGGGCGGCTGCTGCGCTGCCCGCGCTGCGCCCGGCTGCGGCATTCCGTTCCGGTGGCCCTGCAGAAGCGCTGAGCGGCCGCCGCGCGGACGGTGATCAAGCGGCGCGGGCCCGGTCCGCTCGGACCGGGCCCGCGTTGTCCGTCTTCTCCGCGTATCCTCGACCCGTGCTTCTCTCAGACAAGGACATCCGGACCGAGATCGACGCAGGCCGCGTGCGGATCGACCCGTTCGACGAATCGATGGTGCAGCCGTCGAGCATCGACGTGCGGCTCGACCGCTACTTCCGGGTGTTCGAGAACCACCGGTACCCGCACATCGACCCCGCGGTCGAGCAGGCGGACCTCACCCGCGAGGTGGTGCCGGAGGGCGACGAGGCGTTCATCCTGCACCCCGGTGAGTTCGTGCTCGCCTCGACGTACGAGGTCATCACGCTCCCCGGCGACATCGCCTCGCGACTGGAGGGCAAGTCCAGCCTGGGCCGGCTCGGCCTGCTGACGCACTCGACGGCCGGCTTCATCGACCCGGGCTTCTCCGGTCACGTGACGCTGGAGCTGTCGAACATGGCCACGCTGCCGATCAAGCTGTGGCCGGGGATGAAGATCGGGCAGCTGTGCATGTTCCGCCTGACCTCTCCCGTCGAGCATCCTTACGGGTCCGCGAAGCACGGTTCCCGCTACCAGGGACAGCGTGGGCCCACGCCCTCGCGGTCCTTCCAGAATTTCCACCGCACCCAGGTCTGAGCAGCAGAGCAAAAGGCGAAGAGCAACAGTGAGTGAGATCCGCGAGAACCTGACCTACCCGATCTTCGGGGAGGCCATCCGTGAGCTGGCGCAGACCATCGCGGACGACGGCTACGAGCCGGACATCATCCTGTCCATCGCGCGTGGCGGCGTCTTCGTCGCGGGCGGCCTCGCCTACGCGCTGGACTGCAAGAACATCCACCTGGTGAACGTGGAGTTCTACACCGGCGTCGGCACCACGCTCGAGATGCCGGTCATGCTCTCCCCCGTCCCGAACGCGATCGACTTCTCCAACAAGAAGGTCCTGATCGCCGACGACGTCGCGGACACCGGCAAGACGCTCAAGCTCGTCCACGACTTCTGCCTCGAGCACGTCGCCGAGGTGCGCAGCGCCGTGATCTACGAGAAGAGCCACTCGCTCGTGAAGTGCGAGTACGTCTGGAAGAAGACGGACGAGTGGATCAACTTCCCGTGGTCCGTCGAGCCGCCGGTCGTGCGCCGTGAGGGCCAGGTCCTCGACGCCTGATCGCAGCAAGCAGAAGCAAGCAAAAGCTGAGGCCCTTGTCCCCGCCGTCGCGGCGGGGACAAGGGCCTCAGCTCTTTGTGCACGTGATCAGAGCGTGCCCAGCTTCACGATCGACAGCAGGGCGATCAGCTGGATCGCCGACGCGCCCAGCGCCCGCGGCCACGGGATGTCGTGCGACTTGCTGACCATAGACGTGAACAGGTAGCCCGCCAGCAGCCACGTCGCCCAGCCCAGCACCTGCACCACCAGGTTGTCGCCGCCGAGGAACATGGCGAAGAGCAGGCGGGGCGCGTCCGTGAGCGACATGATCAGCATCGACAGGCCGACCGTCGGCTGCCACATGCCGTCGCCGCCGAGCTGCCGGGCCAGCGTGTGGGTGACCGCGCCCAGCAGCAGGCCGGCGAGCACCATGACCACGCCGGTGATCAGGACCGACGGCAGGCTGTTGGCGAGCGAGGCGTTGAGGACGTCCTCGCGGGCCTTGTCGAAGCCGAAGACGGCGAGCAGGCCGTAGGCGAACGTGACGATCAGGGCCGGGATCCACACGGCGTGGTCGCGCATCTGCCAGAAGGTGGCGGACGGGCGCATCACTATGCCCGTCAGCAGCTCCTTCCACGGCAGGCGCGGGCCCGGGGGCGGCGCGGGGGCGTTGTTGTACGGGTCCTGCCCGGCGTAGGGATCCTGGCCGCCGTACGGGTCCTGGCCGCCGTAGCCGCCCTGGCCGTACGGGTCCTGGCCGCCGCCGTAGGCGTCGGGGCCCTCGCCGATGCTGAACTGCCGGGTGTGGCCGGGGTCGTCGCCGCCGGGGCCGTGGCCCTGCCCGTAGTACGGGTCCTGTCCCTGGCCTCCGTGGCCGTAGCCGCCCTGGCCGTACGGCTGGTGGCCCGGGCCCGGCCCGGGGCCGTGTCCCTGCGGGCCGCCGCCGGCGCCGAAGTACTCCGGCTCGCCGTACGGCGGGGGCTGCTGCTGCCACTGGCCGCCGCCCGCGCCACTGCCGCCGGCGTAGCCGCCCTGGCCGCCGTGCGGGGCCCGGTACTGTCCCGGGCGCTGTCCTTGCTGCGCGGGGCCGGGGTCGTTCGAGCCCTGTCCGCGTCCCATCCTGAATCCAGCCACGCTTCGAACGTACCCGCTCCCTGAGAGTGCCGAGACGGGCCCGGGAGAACGGGCCCGCCATTGCGGCCGAGCTGTGACATCCCCTAAGGGAAATATCGGGGGTTGGTGAGCCGATCGCCGTCACGGCCGCACCTGCTGCACCAGCCGTACCCGCCCTGCCCGCCGTCCCCGCAGCCCCCGCCGTACCTGCCGCCTCCGCGGCCTCGGCGGCTCTTCACCGCCGCTTCACCACCGCGTAGACCGGCGAGAAGATCATGCCACCGAGGAGGACCCAGCCGCCTGCCTGCAGGAGGGCCTGCGCGGTGCCCGAGGGGTCCTCTCCGCGCAGCGCCGGCGTGCAGCCGTAGGCCGCCAGCACCGCGACGGCGGCGTGCACCGACTGCATGACCGGTGACCACGGCAGCTTGCGCAGGGAGCCGCCGTTGATGCCCAGGGAGAAGAGCAGCACCCAGGGGAGCAGGCACAGCCCGACGATCAGGGCGATCGCGTTGACGATGTTGCCCTCAAGGTTCGGCTGCCACTTCCCGGCCGCCATCCGGCGCAGCTTCTCCTCCCTGCCCAGGTACGCGCCGAGCGAGGGGTCGTCGGGCGCCCACATGGCCGTGAGCAGGCCGCCCTCGCGGACGGGGTCGTGGTAGGTCGTCCTGCCGGTGGCGAGCTTCGCCGGGCTGCCGGGGACCGTCACCGTCAGCTCGTACACGTACCCCCGGACGAGCTCGGGATTGTCGTCGTCGTACTCCTTCTCCAGGAGACGCGCCTGCACGACGGTCGCGACGGCGACCTCGGCGCCGGCGTGCTGGATGGCGGTCTGCCGGCTGTCGGAGCCGGGCATGCCGTGCAGGCTGAGGGCGGTCAGGGTGGCCGTGAGGGCGAGGGCCGAGACGGCCAGCTGCCGGGCCTTGGACAGGGCCGTGGAGGCGAAGGAGTCCGGCACGGGCCGGAAGCGGCTCTGCTGGACGCGGCGTGCCGCCCGCCGCCCCGTCTCCTTCTCCAGGACGGCCTTGACCTCTTCGCGCTCCTTGCGCAGCCCGTACCAGCGCCGCACCCACAGCAGCGCGGCCCGCTGGACCCACGCGGCGGCCGCAGCCCACACGCAGATGAGGACCCCGGTGTGCGGCGCGGGCTGGTAGTCGATGCCCGCTGCCCAGATGCACGCCGCGACGACGGCGGCGTAGGTAAGGGCCGCACTCGCGCGTACGGCCTGCGTCAGCGCGTTCTGCATGACACGCGCTCCCCCCTGATTCACTTCCGGTCGGTTTTCCTCGGTGGTCCCCGGTGTTCCCCGTCATCAAGTGGATCATGAAAAGGCAGCGGCCGGTGCCCGCGGACCGTCGCGGGCACCGGCCGTGCGTCCTTGCGGAGAGGCCTACTTCACCGGCTCCGGGTCCGGCTTCGGAGCGCCGGCCGGCTCGCCGTCGCCGCCGTCGCCGTTGCCCTCGTCGCCGTTGCCGTCCTCCTCCGGCGCCGCGGGCGTCCTGACCGACTCCAGCAGGAGCTGGGCGACGTCCACGACCTGGATGGACTCCTTGGCCTTGCCGTCGTTCTTCTTGCCGTTGACCGAGTCGGTCAGCATGACGAGGCAGAAGGGGCAGGCGGTGGAGACGATGTCCGGGTTGAGGGACAGCGCCTCGTCGACGCGCTCGTTGTTGATGCGCTTGCCGATCCGCTCCTCCATCCACATGCGCGCGCCGCCGGCGCCGCAGCAGAAGCCGCGCTCCTTGTGGCGGTGCATCTCCTCGTTCCGCAGGCCCGGCACCTTGGCGATGATCTCGCGCGGCGGCGTGTAGACCTTGTTGTGGCGGCCCAGGTAGCAGGGGTCGTGGTACGTGATCAGACCCTCGACCGGGGTGACGGGGACCAGCTTGCCCTCGTCGATGAGGTGCTGCAGCAGCTGCGTGTGGTGGATGACCTCGTACTCGCCGCCGAGCTGCGGGTACTCGTTGGCGATGGTGTTGAAGCAGTGCGGGCAGGTCGCGACGATCTTCTTCTTCGCCTTCTCGACCTTGACGGCCTCCTCGCCGTCCTCGCCGTCGCTCTCGCCGAAGGCCATGTTCAGCATCTCGACGTTCTGCTGGCCGAGCTGCTGGAAGAGGAACTCGTTGCCCAGGCGGCGGGCGGAGTCACCGGTGCAGGCCTCGTCGCCGCCCATGATGGCGAACTTCACGCCCGCCATGTGCAGCAGCTCCGCGAAGGCCTTCGTGGTCTTCTTGGCGCGGTCCTCCAGGGCGCCGGCGCAGCCGACCCAGTAGAGGTAGTCGACCTCGGTGAGGTCCTCGATGTCCTTGCCGACGACCGGGACCTCGAAGCCGACCTCCTTGGTCCACTGCAGGCGCTGCTTCTTCGCCAGGCCCCAGGGGTTGCCCTTCTTCTCCAGGTTCTTGAGCATCGTGCCCGCCTCGGACGGGAAGGAGCTCTCGATCATCACCTGGTAGCGGCGCATGTCGACGATGTGGTCGACGTGCTCGATGTCGACCGGGCACTGCTCGACGCAGGCGCCGCAGGTGGTGCAGGACCACAGGACGTCCGGGTCGATGACGCCGTTCTCTTCGAGGGTGCCGATCAGGGGGCGCTCGGCCTCGGCCAGGGCCGCCGCCGGGACGTCCTTCAGCTGCTCCTCGGTCGCCTTCTCGTTGCCCTCGGCGTCCTTGCCGCCGCCGGCGAGCAGGTACGGGGCCTTGGCGTGGGCGTGGTCGCGCAGCGCCATGATCAGCAGCTTCGGGGACAGCGGCTTGCCGGTGTTCCAGGCGGGGCACTGCGACTGGCAGCGGCCGCACTCGGTGCAGGTGGAGAAGTCGAGGAGGCCCTTCCAGGAGAACTCCTCGACCTTGGAGACGCCGAAGACGTCGTCCTCACCCGGGTCCTCGAAGTCGATCGGCTTGCCGGCGCTCGCCATCGGCAGCAGCGCGCCGAGGGCGACGTCGCCGCTCTCCTCGCGCTTGAACCAGATGTTCGGGAAGGCCAGGAAGCGGTGCCAGGCCACACCCATGTCGGTCTTCAGGGCGACCGTGATCATCCAGATGAAGGACGTCGCGATCTTCAGGCCCGCGAAGAAGTAGGTGAGGTTCTGGAGCGTGGAGAGGTCCATCCCCTCCAGCCACGACACGACCGGGTACGAGATGAAGAACGAGGCCTCGTAGCCGTCCACGTGGTGCTGGGCGCCTTCGAGGGCGTGCAGCATGAAGATGCAGACGCCGACGATGAGGATGACGGCCTCGACGAAGTACGCCTGGCCGGTGTTGGAGCCGGCGAAGCGGGACTTGCGGCCCGGCTTGCCCGGCCGGTTCAGCTGCCGGATGACGATGAGGGTCAGGATGCCGAGCGCGGTCATCGTGCCGAGGAACTCGACGAAGACGTTGTACGGGGCCCAGTCACCGATGATCGGCAGGATCCAGTCGGCCTTGAAGAGCTGGCCGATGGCGTTGACGATCGTCAGCAGCAGCGAGAAGAAGCCCACCGCCACGAACCAGTGCGCCACGCCGACGATGCCCCAGCGGTTCATCCGGGTGTGGCCCAGGAACTCCTTGGCCACGGTGACGGTGCGCTGCACGGGCTCGCCGGTCCGGCTGCCCGCGGGGACGGGCTGACCGAGCCGCATGAAGCGGTAGATCTGCAGGATGGCACGGCCGAACAGCGCTACGCCGACCGCGATTAGGACCAGCGACACGATGATCGCGGCGAGTTGCATGGGAACGGCTCCTCGAACCTGCGAGAGCGGGATTACTGTCTAGTAACTTATCCAGTCCGTACGAGACTACTCACTCTCCCGCGCGCGATATAGCCGCATCGCCGGTGATCTGTGTCGCTCAGGGCACCCTCAGTGGAGCTCCGGCAGCACCAGGCGGCGGACCGGATGCGTCCGCAGGCGGACGTCCCGCTCGATGCGGCGGGCGCGCAGGTGCAGCGCCGTGCAGGCCGCGGTGGTGGCCAGCGCGAGGCCGATCGCGCCGACGAGTCCCCAGTGCGCCGCCATCACGTCGAGGAAGTAGGCGGGGACGCAGACGAGCAGGCCGTAGGTCCGCAGGTTCCAGAGGCGGCCGCCGCCGCGCGTGATCGTCCGCCGGCTCAGCAGGCCCCGGTTGACCCACAGGCCCGTCTCCCGGACGACGCCGTTCCGCAGGAGGTACGACCAGCCGAGGACGATCTGGACGACGGCCGCCTCGGGCACGAGGTTCGCCCACTCCCAGGAGTTCGTGGTGTGCGCCATGGCGCCCCAGACGGCGACCCCCGACGCGGCGATGCACAGCAGCACGATCAGCCGGTAGTGCCAGCTGCGGACGTAGCGGTAGGCCGTGTTCAGGGGGCGCTCCGGCAGGGTGTCCCAGCTCCGCTGGTCGGCGAACTCGGCCAGGGCCAGGCAGATCGCCGCCCGCAGTCGCAGCTTCCGGGGCAGGGCGTTCAGGAACCGTATCCGGAGCGGGTGCAGGCCCGCCTCGCGGAGCACGGCCAGGGTGGTGGCGAGCAGGGCGTCCTGATCCCGGCTGTTCATGTCGGCCGTGCCGGGGCGCAGGTAGTTGGTCTCCAGGTGGTGGGCGAGCTGGCGGCGGTAGACCGAGGCGGTGTCCTGGGTGAAGACGTACCGGATGCTGCCCCGCGCTCCGAGCACCTGCTGCAGCTCCCGCACCACGTCCCTCTCGACCCGGGGAGCGTGCGCCAGGACCTCGCGGGGGCCGTCCGCGGAGTACTGGACGAGGCTCAGGGCCGCCACGATGCGCGGGTCCGGGGGGATGGGCTCCGGCAGGGGGAGCGGCAGCATCGGGTCCCGGACGAAGACGGCGGCGATGCGCCCGGCGATGGCGACGAGGGCGTCCCCGGGGCCGTGGGAGAACGGGCGCCACACCCAGGTCAGGCAGTCGAAGGGGGCCGCAGGCACCGGCGCGGTGCGCAGCTCCGCCTCGATCTCGGGAACTGACAGCAGCTCGCCGAGGTAGGCGGCGCACAGGGACGTCATCTGGGTGCTCGTGTCCGCCCACAGCAGGGTGTTCAGGGCGAGCGCCGCGCGCGGCGTGCGGATGGCCCACAGGGCTTCGAGCGCCTGCGGTTCGCCCTGTGCCGCCAGGCGCTTCAGCACGGGTACGGCGATGTCGCCCATGGCGGTGATGGCGGGCCCCGCGGCGTACCAGGGGATGCCGCCCGCCAGGACGTCCGCCGCCCGGGGGAGGTGCGTCGCCGCCAGGGCGTGGCAGGCCGCGGTCGCGCGGGCGCGGTCGTCGCTGTGGGCGGTCTGCCGCAGGAAGTCGAAGACCTGGACGCCGCGCGGGCGGCGGTCCGCGGCCACGAGGCCGAACGCCGCGATGACCGCCTGGTCGCTGCTGGACTCGCTGCCGAGCCGGTCGCGGAAGTGGCCGATGATCTCGCCGGCCAGGGTGTCGTCCACCATGTGCGCGTCGGCGAGGCACTGGAACGCCAGCAGGGGGTCCTGGGCGTAGACGGTCCGGATGACCTCGGTGCAGTCGCGCTCCTCCACCCCGCACCACAGCCGCACCGTCTCCCGCCAGGTGTGCGGGTCCTTGCCGTAGCGGCGCAGCAGGCCCAGGGGGTCGCCGGCCAGCAGGCCGGCCGCCAGGTACTCCTGGAGCGTGAGGTGGGCGAACTGGTAGCGCTCGCCGTTGTCCACGGCCAGCAGGAGGCCGCTGCGGTCGACGATCTCCTTGAGGACGTCCTTGTCGAGGTCGGCCGGCCTGCCCTTGGCCTCCAGGACGGACCGCACGGTCTCCAGCACGCTCTCCTCGGGGAGGGCGAGCCGGTCGTGGTTGGCCGCGGGGGTGTCCTGGGCGGCCAGCGCCAGGTGGTGCAGGGCGGCCTTCTTCAGCGGGTGGGCGAAGGTGGGGCGGCGGCGCTGGTCGATCAGCAGGTTGTCGACGACCTGCTTGTAGAAGTCGGCCCGGGTGTGCGGCAGGACCTGGTCGGTGCCCGCGTACACGTAGCTGTAGAGGTAGGCGATCATCGTCAGCAGCAGCGGGTTGCGCGCCAGGGGCATCAGCTGCGGGGTGTCCCGCAGGGCGGCCATCAGCTGCTCCACCGTCTCGGTCGCGGTGCCCTCGGGCCAGGGCCAGCCGCCCAGGAACCGGCGTATCAGGTGCTCGTCGAAGTCCTCGACCCGCAGGGTCTGGTGGAACTGCTCGGCGAACTGCGCCTCGTACACCGCGACGCGGCAGGTGACCACGATCCGGCAGGACGCGTACACCTGCGCGAACTCCCTGATCTTCTCGACCGCGGCGTCACGGTGGGCGCTGGTGACCTCGTCGAGCCCGTCGAAGTAGAGCGTGAGGTGGCCCTCCCGCAGGGCGCGCTTGACCCAGTTGTGCGCGCTGGGGAAGTTGTGGCGCTTGAAGTGGTCGACGATGTGCTCCTCGAGCGACCAGTCGAGGTTGTTGTTGAGCCGGTGCAGTTCCAGCAGGACCGGGATGCCGCCGATGTCGCCCAGGTCCACGCGGGGCTGCTTGCCGGGGCGCCGGGCGGGGCGCAGCCGCTGCCGGGCCCACACGAGGATCTCGTGCCGCAGGAGCATCGTCTTGCCGGCGCCCGGCACGCCGAGGACCACGGAGTGCCGGCCCTGCCGCAGCGTGGCGGCCGGCTCGCCGGGCCTGCGGCCGCCGCCGCCCGACACCCCGGCCGACCCCGCCGTGGCCCCGCTGGGGGCCGCGAAGCGCAGGGGGACGTAGACGGACTCCATGGGCAGCTTGAGGTCGTCGTCGGCCTGGAAGGAGACCGCGAACTTGTCGTGCCGGTCGTGCACGGCGCGGATGTAGCGCGCGAGTGCGGTCCGGCGGAGCAGCCGGCTGCCCGCCAGCCTGCTGTAGAGGAATTCGGCGAAAGCCTTCAGCTTCGCGCCCAGCCAGCTCTTGGCCACGGCGGCGACGATGCCGAGGACGAAGAGCCCTGCTCCCACGCCCCACTGCTGGAACTGGTCCCACATCTGCGGTCCCCCTCCCCCGAGAATCGCAGGCTAGAACCATCCGCAACGTGAACGCGCCCCCCTTTCCGCACCGGTCTCGGTGAACCGCAGCGGGCCTGTCCCGACGCGCCCTGTGCGCGCTCCCCGCGCGCCCCCGGTTGCAGGTGTACACACCCACTCTGCGCATAAGGCCCGCATAAGACTTGAGTCCCCCCGACTCAGCTCCGTTGACAGGGACGGATCCGTGTTGCACGCTTGAGCCTGTTCCACTCAAGTCAGCTGGAGGAATCGACATGGCACGTGCGGTCGGCATCGACCTGGGTACGACGAACTCCGTCGTCAGTGTTCTCGAAGGCGGTGAGCCCACCGTCATCACCAACGCCGAGGGCGCCAGGACCACGCCGTCCGTCGTCGCCTTCGCGAAGAACGGCGAGGTGCTCGTCGGCGAGGTCGCCAAGCGCCAGGCTGTCACCAACGTCGACCGGACGATCCGCTCCGTCAAGCGCCACATGGGCACTGACTGGAAGATCAACCTGGACGGCAAGGACTTCAACCCGCAGCAGATGAGCGCCTTCATCCTGCAGAAGCTGAAGCGTGACGCCGAGGCGTACCTGGGCGAGAAGGTCACGGACGCGGTCATCACCGTCCCGGCGTACTTCAACGACTCCGAGCGCCAGGCCACCAAGGAGGCCGGTGAGATCGCGGGTCTGAACGTCCTGCGCATCGTCAACGAGCCCACCGCGGCCGCCCTGGCCTACGGTCTCGACAAGGACGACCAGACCATTCTCGTCTTCGACCTCGGTGGCGGCACCTTCGACGTCTCGCTGCTCGAGATCGGCGACGGCGTCGTCGAGGTCAAGGCCACCAACGGCGACAACCACCTCGGTGGTGACGACTGGGACCAGCGCGTCGTCGACTACCTGGTCAAGCAGTTCGCCAACGGTCACGGCGTGGACCTGTCCAAGGACAAGATGGCCCTCCAGCGCCTCCGCGAGGCCGCCGAGAAGGCCAAGATCGAGCTGTCCTCGTCCACCGAGACGACGATCAACCTGCCCTACATCACGGCCTCCGCCGAGGGCCCGCTGCACCTGGACGAGAAGCTCACGCGCGCCCAGTTCCAGCAGCTCACCGCGGACCTGCTGGAGCGCTGCAAGACCCCGTTCCACAACGTCATCAAGGACGCGGGCATTGCCCTCTCCGAGATCGACCACGTGGTCCTCGTCGGCGGCTCCACCCGCATGCCCGCCGTCGCCGAGCTCGTCAAGGAGCTGACCGGCGGCAACGAGGCCAACAAGGGCGTCAACCCGGACGAGGTCGTCGCCATCGGCGCCGCCCTGCAGGCCGGTGTCCTCAAGGGTGAGGTCAAGGACGTCCTGCTCCTCGACGTCACCCCGCTGTCCCTCGGCATCGAGACCAAGGGCGGCATCATGACCAAGCTCATCGAGCGCAACACCACGATCCCGACCAAGCGGTCCGAGATCTTCACGACGGCCGAGGACAACCAGCCGTCCGTGCAGATCCAGGTCTACCAGGGCGAGCGCGAGATCGCGGCGTACAACAAGAAGCTCGGCATGTTCGAGCTGACCGGTCTGCCGCCGGCCCCGCGCGGGGTCCCGCAGATCGAGGTCGCCTTCGACATCGACGCCAACGGCATCATGCACGTGACCGCGAAGGACCTCGGCACGGGCAAGGAGCAGAAGATGACCGTCACCGGTGGCTCCTCGCTGCCGAAGGACGAGGTCAACCGGATGCGCGAAGAGGCCGAGAAGTACGCCGAGGAGGACCACGCGCGCCGTGAGGCCGCCGAGTCCCGCAACCAGGGCGAGCAGCTCGTCTACCAGACCGAGAAGTTCCTCAAGGACAACGAGGACAAGGTCCCGGCGGACGTGAAGACCGAGGTCGAGACCGCGCTCACCGAGCTGAAGGAGAAGCTCAAGGGCGAGGACACGGCCGAGATCCGCACCGCCACGGAGAAGGTCGCCGCCGTCTCCCAGAAGCTGGGCCAGGCCATGTACGCCGACGCCCAGGCCGCCCAGGGTGCCGCCGGCGCCGAGGGCGCGGGCGCCGGTGCCGGCCACGCCAAGGCCGAGGACGACGTCGTCGACGCCGAGATCGTGGACGAGGACAAGCCGAAGGGCGGTGCGGCGTGACGGAGGAGACCCCGGGCTTTGACAACGAGAAGAAGCCTGAAGGCCCCTCCGACGCCGCCGAATCCGAAGAAGCGGCGCAGGGCGCCGGGTCCGCCGACAAGGCGGGCCCGGGCTCTGCCCCCTCCGGCGAGGAGCTGGTGGAGGTGGGCCTGAAGGCCCAGCTGGACCAGGCCCAGGCCGCGCTCAACGAGCGCACCGCGGACCTCCAGCGCCTCCAGGCGGAGTACCAGAACTACCGCCGCCGGGTCGAGCGGGACCGGGTCACGGTCAAGGAGATCGCCGTCGCGAACCTCCTGTCCGAGCTCCTGCCCACGCTCGACGACATCGGCCGCGCCCGTGACCACGGCGAGCTCGTCGGCGGCTTCAAGTCCGTCGCCGAGTCCCTGGAGACGATCGTCGCCAAGATGGGGCTGCAGCAGTTCGGCAAGGAGGGCGAGCCCTTCGACCCGCTGGTGCACGAGGCGCTGATGCACAGCTACGCGCCCGACGTGACCGAGACCACGTGCGTGCAGATCCTGCAGCCGGGGTATCGCATCGGCGAGCGCACGATCCGCCCCGCGCGGGTCGCCGTCGCCGAGCCCCAGCCGGGCGCCCAGGGCGCCAAGGGCGAGGGCGAGGAAGCCGGTTCCGGCTCCGACGAGGAGAGCGGTGGCCCGGACAAGGGCTGACGCTGACCCGATGAATCACCGCAGGGAACGGAAGGAGGGACACCGAGGATGAGCACGAAGGACTTCCTGGAGAAGGACTACTACAAGGTCCTCGGTGTGCCCAAGGACGCCACCGAGGCCGAGATCAAGAAGGCGTACCGGAAGCTCGCCCGCGAGTACCACCCGGACGCCAACAAGGGCGACGCCAAGGCCGAGGAGCGCTTCAAGGAGATCTCCGAGGCGAACGACGTCCTGGCCGACCCCAAGCGGCGCAAGGAGTACGACGACGCCCGCGCCCTCTTCGCCAACGGCGGCTTCCGCCCGGGGCCGGGCGGCGCGGGCGGCGGCTCCTTCAACTTCGACCTGGGCGACCTCTTCGGCGGCGCCCAGGGCGGAGGCGGCGGCACCGGCGGCTTCGGCGGCGGCCTCGGCGACGTCTTCGGCGGCCTGTTCAACCGCGGCGGCACGCGCACCCAGCCGCGCCGCGGCCAGGACATCGAGTCCGAGGTGTCCCTGAACTTCACCGAGGCGGTCGACGGGGCCACCGTGCCCCTGCGCATGTCCTCTTCGGCCGCCTGCAAGGCCTGCTCCGGCACCGGCGACAAAAACGGTACGCCTCGCGTCTGCCCGACCTGCGTCGGCACCGGCCAGGTGTCGCACGGCTCCGGCGGCGGCTTCTCCATGACCGACCCGTGCCCCGACTGCAAGGGCCGCGGCCTCATCCCGGAGAACCCCTGCGACGTCTGCCACGGCAGCGGTCGCGCCAAGTCCTCCCGCACCATGCAGGTCCGCATCCCCGCCGGAGTCTCCGACGGCCAGCGGATCCGGCTGCGCGGCAAGGGCGCCCCGGGCGAGCGCGGCGGTCCCAACGGCGACCTCTACGTCGTCGTGCACGTCGGCGCCCACCCCGTCTTCGGCCGCAAGGACGACAACCTCACCGTCACCGTGCCCGTCACCTTCCCGGAGGCGGTCCTCGGCGGCGAGATCAAGGTGCCCACCCTCGGCGGCCCCCCGGTCACCCTCAAGCTGCCGCCCGGCACGCCCAACGGCCGCACCATGCGCGCCCGCGGCAAGGGCGCGGTCCGCAAGGACGGCACCCGCGGCGACCTGCTGGTCACAGTGGAGGTGACCGTGCCCAAGGATCTCGGCGACAAGGCCCGGGAAGCCCTGCAGACCTACCGCGAGGCCACTGCGGATCAGGACCCGCGGGCAGAGCTCTTCCAGGCCGCGAAGGGAGCGTGACCCCATGGATGGGACCGGCCGACGGCGCAATCCGTACGAGCTGACCGACGAGTCGCCGGTCTACGTCATCTCGGTCGCCGCGCAACTGTCGGGCCTGCACCCGCAGACCCTCCGGCAGTACGACCGGCTCGGCCTGGTCTCACCCGATCGCGCCGCAGGGCGCGGCCGGCGCTACTCCGCGCGGGACATCGAACAGCTGCGGCAGGTGCAGCAGCTGAGCCAGGACGAGGGCATCAACCTCGCCGGCATCAAGCGCATCATCGAGCTGGAGAACCAGGTGGCCGCGCTCAAGGCGCGCGTCGCCGAGCTGCAGGGCGTCGTCGAGGGCGCCGCCGTGGCCCGGCAGCAGGCGGAGGCCGCGGTCCACGCCTCGTACCGCCGCGACCTGGTCCCGTACCAGGACGTCCAGCAGACGAGCGCGCTGGTGGTGTGGCGCCCGAGGCGCGACCAGTAGGGGCGCACGCAGCGGGGAAACCAGCTGGGAACGCAGTACGAAAGGGCCGGGTGAGCACGCCGCTCACCCGGCCCTTTCGCATGCCGCCGTATGCCGCGGCACTGGCATAAAGCTGTGTGTCCCCTGCAGCAACCTGACAGCTTTTCCCCACCGGACGCTCCGCCTCCGCTGGCAGAGTCTTCCCCACGGAACAACGACGTTGGGGGAAACGTGAAGACCGGAAATCTCGCCAAGAAGGCCGCTGCAGTCCTCGTTCCCGGGGTGTCCCTGATGGTCTTCGCGCTGCCGGGCACGGCGGCCGCCGCGTCCGCTCCGGCGGAGGTGCGGGCGGTCCACGGTCTGCAGGGTCTGCACGTTTTGCAGGGCCTGCAGGGCCTGCAGGGCCTGTGCGGGATACCGGCCAAGGTCGTCGACCGTCTGCCGGTCTGTCATCGTGTCAACGGGTGGCAGTGACAAGGAAGTCGGCTTCGGAGCCCCGGTCTGCAATGCGGCAGGCCGGGGCTTCGCCGTGTACGCAATGAGAAGCGAATCGGAGGAATGGCGTGGCGAGGACGGAGTTCACGGAAGCGGTGGTGGCGCGCGCGGCGCCCACCGCCGCGCCCCCGGAGACGGCCGTGATCAGGCTCGTGGGAGCGCTGCCCGCGGGCTGGGACTGCAACTGGCGGCTTCGGGAGGACGGGATCCTGCTGAGGGTGCAGCCAGCCGCCGGCGCCGGCCCCGGCGCCGTGGCGCAGTGGCTGGCCGGGGTGCTCGACGCCGGCGGGCTGCGGGGGTGGCGGGCGGTCCGCTAGAACCGGGCCGCCACCAGAACCGGGCCGCCGCTAGATCCAGCCGCGCTCCCGCGCGAGCAGCGCGGCGTGCGCACGGCTGGAGGCGTCGAGGACGCGCAGCAGGTCCGCGACGTGGCGGCGGTAGGTGCGGACGGAGATGCCCAGGTCACGGGCGCCGATCTCGTCCTTGCCGACGCGGCACATCGACTCCAGGACCCGCTGTTCCACGGCGGAGAGCCCGGCGGCTCCTTCGGCCGGTTCCTCGATCAGCGCGGCGAGGTCGGTGGCCTGGTCCCAGATCTTCTCGAACAGCGCCAGGATGTTGGCGACCAGGCCCGTCTCCTGGGCGATCAGGGCGCCGCGCGAGGTGTCGTCGGGGTCGGCGGGCACCAGCGCGGTGTGCCGGTCGTAGACGAGGATCCGCTCGGAGATGTCGCAGGCGACGCGGATCCGGGCGCCCTGTGTGGTGAGTTCGCGCAGGTAGGCGACGGTCGGCGGGTGGTCGAGCGCCTCCTTGAGCACGACGTTGCGGATCCGTACGCCGCGGCGCAGACAGCGTGTGTCGAGCGGCCGGGCGTGGTCGATGTTCTCCTGGGTGAGCGCGGTGTAGGGCTCGACGGACAGGATCTCCTCGCGGGCGAAGAAGGCCAGGTCGTCGATGCGGTTGCGGATCTGGGACAGGTCCTCCATGCGCTCCACGCCCTTGGGGGCGGGGGTGCGCAGCCCCTGCTCCACGCGCAGCTCCGCGACCAGGTGGCGGGCCTGGGTGACCTGTTGCAGCTCGTGGTGGAGCTCGCGGAGCCGCAGGTCGGTGAGGCGGTCCACGGCTACCTCCGGGTCGGCCGGGGTGACGGCCCCGTCGTCGGCGCGGCGCAGCAGGCCGAGCCCGTACAGCCGGTCCAGGGAGGTGCGGACGGTGTCCTTCGGTGCGTGGATCCTCAGATGGATGTCCTCGGCAGCAGTGCCGGGATTGCGCAGAAAGTGCCGGTAGATACCCTCTTCTGGCGTGCTGAGCCCCAACAGACCCATGCCCATGCCTGACTTGCTCATGGTTCCCCCGTGTGCGATTGGCCGGCGGTCGGCCCGCGTGGTCAGTCGCGAGCGCGGTGGTGCGTAACCGCCGGTACATCGCCCAAAGCGTAATGCAACGGTAAAGCCGCTGGCCACGACGATTCCCTCCGTGACGACGCAGCAAGCTGTAGCCGGGGTTGCAGGAACCTGCCTCCGAAGAACGGGTCCCGGCCCGCGTCGCCTTGGCAGGCTGGAGCGTGCCGGAAGGCTGAGACCGACGAGGGGAATCCGGATGAGATCAGCGATTGCCGAGGGACAGCACGACTTCACCACGCTCACCGACCGCGAGGTGGAGGTCCTGCTCCTGCTGGCCTCGGGGGAACAGAACAGGCGCCTCGCACGGCGGCTGGGGATTGCGGAGCGGACCGTACGGGCCCACACCGCGAACATCGTGCGCAAGCTCGACCTGCGGTCCAGGTTCGAGGCGGCGATCGTGTCGCACGTCTACGCGGAGGACATCAGGAGCCTGTGCAGCACGGGCGGCAGGGTGGCTGCGTAGCCCGCGGTAGCCCGTACGGAGAAGACCCCCGTACGGAGAAGACCTGAGCACGAAGTCGACCTGAACACAGAGACGGACAGGCCCCGTCGGAGACTCTCCGGCGGGGCCTTCGTGATGCTCCGGGCGTGGCGCTCACCCCGGGATCAGTTCGGCGGCGGCCTCGATGGCCATCATCCACATCGGCTGTCCGCCGGTGCCGAACGCCGCTGCGAGCGCGTAGCCGACGGAGGCGTCGGCGGGGGAGACGTCCGCCCCCTCCTTCCACTCGGCCAGCACCCGGCCGTCGCCGTCGGAGGAGAAGTCGCCGATGTGCTTCCCGTCCTTCAGCAGCCGGCTGCCGGCGATGGAGTCCGGCACCAGGCGGTACGTGATGCCGTCGCGGGTGACGTCCACGGCGTACGAGCGTCGCGACAGCTTGCCCTTGCCCGGCGCGAGGCGGACGGGGTCGCCGTCGACGGTCATGGTCAGGTGCGCGCCCTTGCGGGTGCCGATGGGGACGTGGGCGTCGGTCTCCGCCCCGGCGGCGCGGTCCAGCGCGGCCGGGGGTATGGCGTCGCCCAGGACCTCGACCCAGCCCTCCTCGTCGTTCAGCAGGACGGTGATCTCGCCGAAGCGGTCGTCCTGGACGGGGCCGGTGGGTGCCTCGTCCTCGACGGGTGCCTCGTCCTTGGTGAGGACCACGTCCTTGGCGGGTGCCTCGTCCTCGGAGGCAGCGGGCTTGCCGCCGGTCGCGTGCGTCATGTGGGGGGTACTCCTTCAGTGTGGTCAGTACTGACGGTCGTGCGGGCCGGTACGGGTCAGTGCGAGACGGCGAGCTGAGTGGCGGCCAGGTCCCGGTAGAGCTCGTCCCGGTCAAGTAGTTCCTCGTGCCGTCCATGGTCACGCACGCGGCCGCCTTCCAGGAGGACGAGCCGGTCCGCGGACGTCACGGTGGAGAGCCGGTGCGCGATGAGCAGCACCGTGCAGTGCTCCGCGGCCTTCTCCACGGTCTGCCGCAGCGCCGTCTCGCTCAGCCCGTCGAGGTGCGCGGTGACCTCGTCGAGCAGCAGCACCTGCGGGCGGCGCAGCAGGGCGCGGGCGATGGCCAGCCGCTGCCGCTGCCCTCCGGAGAGGGCGGTGCCGCGGGTGCCGACGGCGGTGTCCAGCCCGTCGGGCAGCCCCGCGACGTACGTGTCGAGCAGCGTCTGCCGCAGGACCTCCGCGATCTGCTCCTCCGTGGCGTCGGGCGCCGCGTACAGCAGGTTCTCGCGGATCGTGCCGGCGAGCATGGGCGCGTCCTGCTCGACGTAGGCGATGCGGCGGCGCACCTCGGCCCGGCCGAGCGTGGCGATGTCCGTGTCGCCGAGCAGGATCCGGCCGCCGTCCACGTCGTAGAAGCGCTGGAGCAGGGAGAACACGGTGGTCTTGCCGGTGCCCGAGGGGCCTATGACGGCGGTGACCTTGCCGGCCGGGGCGGTGAAGCCGACGCCGTCCAGGACGGGGGTCCGGCCCGGGTAGGCGAAGGTGACGTCGTCGAGGACGACGCGGGGCGGCGGGCCCGTGGGGCGGGCCGGCACGGTGTCGACGTCGTCCTCGGTCTCCATCTGCGTGACCTCCTCGATGCGGGCGAGGGCGCCGAGGCCCTGCTGCAGCGAGGTGGTGCCGCCGACGAGGGAGAGGATCGGCCCGCCGAGGTTGAACAGGTAGAGCAGGAAGGCGATCAGCGCGGCCAGGTCGAGCGTCCCGGTGGCGACCAGGGCGCCGCCGAAGCCGATCACGGCCAGGAAGGATGCCTGGACGACCATGCCCGTCAGCACCGCGATGATGGCCTGGTAGCGGGCGCCGACCAGGCCGGCGCGGTAGGCGTCCTCGGCGGCGGCCACGGCCCGTGCGGTCTCCGTCGCCTCCCCGCCGTTGGCCTTCACGGTGCGGGCGGCGCCCAGGGCGCGGTCGAGGGCGGCGCCGATGTCGCCCACCGACTCCTGGGAGCGCGTGGTCACCCGGCGGATCCGCGGCATGACCACGCCCACGGAGACGCCCGCCACGATGAGCACGCCCGAGGTGATGCCGAGCAGCGGCAGGCTGGTGATGCCCATCAGGACGATGGTGGCCAGCAGGTGGATGCCGCCGTCCACGAGCTGGATCAGCCCGTTGGTGGCGGCGTGCTGCACCAGCGTGCTGTCGGAGGTGACGCGGGTCGTCAGGCCGCCGGGCTCCACGCGGTCCAGCTCGGCGGTGCGCAGCCGGATCAGACGGGTGATCAGGCCCCGGCGTACGTGCAGGACCACCCGCTCCGCCGTCCGCTCGCTCAGCCAGGACTGGGCCCAGGTGAGCCCGATCGAGACGGCGAGCAGCCCGAGCAGCAGCAGGAGCGTGTTCCGCAGGCTGCCGCCGGTCATGAGCGCGGTCAGCGCGTCCTCGATGACCATGGGCTGGGCCAGCCCGGCGGCGCTGCCTCCCAAAGTCAGCAGCAGCACCAGCGCGAGGACGCGGCGATGCGGGCGCGCGTACGCGAGCAGGGCCCGCAGCGGAGGCCGCGGGGCGGTCGTGGTGTCGTGCGCTTCAGGTGATTTCACCCTCGTAGTTCTAGCTCTCCTACGCGGGCGCGCGAAATTGGCGGTTACGGCATTGCCGGGTGCGGCAATGCCGTGCGGGGCAATGCCGTTGGGGGTGATGCCGCGTCGGGCAATGCCGGGTCGGGCAATGCCTTTTGCGGCATGGCCGCTAGTGGCAATAGCGGGGGTTCGCCGACCCGGGTGAATATCTACCTGTCCGCAGCGGACACCGGGTCGGAAGACACCAACTCCCGCTCCCGGAAACCACTTTGAGAATGTGGAGACATTCATCATGCAGAACGTCAACGAGAAGGACCTGTTCGACGGCTACACCGCCTACACCTCCGCCGAGGAGCTGGGCCTGTACGACGGCAAGGACGCCGCCCCCGCGTTCAGCCCCACCATCCCGTGGGCGATCCGCGCCGGCCTGATCACCGCCCGCTCCTCGCAGCAGTGCGCTGCGGCGATCGGTTCCTTCACCGCCCGCACGATCGAGAGCAAGTGCTGATCACTCGGTGAGCCGCGGGGGCCGGCCGGCCGCGTACGCCGCACCGGCCGGCCCCCGGCCCCCAGAACTTCTCTTCCGCCCCCAGGCCTGCCGAAGGAGGCCCGTGCCATGGAAATTCCCGACGCCGGATTCCGGCGCGTCCTCGTGGTGGGCACGGGAGCGCTCAGCGTCTCCTTCCTGCCCTTCTGGATCAACTGGCTGCAGGATTCCTTTCCGGCGCTGGAGAAACGGGTCGCACTGACCCGCTCCGCCCGCCGCTTCGTCTCGCCCGACGCCGTCGCGGCCCTTTCCCGCCAGGACGTCTTCACCGACGACTGGGACAGCGCACCGCCCGGCAAGGCCCCGCACGTCGAACTCGCCGCCTGGGCCGACCTCGTCCTCGTGCACCCCGCCACGGTGCACTTCCTGAGCCGGTACGCACTGGGGCTCGCCGACACCCCCGTGCTGCTGGCCCTCCAGACCACCCGGGCCGTGGTGGGAGTGGCCCCCGCACTCCCGCCGGGCGCTCAGCACAGCCCGGTGGTCCAGGGCCATCTGGCGGCGCTGCGCGCCCGCCCCGGCGTCGTCGTCGCCCCGACCGTCCCCGCGGAGAGCGCCACCACGGGCGAGCGGGACGACGGGGGTGCGGCGCCCATGCCGGAGCTGTTCAGGCTCTGCGCCGAGTACAAGGCGAAGTTGACGCAGCAGGAGCAGGAGCAGGAGCAGGAGCAGCAGCGGGATCCGCAACCGCAACTGCAACCGCAACCGGAGCTTCGGACGGAGACCCGCTCGTGACCCCTCCGGACGACGCCGGCGAGCTCGTGGGCGAGTACGTCACCGGCCTCCAGCACACCCGTGTGCACCGCTCGGCGCACGGCGGCTTCGTGTGGTGGCACCGGCCGGGCGCGCTGCGCCCCGGCCCGCTCGCCGCACCCGCGGCGGCGGCCGTACCCGACCTGTCCGACCTGCCCGGCGCCGCACTGCTCGTCGCCCCCGTCCCCTTCGGCGACGGCCTGCTGCACCGTGCGCCGGGAGCGGTATCCGTGGTCACGTGGCTGGCCGACCCGCGCCCGGGTGCCCGGCAGTTGGCGGCGCACGCGCTCGCCACCGCGGGCCGTTCCCTGCGCGCGCTGCACGGCACGCCGCTGCCGCCCGGCCCCCCGCCGGGACCGCCGGAGGCCCTGCGGCGGATGCGCGCGTGGGCCGACGGCGCGGACGGGCTCCTGCCCGGCGCCGCGCGCCTGCGCGAGGAGACCCTCGCCGCGTGGGGATCCGCCCGGCTGGAGCGGGTCCGCGCCTGGTGGGAGGAGGCCGTCGCGCCGCCGGTCGCCTCGCTGATCCACGGCGGAGCCTCCCTCGGAGCGCTCGTACCGCCCCTGCACCGGGGCCGGACCGCGCTGCTCACCGGGGAGGACCTCGCCGCCGCGAGCCCTGCGCTCGACCTCGGCTGGCTGCTCGGCGACCTCGCCGAACTCGCCTGGTCCGCAGGGCGGTACGGGGCGCCGGGGCCGTCGGACGCACCCGGTCCGCCGGGCGCCACCGGCGGGCCCGACCTGCGGCAGGTGCTGCTGGCCGGCTACGGCCTGGACGGCTCGGACGACCCGGGCGGTTCGGGCGGCCCGGAAGACCCGGACGGCCCGGGCGGCCCGGATCCGGCGGCCGTCGCCCGCGCCGCGGTCCTGCGCGTCGTCACCCACATGCAGGACTTCGCCTCCTACTGCGACTGGAGCGACGAACTGCGCGACTACATCGCCTTCACTGCCGAGCTGATCGATGAGGAGGGCCGCCGGGCGGTCCCCGGAGGAACGTCATGACCACCACCACGTCCGACACGGCCACCACGTCCGACACGGCCGAACAGCCCACGCTGCAGCGGTTCCAGCCCACCGACCTCGACGCGTCCCCCGAGGTGAACGCCCTGCTCGAACGGCTCGGCCTCGGCAGCCTCGCCACCGAGGGCCTCACCTCCTTCGGCGGCCGCAACGACAACTGGGCCGGCCGCACCAGCGGCGGACACCAGGTGTTCGTGAAGACCGTGGCCCGTATCCCCGAGGGCGGGAGCCCCCAGCTGGAGCGCGCCCTGGCCTTCGAAGGCCTCGCCCGGCACCTGCCGGCCGGCTCGCCGCTGCGCACGCCCGGCCACCTCGGCTCGGACCGTACGGCCGCCGTCGGCGTCTACCGGCTGCTGCCCGGCGCCCGCTCGGGCTCCGAGCTCGCCCTCGACGACGAGTTCGACGAGGAGCTCTGCCGCGAGGCGGGGCGGGCCGTCGGCGCACTGCACGCGCTCCCCGCCGCCCCTGCAGCCGCCGACGGGGGTACGGACGTCCCCGCATTCGCCGACGGGGATGCGGACTTCCCCGCCGTCGACACCGAGGAGGCGCCGCTCCCGCCCATGCCCTGGCTGGAAGCCCTCCCGTGGAGCGCCGTGCAGGAGCGCAGCATGGGCCAGATCGCCGCCTGGCGGCTGGTGCAGGACGACGCCGAGGTCATCGCCGCCCTGCACGCCCTGCGCGCCGCCGAACGCTCCGCACCGCACGCCCCCACCCACTGCGACCTGCGGTTCGACCAGTTCCTGCGGCACGACGGGACGCTCTACCTCTGCGACTGGGAGGAGTTCCGGCTCGCCGACCCGGCCCGCGACGTCGGCGCCTTCGCCGGCGAGTGGCTCTTCCACGCCACCTACCAGGTGTTCGCCCCGGGCACCGGACAGGACGGCCCCGCCGCCGGGTTCGGCCTCGACCACGCCGAGATCATCGAGCGCGGCGCGGCGAGCCTGCGCCGCCACACCCCCCGGATCACCGCCTTCTGGCAGGGCTACCTCGAACAGCACGCCCCCGACCCCGGGCTCGCCGAGCGGGCCGCGGCCTTCGCGGGCTGGCACATGTTCGACCGGCTGCTCGCCACGGCCGAGCTGCACGCGACCCTCAACCCGGTCGCCCGCGCCGCCGCGGGCATCGGCCGGACGCTGCTGCTCAACCCGGCGGGCGCCGTCGCCACCCTCGGATTCACCCAGCCCTCCGGGAGCCCCCGATGACCCTCACCACCGACATCCACACTGTCCCGGCGCGGGGCCTCGCCCCCGGGCTCGCCGCCGCCCTTGGGACCGTCTCGGTCCGGGACGACGGCTGCCAGGCCACCGTCGCCGGGCGCACCCTCTCCGCCGACAGCCCGCGCGACCTGCGCGGACGCCTCACCAACGCGCTCTACGAGGAGCTGCACGCGGGCCGCGACGGCAAGGCGCGCGACACGGACACGCCGCCGCGGCGGAGCCTGCGCGACCCCGCCCTGGAGCGCCGCCTGGCCGCCGCCGTCCCCCACGACCGCACGCCCACCCGCGGCCTGCTGATCGAGGTGCTCCGCGGGGACACGGAGGGGGACGCTTCCGGCGGCCGGCTGATCGTCCGCCTCCCCGAGGTCACGGCCCGCGTCCCCGCCGACCGGCTGCTGACCCCCGGCACCCCCGAGCCGGGACAGACCGTCGAGCTCTCCCTGGAAGCCGCACGGCCCGCGCTCTCACCCGGCTTCTTCTACGTCATGGGCTCGCGGGCGCTGCCCCGCCCCACGGGCGCCGTGCGCCGGATCTTCCTGCACGCGGCCGACGCGGACGCCGCCGTCGTCCTGTGGGGTGCCGCCCTGACCGCCCTGGAGCGGGCGGAGGCCCGCTACCACGCCAAGGTCCTCTCCGACCCGCAGGACTACCCGCGCCGCGACGGCATCGTCGTCTACCTGCACGGCGACCACGTACCCGGCGAGCAGGCCGTCGTCCGGGCCGTGGCGCAGCTCCCCGGGAAGGGCACGGAGACCTCCGTCTTCACCGAGCGGCTCGCACCGGGCGTGGCCGCGTCCTGGGACCCCGAGGACCCGCGCCCCGGCCAGGACGGCATGAGCTTCGGCCAGCACCGGGCCTTCGCCCTGGCCACCGCCCTCATCGACCACGCCCTGAGCCGGGACGCGGCCGCCGGGACCCGCGAGGACCACATCGTGCGGTCCTTCCTTGAGGCGGGCATCGACCCGTGGCGGCCCGACCGCAACCTGACCTCGCCCTCCACCGCCCACCACGTCTCCGGGAGCTGAGCCGACATGACCACCGACACCGCAGTGACCGCTGACACCGCAGTGGTCGACGACGCAGAGGCCGGCATGAGCGGCTTCGCCGTCGCCATCACCGCCGCCTACAGCGACGCCCTCGCCGAGGTCTACGACGACATCTACCCGGGCACCCCCGACCTGGAGGACATCGGCGACTTCCTGCTCACCCTCACCGAGCCCGGCGCGAGCGTCCTCGAACTCGGCGTCGGCACCGGCCGCGTGGCGCTTCCGCTCGCCGACAAGGGCTTCGCCGTCCACGGCGTCGACGCCTCCGAGGGCATGCTCGCCCGCCTCGCCGAGAAGGACCCCGAGGGGCGCATCACCCCCGTGCTCGGCGACTTCGCCACGCTCGACCTCGGCCGCACCTTCGACGTCGTCCTCGCCCCGTTCAACGCCCTGTGCTGCGCCGTCACCCCGGCCGAGCAGATCGCCCTCATCCACGCCGTCGCCCGGCACACCGCGCCGGGCGGGCACGTGGTGATCGAGACGTTCGACCCCAGCGACTACCACGTGCAGAAGAAGAACGAGGTGAACACGTACCCGATCGGCGCCCGCGGCGCCATGATCGAGTCCGTCGGCGTGCTGCCCGCCTCGCAGAACATGATGATGCAGAACACCCTCTTCCTCGACGGGGAGGCGCCCAAGTCCGCGACCACGGTCATGCGGTACCTGTGGCCCAGCGAGCTGGACCTGCTGGCGGGCCTCGCCCGCCTGGAGCTCGCGGACCGTTACGCGGGCTGGCAGAAGCAGCCCTTCGACGGCGGCGACAGCCGGAAGATGGTCGTCTCCGTCTACCGGCCGCTGTGAGTCGGGGGGTCGGGGGTCCGCCCGCTGTGGGCCGGGTGGTCGGGGGTCCGCCCGCTGTGGGCCGGGTGGTCGAGGGCCTGCCCGCTGTGCGCCCCGCCGTCCTCGCCCACCGGCTGGACAACGGCCTGCACCTCACGGTCGAGCCCGATCCCGGGCCCGGCCGCGGGCTCGTCGCCGTCGCCCTCACCGTCGCCGCGGGCGGCGACCACGATCCCGCGGGCCGCCACGGCATGGCCCACCTCGTGGAGCACCTGATGTTCCCCCGGGGAACGGACGCCGGTCCGGACGCCGATCCGGCCGGCGGTCCGGACGGCCACGCCGGCCGCGTCGAGGGCGCGGGCGGCATGTGCAACGCGGAGACCCACCGCGACCACACCGTCTTCCACACGGTCGCCCCGGCGGACGCCTTCCCCGGCATCCTGGAGGGCGAGGCGCGCCGCCTGCTGGAATTCGCCCCGTCCGACGCCGCCGTCCGCACCGAGACGGAGATCATCGGTGAGGAGATCCGGGGCGCGGTCGGCGGTGGCCGGCTGTGGGACACGGCGTACGCCTCGCTCCACCCCGGCAGCCGCGACGCCTACGGCACGGTCGCCGAGCTCCGCCACGCCACGGCCGCCGAGGCCGTGGCCTTCCACCGCGCGCACTACACGGCCGGGGCGATGGCGCTGACGGTCGTGGGGGACGTGGACGCCGCGCGGGTCGCGGAGCGGGTGGGGGAGCTGTTCGGGGGAGTGCCCGCGGGGCCTGCCCGTCGGGGCGCGACGCCCACCGCGGCACCGGCGGCCGCGGGCGGCATCCCGTACGCCGTCTCCGGCGTCGCCCTCGCCCACGCCCTCCCGGACGCGGTGCGCGAGCGGCACGCCTACCTCGCGCACGTGGTGCTGGCCGAGCTGATGGGGCGCGGACGGCTCTCCCGTGCCGTACGCGCGGACGCCCGGCAGCGGCTCACGGCGGCGAGCATCCACTGCGGCTACTACGGGCAGTGGCTCGCGACGGCCGCGCCCGACCTGGCGATGGTCCTGCTGGGGCGGTCGCCCGGCACCGGCACCGGCGAAGCCGTGGACGCGTGGCAGGAGGTTCTGCGGGAGACGGCGGACACCCCTCCCACCGACGTCGAACACCGGCGCGCCGTCAACGCGTTGCTGGTGAACTGCCACCGCAACGCGGACTCCCTCACGGCCCGGGCGGTCGCCCACGGCCGGGCCGCCCTGCTGTTCCCCGGGGACAGCGGTCCGGGCAACGGTCCGGACGCGCTGCCGGAGCAGCTGGCCCGCGTGACTCCGGCGGATGTGGCTGCCGCCGCCCGCAGGCTCCTCACCGCACCGTACGGCGTGACCGAACTCGTAGGAGGCACCCAGTGAAGCGGCCCTCGGCCCGCAGCGTGCTCGGCAACGGCCTGCAAGTGGTCGTCGTCGAGGCCCCCGGCGCGCCCCTGGCCGAGATCCGGCTCGTCGTCCCGTACGCCCTGTCGGACCCGCGCGAGGCGTCCGTACGCGAGCTGCTCGCCGCCCGCCTGGGCACCGGCAGCACGACCCGCGACCGGCAGGCCGTCGCCGACCGGACGGCGGACCTCGGCGCGGAACTGTCCACGGTCGTCACCGTGGAGCAGCTGCTGCTGTCGGCGAGCGTGCTGTCCGAGGGGCTGGAGGGGATGCTGGAACTCCTGGGAGACCTCCTCGTCCGCCCGGCCTACCGCGACCTGCCCTCCTCCGCCGGCCCGTCCGCCGCCCCGGCCGCGCGCCCGGCCGGCCCCCGCACCGCCCTGCGCCGCGCCGTCCTGACCCACGCCTTCGGCCCGCACCCGCTGGCGGCCGAGCCCTCGCCCCCGTCACCGGTGACGGCGGACGAGCTGTACGCCCTGCACCGGTGCGCCGTGGTCCCGGCGGGATCGGTGCTCCTGGTGATGACGGGCGCGGCCCCCGGCCACGTCCTGCAGCTGGTCACCGAGCACCTCGGCCCGTGGGCCGGCGGCCCGTCCGGCCTGGCCCTGCCGCCCTTCCGGCGCGCGGAGCCCGCGCCCGGCCGGCTGGCCCTGCACCACCCCGGCGCCGGGCAGGCCCTCCTCCTGACGGCAGGCCCGGCCGTGCCGTCCGCCGACCCCGGCCACGCCGCCCTCCACCTCGCCCGGCTCGTCCTCGGCGGCCACTCCTCCTCCCGGCTCACGCAGCGGCTGCGCGAGCGGCACGCGCTGGCCTACGCCGTCTCCGCCGACCTCCGCGAGAACGCCGCGGGCAGCTGGCTGGAGATCGAGTGCGCGGGCGCCCCGGGCACGGCGGACCGCATGGCGGCCGAGGTCACGGACGTCCTGCGGGAACTCGCCGACGACGGCCCCACGCCCCGCGAGACCGAGCGCGTCCGCCGCTACGCCGCCGGGTTCACCCGCTTCGCCCTCGCGACGCGGGCGGAGGAGGCGAGCGCCCTCGCCGGATTCGCGGCGAGGGGCATGGACGTGGACTGGCTGCCGGCGTACGCGGAGGTGCTGGGCGCCGTGACCCATTCCCAAGTGGCCGAAGCGGCGGCCGGCTTCCTGCAGCCTTCCCGCACCCTGACGGCCACGATCGACGATGATCAGGAAGGAACGACCCGGTGAGCACGAGCCCGGACCGGAACACGCCCCCGGCGGTCCTCTACCCCCTCCAGCCGGACCACCCGGAGCTGGTGGCCCCCTTCGCCGCGCTCGTGCAGCGCTCCGGCGCCCGGCGCCTGTGGCTGTGCCAGTCCTTCAAGGCCGAGCCGCACCAGGTGCTGGCGTACCTCGCCGGAGCCGGGTACGGCGACGTGTCCGTCGGGACGAGCGTCGGCGTGATGCCGCTGCGCCACCCGTACGAGGCGGCGCACCAGGCCCGTTCGCTGGCGCTGCTCACCGGGCGGCCGGTGGTGGCCGGGTTCGGCATCGGCACCCCCGACTTCGTGGCCGCCCTGACCGGCAGCCCGTACAAGAGCCCGCGCACGGCCGTCCGCGACTACCTCACCTCCGTACGGGCCCTGCTGGACGGCGAGGCCGTCGACCACGACGGGCCGTACCACCACCTCGACGCGAGGCTGCTGCCGCTGGACCACGAGCCGGTGGAGGTCGGGGCGGGCGTGCTGCGGCCGGGCATGGCCCGCACCGCCGGGGAGGTCGCCGACGTCGCGATCACCTGGATGACGCCGCCCGCGTACGTACGGGACGTGCTCGTCCCCGCGCTGCAGGAGGGCGCCGACGCCGCGGGCCGCCCGGCGCGTCCCCGCGTCGCCACGGCCGTGCACGTCGCGGTGGCCCGCCCCGGCCGCGACCTCCGCCGCACGGCCCTCGCCGGAGCCGGCGAACACCTCAAGGGCCCGCACTACGCCGACATGCTCCGCCGCGCGGGCGTCCCTGTCGGCTCTGTCGGCCCGGCCGGCCCGGCGGACGCTTCCGCAACGGCCACGGCCCTCCTGGACCACTCCGTGGTCGTCACCGGCACCCCGCAGGAGATAGCGGAGCGCCTGGCCGAGTACCGCGGCAGCGGCGTCGACGAGATCATGCTGAACCCGGCGGGCGTGATGCTCACCGAGGGCGTCCACGCGGCGGTGGAGGACATGGAGGAGATCATCGCGGCGTGCGGGTGAGCGACGGCGTGCGGGTGAGTGACAGGGCGGCGGGGCGGCCGGGCGGACAGGCCCGGCCGCCCCGCGCGTAATCGGTCCTACTCCTCGTTGAGCGGGCTCACGAACTCCAGGGTGAAGGTCTCCTGGAACTCCGGCTTCGGCTCGACGAGCGTGATCTGCGCACCGCGGTGGCCGGAGCGCCAGGCGTGCTGCTGCTTCTCCGACAGGATCTTGACCCCGCCGATGACCCGCTCGAAGACGAACTTCTCCCACTCGCCGCGCGGGACGGAGTTGACGTAGAGCTTCCCCTCCGGGATCACGAGGCCGGCCGCCTCGTGATGGGCGAGGTGGATCACGTACGGCGACCCCGGGATGGGCTCGACGGGCTCGATGATCCAGTCCTGCTCGATCGGGAGCGGGTTCATGCGGTCGGTGATGACGGGCGCGCCGTGCTTGAGGGCGTGCTCGGTGGCCGTCACCAGGGAGGTCGGGCCGATGATGTGGGCGTGGATCTTGTAGATGCCAGGACGTACCGGGATCAGAGGCATGTGCAGGACTCCCTCTCTCTCGCGGTGTGGCAGCGCACCTGACGTAACGTCAGGGCCGGCGGGCGAACTGTCCCACCATCGCGGTGCGCCGGGCGGGCGTACAGGTCCGGATAACGCCAAGTCGACGACGGCGCGGATCGCTCGATCGCATTTGCGAGTGCGGCGGTTGCTACGACCCCTTCCGGGGCCACCAGGACCCCTCCGGGGTCACTCCGCGACCTGATACGCGCTCTGAGTGCGGGCGCGTTGCATGCGGCGGTGGACGTCCGTCTTGGCCGCGGGGTCCAGGGTCTCCGGCAGGGCCTGGAACGACTCCGGCCGGACGTCGAGCAGGCTCACGATCTCCTCCCCGGTCACGACGGTGAGCAGCAGGTGACACCGCCACTGGGGCGACACCTCGGGCCGGTGCCGGAGCTCGTGGACGAACAGGGGGAACAGGTGGTGCGTCGCCGACGCCGCGGCGTGTTCGCGTACCCACTCGACGGGCAGCCGCTGGCTGAAGCCGAGCGCCGCGGCCTCCTCCTCCAGGAGCAGGAGCCGCTCCGTGCTGACGGCCCGGATGGTGCGGGGGAGCGGGGCGGTCATGAAGCCTCCTGCCACTCGGCGGCGACGTGCGCGGCCTTCCAGCGGGAGACGATCTCGGTGCGGGGCGCGGTGAGGGTGTCCTCGAAGCGGTCCTGGAGGCCGGGGAGGCACAGCCGCCGGCCACTGCGGAGCCGGACCTGCAGGTGGTAGTAGGGGTGCGGGCTGTAGCCGCCGTGCTTGGTGACGTCGACGGAGGCGATGTCCTGCCAGGGGATGAAGCGGCGGCGGAAGATGCCGCGGGTGCGGACGCCGTCGGGCGTGGTCCAGGTGCGCCAGACGAAGGCGAGGGCGGAGAAGGGGGTGAGGCTGAGCATCAGGATCCCGAAGGCGAGCATGAGGTCGGGGCTCGGGTAGTTGGCGACGCTGCCCTGACGGACGCTGCCGTCCCAGTGGCCGAGGTAGTGCGCCCAGCCGAGGCCGAAGGTCACCCAGAGCAGGCAGAGGATGCCGCAGAGGGTCATGAGGGCCATCCCCACCCACTCGGCCTTGCTGACGACGATCCGGTATTCGTTGACGTCCACGTATGGAGCGTATGCGGCGATCAGGGCGGGATTACCCGGGGGATGTGGTCAGTTGCGCCGTTTTAACGCCGCGGCGTTGGCTCCGCGGCCGAATTCCGCCAGCGGCGTCGGCGCGGGCCGCGGACGCTGGACGCATGACTGCATTCACCCCCCTCCCCATCCCCGCCGCCGCACTCGACGAGCTCCGGGCCGTCGACGACTCCGGGCGGCCGCTGCAGCCGTACACCGCACGCGAGGACGGCGTGCCCCTGGAGTGCGTGGGCAGCCCGCTGCGCTGCTGCCTGCGGTCCATCGAGCCGGGCGAGCGGGTCGCACTCGTCTCCTACGCGCCACTGCGCCGCTGGGCCACGGCGACGGGCGCCGCGCCCGGGGCGTACGAAGAGGTGGGGCCGGTGTTCATCCACGCCGAGGAGTGCGGGGGGCCGCAGGAGGCCGGGCGTCAGCCCTTCGCCCGGCCGGGGGCGCTGCGTACGATCCGCCGCTACAACGCGGAGGGGCACATCGTGGGGGGCCGCCTCTTCGAGATCCCCGAGGACGCGGAGCCCGGCTTCGAGCGGGCATTCGAGGAGGCGTTCGCCGATCCGGAGGTGGCGCTGGTGCACGTACGGGCGCTGGAGTACGGGTGCTTCCAGTACGAGGTGCGACGCCCGTAGCGGGGGCGGCACCTCCGGGGAGTGCGGGCCGTCCGGGTCCTCCCCATGATGCCGCCGACGCCGAACACGTTGCACTCGATGGTCGTCTCCGAGAGGCAGGCCTCCCCGGTCACGCACCGCCGGACGCCACCAGCCCCAGCGCCTTCGTGACGGTGATCTCGACGAGGACGCGGTCGGGGTTGGGCGAGGGCATCCGCCCGTACCGCTCGGCGTAGCGGTTGACGGCGTCGGCGATCGCGTCGGCCTCCGTGCGGACGACGGCGCGCCCCTCCAGCGTGGCCCACTTCCGCTCGCCGATCTGGCACACCGCGACCCGTGCACCGTCGGGCCCGGCGGCGAGGATGTTGGCGACCTTGCGGCTGTTCTTGTTGGTGATCACCCGCGCGATCCCGGCCTCGTGGTCGAAGGTCACGCCGACGGGCACGAGGTGCGGGCTGCCGTCGGGGCGCGTGGTGGTGAGGGTGCAGATGTGCCGCTCCCGCCAGAAGTCGACATAGGCGGCGTCGAGATTGCGCAGATCGTGGGCCATACGGGAAGCGTAGTCGCGCGCCTGTGTGCCGCTCAGGCGAGCTCGGACGTCTCCAGGTCGAAGGCGAAGGGAGGGGGAAGGGGGAGGAGTCTCCCGTACGCCACGGAGCGGCTTTCGGCGTAGCCCTCCGCGGACGGGGCGCCCCGGAAGAGGCGTTTCTCGTGCGGCGCGAACGTGGCGTCGGGGATCACGTGGTCCGGCGGGCTGCCGGCTGCCCCCGGCATGGTCAGTCCTTTATGGCCCGAGCGGGTCCAGGAAGAGCTCCAGCAGGATGTCGTTCTGCACGGGTATGAGTCTTGTCGGCCCGCCGCGGAGGCGGTGAGAGGTCCGGGAACATGCGCCTGGAAGGGCGGTCGCCGAACACCCCTGCGAGGCTCTGTGTCCCCGCAGCCGTCCGGCCGCGGAGCGGCGCGTCGCCCCTCCCGGGCGGACCATGGGTAGTGGTCCGGGAAGGGCCCGCCCGGCCGGATTCGGCCGGGTCCGTGCCCGGTGGCGCTGGCGCGCCGAAGGTTGAGTGGAATAGGCTCAACTTATCGCATGTTGCCCTAGGCAGGGTGGCTGGCCGTCGAGGCAAGGCCACCGGGACAAGGCCGCCGAGACAAGGAGGAGCGCACCGTCGTGGATGCCGAGCTGACCAACAGGAGCCGGGAGGCGCTGAGCGGGGCCAGTGAGCGGGCCGTGTCGGCCGGGCATGCCGATATGACGCCCGTGCACCTGCTGCTGGCGCTGCTCGCCGGGCAGGACAACGAGAACATCATGGACCTGCTGGCCGCCGTCGAGGCCGATGCCGCCGCGCTGCGGTCGGGCGCCGAGCGGCTGCTGGCGGCGGAGCCGAGCGTGCGGGGCGCGACCGTCGCGCCGCCGCAGCCCAGCCGCGAGCTGCTCGCCGTCATCGCCGACGCGTCGCAGCGCGCCCGCGAGCTGGGCGACACCTACATTTCCACCGAGCACCTGCTGATCGGCCTCGCCGCCAAGGGCGGCCGCACCGGCGAGCTGCTGGATCAGCAGGGCGCCTCCGCACGGCGTCTGCTGGATGCGTTCGAGACCGCGAGGGGCGGGCAGCGAGTGACCACTGCCGATCCGGAGGGCACGTACAAGGCCCTGGAGAAGTTCGGTGCGGATCTGACCGCGGCCGCCCGCGAGGGCCGGCTCGACCCCGTCATCGGGCGGGACACCGAGATCCGCCGCGTGGTGCAGGTCCTCTCGCGCCGTACGAAGAACAACCCCGTCCTCATCGGCGAGCCCGGCGTCGGCAAGACGGCCGTCGTCGAGGGCCTCGCGCAGCGGATAGTGAAGGGCGACGTCCCCGAGTCGCTGCGCAACAAGCGCCTGGTCTCCCTCGACCTGGGCGCGATGGTGGCCGGCGCGAAGTACCGGGGCGAGTTCGAGGAGCGGCTGAAGACCGTCCTGGCCGAGATCAAGGCCAGCGAGGGCCAGATCATCACCTTCATCGACGAGCTGCACACCGTCGTGGGGGCCGGCGCCGGCGGCGACTCCGCCATGGACGCGGGCAACATGCTCAAGCCCATGCTGGCCCGTGGCGAGCTGCGCATGGTCGGCGCGACGACGCTGGACGAGTACCGCGAGCGGATCGAGAAGGACCCGGCCCTGGAGCGCCGCTTCCAGCAGGTGCTGGTCGCCGAGCCCTCCGTCGAGGACTCGATCGCGATCCTGCGCGGGCTGAAGGGCCGCTACGAGGCCCACCACAAGGTCCAGATCGCCGACTCCGCCCTGGTCGCCGCCGCCACCCTCTCCGACCGCTACATCACCTCCCGCTTCCTGCCCGACAAGGCCATCGACCTCGTCGACGAGGCGGCCTCCCGGCTGCGCATGGAGATCGACTCCTCGCCCGTCGAGATCGACGAGCTCCAGCGCGCCGTGGACCGGCTGAAGATGGAGGAGCTCGCCCTGTCCAAGGAGTCGGACGAGGCCAGCAAGCAGCGCCTGGAGAAGCTGCGCCGCGACCTCGCCGACAAGGAGGAGGAGCTGCGCGGCCTGACCGCCCGCTGGGAGCGCGAGAAGCAGTCCCTGAACCGGGTGGGCGAGCTCAAGGAGCGCCTGGACGAGCTGCGCGGCCAGGCGGAGCGCGCCCAGCGCGACGGCGACTTCGACACCGCCTCCAAGCTGCTCTACGGGGAGATCCCCGGCCTGGAGCGCGAGCTGGAGGCGGCGGCCGAGGCCGAGGCGGAGGCCGAGCAGGATGCCGCCGCGAAGGACCTCATGGTCAAGGAGGAGGTCGGCCCGGACGACATCGCCGACGTCGTCGCCTCCTGGACCGGCATCCCGGCCGGCCGTCTGCTGGAGGGCGAATCGCAGAAGCTGCTGCGCATGGAGGAGGAGCTGGGCAAGCGGCTCATCGGCCAGGCCGAGGCCGTGCAGGCCGTCTCCGACGCGGTGCGCCGCTCGCGCGCCGGCGTCGCCGACCCCGACCGGCCGACCGGCTCGTTCCTCTTCCTCGGCCCGACCGGCGTCGGCAAGACCGAGCTGGCCAAGGCCCTCGCCGACTTCCTCTTCGACGACGAGCGGGCCATGGTCCGCATCGACATGAGCGAGTACAGCGAGAAGCACTCGGTCGCCCGTCTGGTCGGCGCGCCCCCCGGCTACGTCGGCTACGAGGAGGGCGGGCAGCTCACCGAGGCCGTCCGCCGCCGCCCGTACAGCGTCGTCCTGCTGGACGAGGTCGAGAAGGCCCACCACGAGGTCTTCGACATCCTCCTGCAGGTGCTGGACGACGGGCGCCTCACCGACGGCCAGGGCCGCACCGTCGACTTCCGCAACACCATCCTCATCCTCACCTCCAACCTTGGATCCACCTATCTGGTGGACCCCCTGCTCAAGGAGGACCAGAAGCGGGAGAAGGTCCTGGAGACCGTACGGGCCTCCTTCCGGCCCGAGTTCCTCAACCGCCTCGACGACCTGGTGGTCTTCCACCCCCTCGGCGTGGACCAGCTGGAGCGCATCGCCGCCCTCCAGATCGGCCACCTCCAGCGCCGCCTCGCCGACCGCCGGCTCGTGCTCGACGTCACGCCCGGGGCCATGCGCTGGCTCGCCACCCTCGGCCACGACCCGTCCGCCCCGGACGGCGCCGCGCCCGACCTCGCCTACGGCGCCCGGCCGCTGCGCCGCCTGGTCCAGACGGCCATCGGCGACCGGCTCGCCAAGGCCATCCTCGGCGGGGAGGTCCACGACGGGGACACGGTGCGGGTCGGCATCGCCGCGGACGGTGACGGGCTGACGGTGGTCCCGGTGGGGGCGGAGGAGCTCGCGAAGACGCCGTGACATCCGTCCGGGCGGGGGTTGCCAGCCCCCGCCCGGGATGGGGGAGGATGGCGTGAGACCGTACGAAGGGAATAACACGGTGAGCATCGACCCGTCCTCGATCCCGAATTTCGGGGGACAGCCCGAACCGCAGCCTGAGGCGGGCCCGACCGGCCCCGTCATCCCCGACCAGGACCTGGTCAAGCAGCTCCTCGACCAGATGGAGCTGAAGTACGTCGTGGACGACGAGGGTGACCTCGCCGCCCCGTGGGAGCAGTTCCGCACGTACTTCATGTTCCGGGGCGAGGAGGAGCAGCAGGTCTTCTCCGTGCGGACGTTCTACGACCGCCCGCACGCCATCGACGAGAAGGCCCGCCTGCTGGAGGCCGTCGACGACTGGAACCGCCGCACGCTGTGGCCGAAGGTCTACACCCACACCAACGACGACGGCACGGTCCGCCTGATCGGCGAGGCGCAGATGCTGATCGGCGTGGGCGTGTCCCTGGAGCACTTCGTCTCCAGCACGGTCAGCTGGGTCCGCGCGTCCATCGAGTTCGACAAGTGGCTCGTCGAGCAGCTGGGCCTGGAGGCGGACGCGGAGTCGGGCGACGACAAGCCGGACGACGAGCCGCCGCACCCCACGTCCGCGTGATCGCCTCCCGGCGGGGGCCCGTGGCTTTTGCGGCGCCCCACGCCGGAGGGTTCTTCGGCTGACGCCGGTCGGCACCGCCGGGCTGCGCCGCGACGGCGCGCGACCCCCACCGGGGTGCCCGGCGGTGCAGAGCCGGCCGCAGCCCCGCGGCACCGCCGCCCTCACATCGGCATCCGCGCCACCGTCAGCAGGTACGTCCCGTAGAAGAACGACAGCCCGGCCATGGCCGTGACCGTCGTCAGAAGGGTGCGGCGCCGCGCGCGCGTCAGTGCCAGGGCCGCCGGGAGCAGCAGGGGGAACGCCGGCATCAGGAACCGCGGCTTGGACGCGAAGTAGCTCGATCCGCCGACCGCGATGACGACGAGCACGAGCGTGTAGACCAGCAGCGCCGCGTGCGGCCGCGGGGGCTCCAGGAGCAGCAGGGCCAGCGCGACGAGCGCGACGGCGATGACGGCCACGGTCATGTAGTAGGCCATGGAGTCCCGCCCGGTGATCAGGTGCCGGACGAACCGCAGCGCGTCCCGCCCGAAGTCGAACCGCGAGCCCCACAGCCGCTGCACTTCGAAGTAGCCGAACAGGCCGTTGCCGGAGCGGTATCCGGCCCAGACGACGTAGCCGGTCCAGCCGAGCGGGGCGAGGGCGGCGCCCGTCCACACCCGCGGGTTCCTGCGGGCCTCCGGCTGCCGCCACAGGGTGTGCGCGGTGACGCAGACGACGGCCGCGGCCACCGCGATGCCGTTGGGCCGGGAGAGCCCGGCGAGCAGGGAGAGCGCTCCGGCCCACAGCGGCCGTCCGGTGATCAGCGCGTAGAGCGCCCACGCCGCGAACGCGGTCATCAGCGGCTCGGTGTAGGCCATGGACTGCACGATCGCGTGCGGCAGCAGCCCCCACAGCACGACGAGGAGCGTCGCCGTCGTGCGCCCGTACAGGCGCTCGCCGAGCGCGTAGATGCCCCAGGCGGCGAGCACGGCCGACAGCCAGGCGACGAACAGGCCCGCGCCGACGACGCTGAGCGGGGTGACGGTGGAGACGGCCCGCACCAGGCCGGGGAAGAGCGGGAAGAACGCGAGGTCGTTGAAGACGACGCCGCGGGTGGTGGGCGAGGGGAGGATCAGGCCGTAGCCGTGCCGGGCGATGCCGGCGTACCAGATGCCGTCCCAGGAGTGGCCGAGCAGCGTGCGCGGGTGGCGGCCGATCCACCAGGCCCAGGCGGCCATCGTCGCCATGCCGGTCAGCCGGGCCGCCGCGTAGAACGCGAGGGCGGGCGCCGCCCTGCGCAGGGCGGCCCGCGCCCGCTCGGCACGGCGGACGCGGGCGTTGCCGGACGCGGGGCGCGGCTCCGGCGCCCGGACGGGCACGGCGGTGTCGGCTGACACGGGGGGACCTCCGGCATCCTCGGCCTCTCGGCCTCGGCTTCTGGGCCTTCTCGGCACCCGTGACCGGGCCTCGGCGGCACCTGTGACTGGGCCTTGTCGGCACCTCGACCTTGCGGCGCCCGTCGCGCGCGCGCGAGCGGGAGCGCCCGTAAGCGGTGCGCCTTCCACCCGCTCGGCGGGCAGCGCGGAGTGTCTGCGCGGTCCGCGCCGCACCGTGTGCTGTGGCGGGTGTGAGCGGGTGCGGCCCCCGTGGCGTGCCCTGTGCCCGCGTGCACCCGCCTGCATATCGTGAGGCCGGCTCAGGAACCGACAGGGAAGCGGGATCGCATGAACAAGGACTGGAGCCCGGCCGCCCGGGTGCAGGGCCTCGGCACCTCGGTCTTCACGGAGATGACGGAGCTCGCGCGGCGCACGGGGGCGGTCAATCTCGGCCAGGGCGTGCCGGAGCTGCCGTCTCCGCCCGGCCTGCTGAAGGAGGTCTCGGCGGCGGTCCTGGCGGGCAGCAACCAGTACCCGCCGGCCGCCGGTTTCCCCGTGCTGCGCGAGGCGGTCGCGGCGCACCAGTCCCGGCGCTACGGGCTGGAGTACGACCCGCAGGACGAGGTGCTGGTGACGACGGGGGCGACGGAGGCCCTCGCCTCGGCGCTGCTCGCGCTGTGCGACCCGGGCGACGAGGTGCTGGCCTTCGACCCCTGCTACGACGCCTATCCGGCGGGCGCCCGCTTCGCCGGCGCGAAGGTCGTCGGGGTCCCGCTCGCCGAACAGGGCGACACCTTCGTGCTGGACGCGGACGCGCTGCGGGCCGCCGTCACCCCGCGCACCCGCGTGCTGATGCTCAACAGCCCGCACAATCCGACGGGGAAGGTCTTCACCGCCCGGGAGCTCGGGGTCATCGCGGCGCTGTGCCGCGAGCACGGGCTGACGGTGGTGACGGACGAGGTGTACGAGCACCTCGTCTACGACGGCGTGCGGCACGGGACGATCGCCGCGCTGGAGGGGATGCGCGAGCGTACGCTGACCATCTCGTCGGCGGGCAAGACGTTCAACGTGACCGGCTGGAAGGTCGGCTGGGTGTGCGGGCCGGCGGAGCTCGTCCGGGCGGTCGGCGCCGCCAAGCAGTTCCTCACGTACGCCTCCGGCACGCCCTACCAGGAGGCGCTCGCGCGGATGCTGGGCGGCGTGGAGGAGTGGGCGGCGGAGCTACGGCGCACTCTGCAGCGCAATCGCGACCTGCTGAGCCGGGGGCTGGCGAGCGCCGGATTGCGCCCCTATCGCGCGGAGGCGGGGTATTTCCTCCAGGCGGACATCCGCGCGTGGGGGTACTCGGACGGCGTGCGATTCTGCCGTGAACTCCCGACGCGCGCCGGGGTGGTGGCCATTCCCACGGCCGCCTTCAATCTGCGCCCCGATGCGCCGTCCTATCTCGTGCGTTTCTCGTTCTGCAAGCGTGAGGATTCGGTGATTTCGGCCGTGGAGAAGCTGGTGAACGCGGCCTGAACCCGCCCGGCCCGCGGATTTGCGGCCGTCCCATGCTTGATCGCATATGCATCCGGCGGGTTCTGCCGAGCCCGCCGGACCGCAAAGATTCTGAACAGTTGAACTGCTCGGCCCTCGCGTGGATGGAAAGCACGATGAGATGGGTAAAAACGCTGTGGGCGCTGCTCATTTCATGATTCCCTCTCATTCAGGGACACGTGTCGGGACGACGACTCCCCGGCAGGCTCCGTCGGAGGCTGCGGGGAATCCCGTAATCACCGTCCCCGGACCCACGGAAACAGCTCATATGTGGGCATGAGCCGGCGCACTCGAAGACTCTGGTCCTCGTCCGAAGACTCTGGTCCTCCCCGGCGGGCCGGCCCACCCTCCACTGCGTGCTTGCGGAGCCGACCCATGCTCACCACCCTCAAGACCACCTACACCGACACCCGTGCCGCCGACCTCGCCTGGTGCCTGGGCAAGGACCCCCTCCCGGCGCTGGCCGTGCTCGATCTGCAGCTCGCCGGCTCCCAGGTGCAGCTGCGTCTGCTGGGCGCCTCCCACCAGGTCCTGCTGGAGGAGGACGACGGCGTCTGCTCGGAGACGGTCGCCTGCCTGCCGGGCAGCGCCACCCCGCTGCCGCTGGGGGTCGCCAAGCGCATCGGGGCCTGGGAGTACGAGTTCGCGGCCCGGATAGAAACGCTCTCGCAGGGCTCCTTCGCGGGCCGTGCGCAGGAGCTCCTCGCCCTGGTCGCGGAACACCCCTACGGCCTGGCCGGCACCTTCCCGGGCAGCCCGCACGCCTTCACCGCGCTGCTCGCGCAGCGGTGCGACGGCCAGGTCAGCTGGCGCACCTGGCACGCCTATCCCCAGGAGGGGCGGCTGGTCGCGACGCGGACGAGAGTGGGGGCACGGACGGCGGCGGCTCTCTCGTAATAGACCCTTGTGGGTGACAAAGGGTTGCCGTTTCGTAACGTAGCGTTCGCAACATGATCTACCGCCCGGTACCGGCGCGGCTGCCGGTGACGGCCGGGCTCGGCCGCTTCGTGGTGCTGACCACCGTCTTCGTCTGCGCCGCCTGCGGGCTGGTGTACGAGCTGGAGCTGGTCGCGCTGGCCTCGTATCTCATCGGCGACTCCGTCACCCAGGCGTCCGTCGTGCTGTCCGTCATGGTCTTCGCGATGGGCATCGGCTCGCTGCTCGCCAAGCGCCTGCGCAGGCGCGCCGCCCTGGGCTTCGCCGCCGTCGAGGCCGCGCTGGCACTCATAGGCGGCCTGTCGGCCATGGCGCTCTACGCCTGCTTCGCCTGGTTCGGTCAGGCGCGGCCGGCCCTGGTCGGCTTCTCCCTCGCCATCGGCGTGCTCATCGGCGCCGAAGTGCCCCTGCTGATGACCCTCATCCAGCGCATCCGCCGCCAGGACGCGGGCGGCGCCGTGGCCGACCTCTTCGCCGCCGACTACGTGGGCGCCCTCGTCGGCGGCCTGGCCTTCCCCTTCCTCCTCCTGCCCGTGCTCGGGCAGTTGACGGGCGCCCTGCTGACCGGCGGCGTCAACGCCGTCGCGGGCGGCGCCCTCGTCCTGTGGCTCTTCCGCGGCGACCTGAGCGTCCGCACCCGCTGGGCGCTCGTCGCCGCCAACGGCCTCGTCCTCACGCTCCTCGCCACCTGCTCGGCCCTCAGCGGCCCCTTCGAGCGGGCCGCGCGCCACGCCGTCTACGGCGGCGACGTCCGCGTGGCCGTCCAGTCCGGGGTCCAGGAGGTCGTCCTCACCGGCGGCGGCGCGAGCGGCAAACCGCTCTCCCTCTTCCTCGACGGCCGCCTCAGGGTCAACAGCGACGACGAATTCCGCTACCACGAAGCCCTCGTCCACCCCGCGATGCACGGCCCGCACGGCAGGATCCTCGTCCTCGGCGGCGGCGACGGCCTCGCCGTCCGCGAGATGCTGCGCTACGGGGACGTCGCCTCGGTGACCGTCGTGGAAGTCGATGCGACGGTGCTGCGCCTGGCCCGCACCGATCCCGACCTCGTCGCCCTCAACCACGCCGCCTACCGCGATCCGCGGGTGCGGCTCGTCACGGGCGACGCCTTCGAGTGGCTGCGCTCCCTCCCGCCCGGCGAGGCCTCCTTCGACGTGATCGTCTCCGACCTCCCCGACCCCGGCATCACCCCCAGCACCAAGCTCTACTCCCAGGAGTTCTACGGCCTGGTGGAGCGGTGGCTGGCCCCCGGCGGGCGGCTCGCCGTCCACGCCGGCACGCTCGGCTCCCGCCCCCGCGTCTTCTGGACGGTCGATGCGACGATCCGCTCGCTCGGGCTGTACAGCAGGGCCTACCGGGTCGAGGGCAACGGCTTCCCCGGCGGCCCGGACCGCGTCCCTGCGCGCAGCGGCAAGGACGAGGACTGGAGCTTCCTGCTCGCTGCCCGGGAGCCGCTGCCGCTGCAGCTCCCCCCGGCGCGGCCCCCTCTGCTCTCCCTCGACCGCGAGGGCCTGACGGCGGCCGGGCGGTCGGCCGAGCGCAGCCGCGAGGCGGGGCTGCGGCCGTCGACGCTGATGCATCCGCGGTACGGGGAGTGAGGGGAGTGAGGGGCCTGCGAAGCCGAGAGGTTATGAGGCCGAGAAGTTACGAGGCCGCGGGGCCGCGCATGCGGCTGCGGAAGGCGCCCGGTGAGCACCCCTCCCGGTGCTGGAAGAACTTGGAGAAGTTCGCCGCGTCGTCGAAGCCGATCCGGCCCGCGATCCGGGCCGCGGGCAGCCCGCTGTGCGCGAGCAGCCGCTTGGCCTCCAGCATCACCCGCCGGTCGATGAACTCCTTGGCGCCCACCCCGGCAGCGGCCGTCGTCGCGCGGGAGAGGGTCCGGGAGGAGTAGCCGAGCGCCCGGGCGTAGTCGGCGACCCGGTGGCTGGTGGCGAACTCCCGCTCGACCGCGGCCCGGAAGCGCAGGAAGGCCTCGCCCGGGGCGGGCACCCTGCTGCCGGCGGGGGCCGTCAGGTGTGCGAGCCGCAGCACCAGCACGGACAGCAGGTGGCGCAGGACGTCGGTGTGCACGTCGGCGGGCAGGCCGGCGCCCGTGCGGAAGTCCGCCTCGAGGTGGCCCACGGCGCAGAAGACGGCCTCGCGGTCCTGGCCGACCGGCTGCCACACCACCGGTCGGAAGGGGTCGTCCGCCACCGCCGCGACGGGGCTGCCGGGCGGCAGGAAACCGGGCTGGACGAGGACGACCGTGCCCTCGATCCGCTCCGGGTCGCCGAACTGCTGCACCTGCCCGGGGCGCACCCACAGCACCGAGCCCTCCTCGAGCCAGTGGCCGGTGAAGTCCACAGTGTGCGCGGTCGCGCCGGAGCGGACGACGACGATCTGGTGGAAGTCCAGCCGCTGCGGGGTGCCCAGGAGGCCCTCGGGGGCGCGGGTGCGCAGCTCGGCCACCGGCATCACCTCGACGCCGGCGGGCGTGCCGGGCGGGGCCTGGTAGGCGAGCTCGATGATGTCGTGTCGCTTTTTCACCATGGTGAGACGCGAGCTTACCTGTTTATGGGCGAAAAACGCCTTTAGCGTGGTCGTAACGCACAAGACAGTGCGGGCCACACGCACAAGGCAGTGCGGCCGAGAGAAATGCAGGGACGGACATGGCACGGCAGAAAGACACCGCCGCACGGCACCGGCTGACGTACGCCTTCGACGCCTATTGCGGCTGGTGCTACGGCTTCGGCCCCACCATCCGGGAATTCGCGGAGGCGAATGCCGACCGCATCGAGCTGACGGTGCTCAGCGGCGGGCTGTTCACCGGCCCGCGGGCGCAGCCGGTGTCCGCATATCCCTACATCCCCCAGGCGGACGCCCGGATCGGCGAGCTGACCGGCGCGGTCTTCGGCCCGGGCTACGCCGAGGCCTTCGCCGACGGCACGGCCGTCCTGGACTCGGCCGCCGCCGCGACGGCCCTCGCCGCGCTGCGCGAGCAGGCCCCCGAGCGGACACTGGAGTTCGCGGGTGCACTGCAGCGCGCCTGGTACGTGGACGGGCGGAGCCTGTCCGACCCGGAGACGGTGCGGGCGGTCGCGTCCGGGCTCGGCGTGGACGCCGACGCGGCCGCCGCAGCCTTCGCCGACCCGGCCACGCGGCGCGCGGCGGAGGCGGAGTTCCGGGAGGTCCGGCGGCTGGGCGTCGACAGCTTCCCGACGCTGCTGCTGCACACGTCCGGCGGGCTGCGGCGGCTCGGCGGCCCGACGACCAGCGCCCGCGGGCTCACGCGGGCTCTCGACCAGCACTGATCCCCCCTACTTCACCGGTGCTGCTCCCCTCCCCCCCCCACACACCCACAGAGCAGTACTGATCCCCCCCACTTCAGCAGACCTTGCACTGCACTTCAGCAGACCTTGCACTGCACTACTTGAGGAGAAGAACCCCATGGCGAAGATCGCCCTCTTCGGCGCCACCGGCACCATCGGCAGCCGCGTCCTGCGCGAGGCCCTCGACCGCGGCCACCAGGTCACGGCCGTCGTCCGCGACCCCGCGAAGGTCACCGAGAAGCACGAGAACCTGACCGTCACCACCGGTGACGTCCTCGACCCCGCGTCCGTCCAGGCCGTGGCCGAGGGCCAGGACGTCCTCGTCAGCGCGGTCGGCGGCGGCGACGGCCCCGGGCACGTCGCGACCATCGAGCCCGCGGCGAAGTCGCTGGTGGCCGGCGTGCGCGCGCTCGGCGACAAGGCGCCGCGGCTGATCGCCGTCGGCGGTGCGGGCTCGCTGCGCACCCCGGACGGCAAGCAGGTCTGGGACGCCGAGGGGCTGCCCGAGTTCCTGCTGCAGATCATGCACGCGCACGGTGACGCCCTGGACTACTACCGCACCGTCACCGACGTGCGCTGGACCAACCTCAGCCCCGCGGGCCTCATCGAGCCGGGCGAGCGCACGGGCACGTACCGCACGGCCCTGGACGACCTCGTCGTGGACGGGAACGGCAAGTCGCGGATCTCCGCCGAGGACTACGCGGTGGCCCTCGTCGACGAGATCGAGGAGGCGAACCACATCGGCGAGCGCTTCACGGTCGGCGACTGAACCCGGGTGCCGGAGGGGCCGGCGGCTTCCGGTCGCGGCCCCTCCGGACGGCGGTCTCCACGAAAATCCGTCCGGAGAGGCCCTGGTGAGGGGCCTGGTGGGTAGGCTCGCTTGATATGGAGCATGAGGTGTTCGTCCCGTTCCCCGTCGAGGCGGTGCGCCGGGTCCTCGCCGACCCGGCGCGGGTGGCCCGGTGCGTTCCCGGCCTGCACCAGGACAGTGCCGACGCCTCCGGTGAGACCGTCGCCGGGCGGCTGCGGCTGCGCATAGGCGGCTCGACCATCACCTACCGGGGCCATCTGCGGCTGACCGAGCGGGAGGGCGCGTACGAGCTCTCCGGCGAGGGCGCCGAGGTGCGCGGCACCGGCACGGTGGCGCTGACGCTGCGCGGCCGGCTGGCGGAGGCGCCCGGCGGCGCGCGGCTGACGTGCGCCGGGACGGTGACCACCGGCGGCCGGCTGGCGGAGTTCGACGAGAAGACCGCGGAGACGACCGCACGGCGGCTGCTGGACCGTTTCGCCGCGGCCCTGGTGGAGGAGCTGCGCGAGGACGCCGAGGAGGCGGCCGGCGGCGGCCCCCGGCTGGAGGGCGGCAGCGTCTTCGACACGGCCGTCCCGGCGCCCTCCCTCGACCCGTCGGCGGAGGACGACCTCGCGGACGACCTCGCCGACGACGACCTCGACGAGGACGACGTGGACGACGACGAGCCCCCGGCCGAGGCCGCGCACGCCCGCCGCACGATGATCGGCCGCAGCGCCGAGGAGGTCGACCACGCGCCGCCGCGCGGCCGCTACGCCCCCGTCCCGGCACCGGAGGCGGCCTCGGCGACGGCGACCGCCCTGCGGTGGGCGGCCCCCGCCGCGGCCGTGGCGCTGGCGGGAGCGGTCGTGGTCGGCCGCGTGCTGCGCCGCCGCCGCTGACGGGCCGTAGGCGGGCCGTAGACGCAGCGCCGGCGACTGCCGACGGCCGCTGACAACGGGCTGCCGGCAAGCTGCCGATGGCGGCCGACGGCTGCTGACGGCGTGCTGCCTGCAGGCTGCTGACGGTCGGTCGGGCGCCCGCGGACGGTTGCTCCCGGCCCGGTCCGGATGCCCGTGGTGGCGGATGCCTGCGGCGGCGGATGCCCGCGGCGGCCGTTGCCCATAGGGTCGGAACCGTGACGAATGACGTACGCACAGACGACGCCGGTGACCAGCCCGGACGATTCAGCGAGCCCGTCCGGCCGGGGCAGCCGGGGCAGCCGGTCCGGCTCAAGGCCGGCGACGCCGAGCTCACCGTGGATCCCGCACACGGCTGCCGCCTGACCAGCCTCCGCATCGGCGGGACGGAACTCCTGCGTCAGGGCGACAAGTACGGCTGCTTCCCCATGGTCCCGTGGTGCGGCCGGATCGAGCTGGGCCAGTTCCGCAACGGCGGCGAGCGGCACCAGATGCCCGTCAACCACCCGCCGCACGCCATCCACGGCACCGGCCGGGACACGGCCTGGCGTACGGCCCGGGCGGACGACTCCTCCGCCGCCTTCACCTACGACCTCGCCGCCCCCTGGCCGTACCCCGGCCGGGTCACGCAGCTGGTCGAGCTGGCCCCCGACGCCGTCACCCTCACCATGGGCGTGGAGGCGGCGAGCGACTCCTTCCCGGCGCAGGCCGGCTGGCACCCCTGGTTCCTGCGGAACCTCGGCACCGGCGAGGACGTGCGGATCGACTTCGCCCCCGGCTGGCAGGAGGAGCGCGGCGACGACCACATCCCCACCGGCCGCCGCATCGACCCCCTCCCCGGCCCCTGGGACGACTGCTTCGGGATGCCCGACGGCGTCGACGTGACCCTGACCTGGCCCGGCGCCCTTGAGCTGAAGGTGGCGAGCCGCACCGAGTGGGTCGTGGTCTACGACGAGCAGGAGGCGGCCGTCTGCGTCGAGCCGCAGTCCGGCCCGCCCAACGGCCTGAACACCCTGCCCCGCCTCGTCACGCCGATCGACCCGCTGGAGATCTCCACGACGTGGACCTGGCGGACGCTGGCCTAAGCTCATGGGCATGAGCACGCGTGACGCCCTGCTGCAGCAGATCAAGGACAAGGCCGTGGTCCACGGCAAGGTGACCCTCTCCTCCGGCAAGGAGGCCGACTACTACATCGACCTGCGCCGGATCACCCTGGACGCCGAGGCCGCGCCGCTGGTCGGCCAGGTCATGCTGGACGCCACGGCCGACCTGGACTTCGACGCCGTGGGCGGGCTCACCCTGGGCGCCGACCCGGTGGCCACGTCGATGCTGCACGCCGCCGCCGCGCGCGGCCGCAAGCTGGACGCCTTCGTCGTCCGCAAGGCGCAGAAGACCCACGGCATGCAGCGCCGCATCGAGGGCCCGGACATCAAGGGCCGCCGCGTCCTGGTCGTCGAGGACACCTCGACCACCGGCGGCTCCCCGCTGACCGCCGTCGAGGCGGCGCGCGAGGCGGGCGCGGAGGTCGTCGCGGTCGCGACGATCGTCGACCGCGGGGCCGCTTCCGCGATCGAGGGCGCCGGCCTGCGCTATGTGACGGGCTACTCGCTGGGGGACCTGGATCTGTCCTGACCTGCTGTTTCCTGGCGGCGTTCAGGCCCGGGGGTGTGGTTTCACGTGAAACCGCACCCCCTGCGCATGCCCGAGCTCATATGAGCGTGGTGAGCCTCATGTGGAGTAATTCGGGGAGTCTGGGAGTATGGGGGCGACGATGACCGTCGCCCCCTAGGTCAGGGCCCCGAACCACGCCCGTACCCGCACATCACAAGGAGCGGACAGATGCCCATCGCAACCCCCGAGGTCTACAACGAGATGCTCGACCGGGCGAAGGCAGGCAAGTTCGCCTACCCGGCCATCAACGTCACCTCGACGCAGACCCTCCACGCCGCGCTGCGCGGTTTCGCCGAGGCGGAGAGCGACGGCATCATCCAGATCTCCACCGGCGGTGCGGAGTTCCTGGGCGGTCAGTACAGCAAGGACATGGTCTCGGGCGCCGTCGCGCTCGCCGAGTTCGCGCACGTCGTCGCCAAGAAGTACCCGGTGAACATCGCGCTGCACACCGACCACTGCCCGAAGGACAAGCTGGACGGCTACGTCCGCCCGCTGCTCGCGATCTCCCAGGAGCGCGTCGCCGCCGGTCAGAACCCGCTCTTCCAGTCCCACATGTGGGACGGCTCCGCCGAGAAGCTCGACGAGAACCTCGCCATCGCGAAGGAGCTCCTCGCCGAGGCCGTGAAGGCGAAGATCATCCTCGAGGTCGAGATCACCCCGACCGGCGGCGAGGAGGACGGCGTCTCCCACGAGATCAACGACGACCTCTACACCACCGTCTCGGACGTGGAGCGCACCGCCGAGGCGCTGGGCCTGGGCGAGAAGGGCCGCTACCTGCTGGCCGCCTCCTTCGGCAACGTCCACGGCGTCTACAAGCCGGGCAACGTCGTGCTGCGCCCCGAGCTGCTCCGCGACCTCCAGGACGGCATCGCCGCCAAGCACGGCAAGGCCGACCCGTTCGACTTCGTCTTCCACGGCGGCTCCGGCTCCACGGAGGAGGAGATCCGCACCGCGCTGGAGAACGGCGTCGTGAAGATGAACCTCGACACCGACACCCAGTACGCCTTCACCCGTCCGGTGGCGGCCCACATGTTCAAGAACTACGACGGCGTCCTGAAGGTCGACGGCGAGGTCGGCGACAAGAAGACCTACGACCCGCGCACCTGGGGCAAGCTGGCCGAGGCGAGCATGGCCGAGCGCGTCACCAAGGCGTGCGCGGACCTGCGCTCCACGGGCACCAAGCTGAAGTAGCGGCACCAAGCAGAAGCAACGGCCGCCCGTACGGCTTCCAGGGGCCCGGCCCGCTCACCGAGCGGGCCGGGCCCTTCGGCATGGCTGCGCGGGCCTTCGCGCGGCCGTGAGGGCCCTTCGCGTGGCCGCCCGCGCCGGGCCGGGGGATGATCGCGCCATGAGCGACTCCGCACCGGAACCCGGGCGCGGGCCCGGCCCCGGCCCCGAGCCGCCCCCACCCTCACCCCCGTCTTCGTCCCCGTCCTCACCCCCGTCCCCGGCGCAGGCCGCGGCGGCAGGCCGGGACCCCGCGGCCGACGACGGGCCCGCGGTGCGCCTGGGCACCGCCACGGGGCGCGCGGTGCTGCTGACGGCCGTCCTCGGCTCGGGCATGGCCATGCTCGACAGCACCGTCGTCAACGTCGCCCTGCCGCACATCGGCCGGGACCTCGGCGCGGACCTGGGCGGCCTGCAGTGGACGATCAACGCCTACATGCTCACCCTCGCCGGCCTGATCCTGCTGGGCGGTGCGCTGGGGGACCGCTTCGGCCGGCGCCGGATCTTCGTCATCGGCGTGGTGTGGTTCGCGCTGGCCTCGCTCCTGTGCGGGATCGCCCCGAGCGCCGGGGTGCTGATCGCGGCGCGCGCCCTGCAGGGCGTCGGCGGCGCGCTGCTCACCCCCGGCTCGCTCGCCCTCATCCAGGCCGTCTTCCGCCCCCAGGACCGGGCCGCGGCCGTCGGCGCGTGGTCGGGGCTCGGCGGGGTGGCCTCCGCGATCGGCCCGTTCGTCGGCGGCTGGCTGGTGGACGGCCCGGGCTGGCGCTGGGTGTTCCTGATCAACCTGCCGCTGGCGGCGGTGTGCGTGCCCGTGGCCGTGAAGTACGTCCCGGAGACGCGCGACCCGGACGCGGGCGGGCGGTTCGACGTCCTCGGTGCGGCCCTGGGCGCACTCGCCCTCGGCGCGGTGACGTACGCGCTCATCGCCGCCCCCGACAAGGGCGCCTCGGCCTGGGTGATCGGCCCCGCGGTCGCGGGCGTCCTGCTCGGCGCCGCGTTCTGCTGGGTGGAGGCCCACAGGCCCGATCCCATGCTGCCGCTGGAGATCTTCTCCATCCGCCTGTTCTCGTCGATCAACGCGGTGACGGTGTTCGTCTACGCGGCCTTCAGCGGCTTCTTCTTCCTCTCCGTGCTGCAGCTGCAGGTCGTGCTGGGCTGGTCGGCGCTCGCGGCGGGCACGGCCCTGCTGCCCACGACGGTGCTGATGCTGCTGCTGTCGGCCCGCTCCGGGGAGATCGCCCAGCGCATCGGCCCGCGCCTGCCCCTCACGGCCGGGTCGCTGCTGTGCGCCGTCGGCATGGTCCTCATGGTCCGCGTCGACCGCGGCGCCTCGTACTGGACGGACCTCCTGCCGCCGCTCGTGGTCCTCGGCCTGGGCATGACCGCGCTCGTCGCCCCGCTCACCGCGACGGTCCTGGCCTCCGTGGACGTGGCCCGCGCCGGCCTGGCCAGCGGCATCAACAACGCGGCCGCCCGCGCGGCGGGCCTGGTCGCCGTGGCCGCACTGCCCCTGCTGGTGGGCATGGGCCCCGACGCCTACCGCGACCCCGAGGCGTTCGGGGACACCTTCCGCAAGGCGATGTACTGGTGTGCGGGCTCCCTGGTGCTGGGCGCGCTCCTGGCCTGGTTCACGGTCCGCTCCACGTGCCTGCGCGCCCCCAAGCCCACCGGCGAACGGCCCTGCCACCCGGAGGCCGCCTACCACTGCGGCACGGCCTCGCCGCCGCTGGACCCGGGGGACGCGTGAGCGGGCGGACCGCAACGCGAAAAGCCCCCGGTGCCCGGTAACGCAAAGCGCAGGGGAAGGGCAGACTGGAGCGCATGTCCATTCACGAGAACCTGCTCGGGGGCCCGCCCCCGACCCACCTGCCCGACGACCCGGAGCCGCGTGAGCTGCTCGCCTCCGGGGCGGCTCCCGCCGAGGTCGCCGCGAAGTACCCGGCGTCCTCGCTCGCGTGGGCGCAGCTCGCCGACGAGGCGTTCGAGGCCGGCCGGGTCGTCGAGTCCTACGCCTACGCCCGCACCGGCTACCACCGCGGCCTCGACGCACTGCGCCGCAGCGGCTGGAAGGGCCACGGCCCGGTCCCCTTCGAGCACGAGCCGAACCGCGGCTTCCTGCGCGCGCTGCACGCCCTCGCGCGCGCCGCACAGGCGATCGGCGAGCAGGAGGAGTACGAGCGCTGCTCCACCTTCCTCCGCGACAGCTCGCCCACGGCCGCCAACACCCTGGGCTGAGCGGGTTGCGCTGCGCTGAGCTGAGCTGAAAGACCGGCCGGAGCGCCCCGCCTTGTGCGGGGCGCTCCGGCCGGTCGGTGGGCTTACCGTGGGACGCCTCAGACGGGGCTGATCCCGGCTTGAGCCTTGATGGTGTCCACGGCTTCACTGGTGAGAAGCCGAAGCGGCACAACGGTCCACCGGTCGCCCTTGCGCTTGGTGCGCCCGATAGGGACGAATCCATGGTCGCGCCGGAGGTCTCTGACCAGGTGCTCGCCGTGGATCATGCGCTACTTCCCGCCCTCTCGGGCTTGTGGGGATACCGGGCCTGGTGTTCTTCCCGTGCTGCGCCGTAGTCGGCCACGGCTCGCGCGTCGCCGCGTTTCTCGGCCCCCCTGATGGCGCGGGCGAAGATGCGGCACACCGGGCACTCCTCCGGTGTCGGGCAGAGAGGCGGGCCGCTTGAGTGCGGCACAGCAACCGTCATCTTGTTCGATCCTCCGTGTGTCCCGCCCCGAACGGGCGGGCATCAACCGTGAGGCTCAGATTCCACCCTCGTGGTGCCGCTGAGAAGGCTAGTTTGCATGCCAAACACCTTTGGAATGCCGGGGGTTAGGTGCATGGCCGAGGAGTACGAGTCACCCGTCGTGACGTTCGGCGAGGAGATCAAACACGCGCGCGAAGCTCGCGGGTGGTCGCAGGAGAAGCTGGCGGAAGAGCTGCACTTCCGGCAGCCCTACGTCAGCAAGGTCGAGACGGGGCGGCAACTCGCCTCCGCGCAGTTCGCCGAGCAGTGCGACAGGGTGTTCGGCACGCCGGGGGTGTACACGCGGATGCGTCGGCGGGCGGCCGATTGGGGTAACCCCGTCTGGTTCATTCCCTATCTGGAGCTTGAGCGTGAAGCGCGGGCCGTCTGGGACTACTCCACCACGCGTGTAACGGGCATCTTGCAAACGCCGGAATATGCCGAAGCGGTGTTCCGGGCCGCTCATCGGCAAGAGTCAGCAGACTGGATCAAAGCGCGTGTCGAGAAGCGCATGCAGCGCCGCGAGGTATTCGAGCGCAGCGACCCCCTGTCGCTGTCGGTGATCCTTTACGAACCTGCCCTGTGGGCCACTGTGGGTGGCGCGGGCGTCATGAGGGCCCAGCTGCGTCACCTCGTGGCCGAGTCCGAGTCACCGCACATCACGCTGCAAGTGTTCCCGGTCACTGCCGGAACCGTGGTGCGGGGGGGCGCCCTTTACGGTGGTGACTGCCCGGGACGGAACCCACGTCCTGTACGAAGAGACGTATACGCGAGGGCGGGTGGATGACTCGGCGGAAGCGGTTGCCGAGGCGCGGGCGGCCTACGAGCTGCTGCGCACCGATGCTCTTTCGCGCGACGATTCCGTCTCCCTTATTCGACACGTTATGGAGGCGTACACCCATGAGCGCCATATGGAAGAAGTCCAGCTACAGCGAAGCCAACGGCGGTATGTGCGTCGAATGGGCCCCCGCCCTCGCCCCGTCCGGCGTCGTCCCCGTCCGGGACAGTAAGAACCCTGACGGGCCGGTCATAGCCGTTCCGGCCGCAGCGTGGTCCATGTTCATAACGACCCTTGCCGTCAGCACACATCGGCCCGCATGATCGCCGCAGTGGCCCGGCGATCCCGGGAGCGACGGCAGGGGAGACGATGATGACTTCCGACTCACAGGACACCGCACCCAACCTGCACTTCACCGGCACCACCCCGTACGAGGACTACGTGCGGGCCTCGGTGCTCAGCAATCTTCAGGAGCCCCTCTCCGAGGACCCCGGGGAGATGGCCTTCCTCGTCACCACCCAGGTGATGGAGCTCTGGTTCACGGTCATCGTGCACGAGTGGGAGACCGCCGCGCGTGCCCTGCGCGACGACGACCTGCCGGTGGCGATGGCCGCCCTGAAGCGGTCCACGTACGAGCTGATGTCGCTCAATGCTTCGTGGGAGCCGCTGGCCCACCTCACCCCGGCCCAGTTCAACGCCTTCCGCTCGGCCCTGGGTGACGCCTCAGGCTTCCAGTCGGCCATGCACCGCCGCCTGGAGTTCCTCCTGGGCGACAAGTCCGCGTCCATGCTCGTGCCGCACCAGGGCGCACCGCAGATCCACGCCGAGCTGGAGAAGGCGCTGTACGCACCGAGCCTGTACGACGAGGTGTTGCGCCATCTCGCGCGCCGTGGCCACGAGATACCCGAGTCCGTCCTCGGCCGCGACGTCTCCGAGCGGTACGCCGCCGACCCGGCGGTCGAGGTGGTCTGGGAGCGCATATACGCCGGGGACCAGAGCAGCCCGGAGTGCCGGCTGGGGGAGGCGCTGACGGAGGTCGCGGAGCTCGTCTGGCGCTGGCGCAACGACCACTTGGTGGCCACGCGCAGAGCCATGGGCGCGAAGGTGGGCACGGGCGGCTCGCCGGGCGTCGCCTGGCTGGAGAAGCGGGCGACGAAGAACGTGTTCCCCGAGCTGTGGACGGCGCGCAGCCGTGTCTGAGGCGGCCCTGGCCAAGGAGGCCGCGGCGCTCGACGCCGCCGACGGACTGGCCGCCAAGCGCGCCGAGTTCGACCTGGAGGATGACTGCGTCTACCTGGACGGGAACTCCCTCGGTGCCCTGCCGCGCGGCGTCGCCGGACGGCTTTCCGACGTCGTCGGGCGCGAGTGGGGGCGGCTGCGCATCCGGTCCTGGGAGGAATCCGGCTGGTGGACGGCCCCGGAGCGCGTCGGCGACCGCATCGGCCGCTTGGTCGGAGCCGCCCCCGGCCAGGTCGTCGCGGGTGACTCCACGAGCGTCAACGTCTTCAAGGCGGTGGTGGCGGCGATCCGCCTGAGGGACACCGGGTCGCGGGACGAAGTGCTCGTCGACGCCGCCACCTTCCCCACCGACGGCTACATCGCCCGCTCCACCGCCCGCATGACCGGCTGCCGGATCCGTGTCGTCGACGCCGCGGACATGGCCCGCGAAGCCGGTCCCCGCACCGCCGTCGCCCTCGTCAACCACGTCGACTACCGCACCGGCCGCCTCCACGACCTCCCCGCCGTAACCGCGGCCGTCCGCGCGGCCGGGGCCCGCACCGTGTGGGACCTGTGCCACAGCGCAGGCGCGCTCCCCGTCCACCTCGATGCCACCGGGGCGGACTTCGCGGTCGGCTGCACGTACAAGTACCTGAACGGCGGCCCCGGCGCGCCCGCCTTCCTCTACGTGCGCCGCGCCCTGCAGGGCCGTTTCGACTCCCCGCTCCCCGGCTGGAACTCCCACGCCGACCCCTTCGCCATGGACCCCGCCTACGCGCCCGCCGACGGCGCCGTCCGCGGCCGCGTCGGCACGCCGGAGATCCTCTCCCTCCTCGCCCTCGACGCCGCCCTCGACGTCTGGGACGGCGTGGATCTCGCGGCCGTCCGCGCCAAGAGCCTCGCCCTCACGGACTTCTTCCTGCGCTGCGTCGAGGCGTACGTGCCACGGGGCCGCGTCGAGTCCGTGACGCCCGAGGCGCACGGGGAACGGGGCGGCCAGGTGTCGCTGCGCTGCGCCGCGGGCCCCGCAGGGGGTGCCGGTGACGTCATGGCGGAGCTGATCCGCCGCGGTGTCGTCGGCGACTTCCGCCGCCCGGACATCCTCCGCTTCGGCTTCACGCCCCTGTACACGCGTTTCGCGGACGCCGAACGGGCTGCGCGGGTGCTGGCGGAGGTCCTGGAAGGGACTCGGAGGCAGTGACGGCCGAAGAGGACGCCCTGTTCGGCCTGGCGTACGTCCCGCCCGACGAGACCGTCTCCTACGGCCCCCACCCCAGCCAGGTGGTCGACTTCCACCTGCCGGCCGTCCCCACCGGCCTACGGGTGACGCTGCTGCACGGCGGGTTCTGGCGCGAGGCGTACGACCGCCGTCACCTCACGCCCCTCGCGGCGGCCCTGGCCGCGCGGGGCGCGGAGGTCGCCCTGGCCGAGTACCGCCGCGTCGGCGGAGGCGGCGGCTGGCCGCAGACCCTGGACGACGTCATCCGCGCCGTGGGCGTCCGCCTGCGCCCCGGCCGGCCCTCCCGGCACGTGCTCGCCGGTCACTCGGCGGGCGGGCACCTCGCGCTGTGCGCGGCCAGCGGGCACGTCCCGCCGGCCGGAGTGGACGCCGTCGTCGCCGTGGCACCGGTCGCCGACCTCGCCCGCGCGCGGGAGCTGCGGCTGAGCGGGGGCGCGGTGGACGGCTTCCTGGGAGGCGGGCACCACCCGGAGGCGGATCCGGTCCTCCGGGGCCCGGCCCGCGTCCCGGTCACGGTCCTCCACGGCACCGCCGACGCGGACGTCCCGGTCGCCCTGTCCCGGTCCTACGCCGCGGCGGCGCTGCGGCACCCCGGTGCGGACGTCACCCTGCAGATCCTCGCGGGTGTGGGCCACTACACCCCCGTGACACCGGGCACACCGGCCTGCGGAGCGCTGCTGACGGCACTGGGGGCGGGGGATCCGAAGTCCGGTCCGTAGTCCCCCTCCAGGACGGCGTCCGTCTTAAGGAGGACCCTGAGAGATCCCCATTCATGGGGACGTCCTACGAATCGCCGTTGCCTACCGTTGATGGTGTGACCGACACCTATGAGCCCCGCCTGCGCAGTGAGATGCGCATAGCGAGGGGCGCCCTCGACCGGCTCCGCGAGGACCTCTTCCACGACGCCTTCGCCTTCCGGCCGCTGCCGCCGCTCGCCGCGGACCACCGGCTGGTCCGGCTGCTGCCCCGCCGGGCGGCCCGGTACACCCGGTGGTTCCCGCACGCCGCTCTCGCGGCCTTCACCGGCCTGGTCATGCTCGCCACGTTCGCCCGCGAGAGCGGCCTGTTCGGGATGGTCGAGGCGCTGCTCGTCGGCGTGCCGATGCTCATGACGCTCTTCCGGCCGGTCGGTGCCTGGTGGCTGTCCGCCGGGGCCCTCCTCTTCGCCGGAACGCTGGGCGGCGCGTTCGACCGGAGCCCGGCGACGCTCTTCTGCCACCTCTTCGTGATGATGGTCGTCACGCTGCGGACCCGCCCCCGCGTGGCGGCCGAGATGTGGCTGCTGACCGGGGCGGCGGGGGTGTTCATCGGGGTCTTCCTCCAGGCCTTCCGCCCGTACTACTACTCCTTCAGCAGCGAGATGTTCCAGATGATGCTGCTCTCCGGGGTGCTGCTCTTCGCCGTCGCGGCGGTCCGCGGCCTGCGCGAGACCAAGCAGCAGGTCGCCGTCCAGGTGGCCGTCACCGAGGTCGAGCGCTCGCGCCGCACCGTGCTGGAGGAGCGCACGACCATCGCCCGGGAGCTGCACGACGTCGTGGCGCACCACATGTCGGTCGTCGCCATCCAGGCCGAGGCCGCCCCGTACCGGGTCCAGGACACCCCGCCCGAGCTCGCGGCCGCGTTCCAGACGATCCGGGAGAACGCCGTGGCGGCGCTGACCGAGCTGCGCCGGGTCCTCGGCGTCGTGCGCTCGGAGAACCCCGACGCGTTCGCCGACCCGGAGGCCCCGCAGCCCACGCTCGAAGCGCTCCCGGGCCTGATCGAGAACGTCCGCTCCGCGGGTCTGTCCGTCGAGCACGTGACGACGGGCGCCGTGCGGCCGCTGCCGCAGGGCGTGGAGCTGTCGGCGTACCGGATCGTCCAGGAGGCGCTCAGCAACGTCCTGCGCCATGCGCCGGGCGCCGAGGCGCGGGTCGAGGTCAGCTACGTCCTCGGCGGGCTGGGCCTGCGCGTGGTCAACGGCGCGCCGAACCGGCTGGCCAAGCCGTCGCCCGGCGCCGGCCACGGCGTCCTCGGGATGCGCGAGCGCGTCGCGATGCTCAGCGGCGGGATGACCGCGGAGGCGACGGACGAGGGCGGCTACGAGGTCGCGGTCTTCCTTCCGGTCGCTCCGGGCGAGCAGACCTCCGCGGGCGAGGCCGCCGCATGACCATCCGCGTGATGATCGTGGACGATCAGATGATGGTCCGCGAGGGCTTCTCCGTCCTGCTGAACGCCATGCCGGACATCGAGGTCGTCGGCGAGGCCGTCGACGGCAGGCAGGCTGTGGAAAAGGTCGCCACTCTGCGCCCCGACGTCGTCCTGATGGACATCCGGATGCCCGTCCTCAACGGACTGGAGGCCACCCGGGAGATCATCGCCGCCGACGCGGACGCGAAGGTGCTGGTGCTGACCACGTTCGACCTGGACGAGTACGTCTACCAGGCGCTGCGGGCCGGGGCGAGCGGCTTCCTGCTCAAGGACGCCTCGGCGCGGCAGCTCGCGGACGGCGTGCGGGTGGTGGCCGCGGGGGAGGCGCTGCTGGCGCCGACGGTCACCAAGCGCCTCATCCAGGAGTTCTCCCGGCTGGGCGCGCCCAAGCCGCCCACGCAGGAGCGGGTCGGGGAGCTGACCGAGCGGGAGACGGAGGTGCTCGTGCTGGTCGCGCAGGGGCGCTCCAACTCGGAGATCGCCGAGCACCTCGTCGTCGCCGAGTCGACGGTCAAGACGCACGTCAGCCGCATCCTGGTGAAGCTCGGCCTGCGCGACCGCACGCAGGCTGCGGTCTTCGCCTACGAGGCGGGCCTGGTTACACCGGGCGGCTGACCGCCGCCCGGCCCGTCGGGCCCGCCCCTGCCGGCCCCGCCCTCCCGGGGCGGCGCCGGTCCTATCCCCGGGGCAGCACCAGCCGCCACCCCTCCGCGTGCACCGTCCACGTCCGCCTGCGGACCGGGCCCGTGAGGGTGTTGTCCGCCCGGTAGCGGAAGGCCGGGCCGGAGACCGTGATGCGGCGGGCGCGCTGGCGCCGGGGGCGGTCGGCGTCGTGGGTGTGGACGGCGAGTTCCGCCAGGCCGCCGTCCGCGGCCGCCAGGGAGACGCGGGTGACCGGCTGGTCGAGGTCGGTGACGAGCACCCCGTCGGCCTCGATCCGCAGCCGGGTGCAGCCGGGCAGCGGGACGCGCCCCGCGGCCGCCGGACCGGTCAGCAGGGTGAGCGCGGAGCGGGCCGTGCGCGCGGCGGGGGACCACCACGGCTGGTGACTTTCGCCACCTCCGCCGACCACGCTTTCCGCGGTGGCGCAACCCGGGCCGGGGCCGGCGTCCACGGGCTCCACGGCCGTCGCACCGCCCTCGCCGGCCTCCGCGGACCCGTTCGGCCCAGTCACCCCCGCCGGCACGTCCGTCTCGCCGCCGGGTCCGTAGCCGCCCGGGATCCACAGCCCGCCGAGAACGACACCCCCGGCCTCGTCCACCAGTACGTCCAGACGCCGCTCAGTGCCGTCCAGGACGGCCCGGGCGGCGGCGACGGGCCCCAGGGGCACCCCGAGCGTCCGGGCCAGGGAGACGGCCGGCAGGGGCCCCACGGGGACCACGGACACCGGTATGTCGGCCAGCTCGCGGCGGCGCTGCAGGACGCTCACCACGTGCAGCAGGGCGCTGTCGTCGCCGATGACGACCGGCCGCCGCCGGCCGCGCCGGGCCAGGGCGCGCTCGACCTCCTCGGGCCCGTCCGGCAGACAGATTTTGGTCGCTGCGCCGCCGCGGAGCACGTCCCTCGCGATCCGTACGGACTCGCCGTCCACGCGGCGTGCGACCGGGTCGATGACCACGAGCAGAGCCTGCTCGCTGGGGTCTGGAGCCGACACCTCGGTCCTTCCTCAGGTGCTGTTTTTCCCGGGGCACGACCCCCGGGCCCCCGGTCGCGACCCGGGGCCCTGGGTCTTTCTGTTCGTCCCCCGAGCGAAATATTCGGTAATCTCTCGGTGCAAGAGCCCCTGTCGCTGTTGCGCCAGGGGCTTCGTCTATCCGGGGCACCGGTTCGACGGCTCTAGCGGTGGTGTACGCCCTGAGCAAGCGGGGTGACACCACCACGCACGTTGGACATGCCCCGCCCGGAAGGGGTGTACGCCTGTGCCCGCACTTGTGCTGCTCGGTGCTCAGTGGGGTGACGAGGGCAAGGGAAAGGCCACCGACCTCCTCGGTGGATCCGTGGACTATGTGGTGCGCTACCAAGGTGGCAACAACGCCGGCCACACGGTGGTCGTCGGCGACCAGAAATACGCACTGCACCTCCTCCCTTCCGGGATCCTCTCGCCGGGGTGTACCCCGGTCATCGGCAACGGTGTGGTCGTCGACCCGGCGGTCCTGCTCTCCGAGCTGAGCGGGCTGAACGAGCGCGGCGTCGACACGTCCAAGCTGCTGCTCAGCGGTAACGCGCACCTGATCACGCCGTACCACACGACGGTCGACAAGGTGACGGAACGCTTCCTCGGCAAGCGGAAGATCGGCACCACCGGCCGCGGCATCGGCCCGACCTACGCGGACAAGATCAACCGCGTGGGCATCCGCGTCCAGGACCTCTACGACGAGTCGATCCTGGAGCAGAAGGTCGAGGCTGCCCTCGACTTCAAGAACCAGATCCTGGCGAAGCTCTACAACCGCCGCGCGATCGACGCCGCCAAGATCGTCGACGAGCTGCTGGGCTACGCCGAGCAGATCAAGCCCTTCGTCGCCGACACGACGCTGATCCTGAACAACGCCATCGACGAGGGCAAGGTCGTCCTCTTCGAGGGCGGCCAGGGCACCCTGCTCGACGTCGACCACGGCACGTACCCCTTCGTCACCTCCTCGAACCCGACCGCGGGCGGCGCCTGCACGGGTGCGGGCGTGGGCCCGACGAAGATCAACCGCGTGATCGGCATCCTGAAGGCCTACACCACGCGCGTCGGCGCCGGTCCGTTCCCGACGGAGCTGTTCGACAAGGACGGCGAGGCGCTGCGCACCATCGGCGGCGAGCGCGGTGTGACCACCGGCCGTGACCGCCGCTGCGGCTGGTTCGACGCGGTCATCGCCCGCTACGCCACCCGCGTCAACGGCCTGACGGACTTCTTCCTCACCAAGCTCGACGTGCTCACCGGCTGGGAGCAGATCCCGGTCTGCGTCGCCTACGAGATCGACGGCAAGCGCGTCGAGGAGCTGCCCTACAGCCAGAGCGACTTCCACCACGCGAAGCCGATCTACGAGATGCTGCCGGGCTGGACCGAGGACATCTCCAAGGCCAAGACCTTCTCGGAGCTGCCGAAGAACGCCCAGGCGTACGTGAAGGCGCTCGAGGAGATGTCGGGCGCGCCGATCTCCGCGATCGGCGTCGGCCCGGGCCGCGACGAGACGATCGAGATCAACTCGTTCCTTTCGTAGACCGTCCGCTTCTCAAGGAAGCAGCACGCGCGCGTGCACGGCGCCCCGGTGGCTCACGGCCACCGGGGCGCCGGCCTTTTCAGGCCTGCCGCCGCGTTCAGGCGATCTTCGGGTATCAGCCGGTCTTCCGGTAGACCAGTGACGCATCTTTCGTGCCCGAGTCGACGAAGTCGCGCCGCATCCCCCCGTCCGGGAGCAGCACCAGGTCCGAGGCGGAGCCGGGCTGGCAGGCGGAGGTGGGGTTGGCCCGGGTGACGCTGGACGGGCCGAGGCGCAGGGGGTTCCCGCCGGTGCCGCCGCCGGTCGCGGTCGTGCGCCACTGGCAGGAGTAGGAGGTGCCGTCGTCGAGGACGCCGCTGCCGTGGATGGTGACGGTGACGATGGCGCCCCGCGCGATGGTGATGGTCCGGCTGTTGGTGCGCGCGCCGCTGCCGAAGCCGGACTGCCAGGTGCCCAGGAACGCCTGGGGTCCCGTTGCCGCGCCGGTGCTGTCGTCGCCCGGGGCCGGGCTGGTGGCGGGCGCGGGGGTGGAGCCGCCCGTGGACGGCGCGGACGGTGCACTCGTGCCCGGGGCGGCCGAGTGCGCGGGGGTGCTGCTGCCGGCGTTGTCCTTGGCGGAGTCCTGCTGCTTGAGGAGGAGGACGACGCCTCCTCCGGCGATCAGGCCGGCGGCCACCACGGCGGCGAGGACGACGGGTGTGCGCGAGCGGCGCTGCGCGGGCGGCCCGTAGGGGACGGGCCCGGTGACGTAGGTGCCCGAGTCGTAGGGGCCCGGGGCGTGCCCGGGGGCGTGGCCGTGGCCGTACGGGTGCGCCTGCGGATAGCCGTAGGGGGCGGGCGCGGGCAGGGGCTGCGCGGGCTGCGACGGCGGGGGTAGCGGGCTGCCGGCCGTGACGGTCGGCGGGTCCTGCCGCGCGGGCGGCAGGGCGGCCGGTGCTCCCGCCGGGGATATCGCCGTGGGCGCGTGCCCGGGCTCCTCGTGCTCCGGGGCCCGCACGGGCTCCTCCACGTCCAGCAGCTGGACGGCGTGCCGCCCGAGCTGGGCGACGAGCCCGCCCGGCAGCCAGGGTTCGGCGGACCGCAGGTCGCCGAGCAGCTCCTCGGCGCCGGTGACCTCCAGGACCTGCGCGGGCGTCGGCCGCTCCTGCGGGTCCTTGGCGAGGAACGACGTGATCAGCGGGCGCAGCGCGGCCGGCACCCCGGTCAGGTCCGGCTCCTCCTCCGCGATCCGGAACATGAGGGCGTGGACGCCGCTGTCCGCCGTGCCGAAGGGCATCCGGCCGGTGGCCGCGTAGGCCAGCACGGAGCCGAGGCAGAAGACGTCGCTGGCGGGCGTGATCCGGCCGCCGCGCACCTGCTCGGGCGACATGAAGCCGGGGGAGCCGACGGTCGCGCCGGTGCGGGTGAGGCCGCCGCCTTCGGCGACGGTCTCCATGGCGCGGGCGATGCCGAAGTCGATGACGCGCGGGCCGTCGAGGGTGATCAGCACGTTGGACGGCTTGAGGTCGCGGTGGACGATGCCGGCGGCGTGGACGGCCTGCAGGGCGCGCGCGAGGCCGGCGCCGAGGATGCGCACGGAGCGCTCGGGCAGCGGCCCGAAGTCCCGGTCGACGACCTGGCGCAGGGAGGGCCCGGCAATGTAGCCGGTGGCGACCCAGGGGGTCTGCGCCTCGGTGTCCGCGTCGAGGACGGAGGCGGTCCATTCGCCGCCGACCTGGCGGGCGCTGTGCACCTCCTGGCGGAAGCGCCGGCGGAACTCCTCCTGGCCGGCGAGCTCGGGGTGGACGAGCTTGACCGCGACCGTACGGCCCCGGTCGGAGCGGGCGAGGTAGACCCGGCCCATGCCACCCGCGCCGAGCCGCCCGAGCAGCCGGTACGCGCCGAGTGTGCGTGGATCCTCTGGCCTCAGGCTGTCCATGCGCAGGTCCTCCGTGTCCCCCGTGTTTCCTTGCGGAGAATAGCGGGAGCACAAAGAACCGGGACCCCGCACTCGGAAAGTACGTGGCCCCGGTCCGCACCGCCCGGCGTCCGGGCGGTGACTGGGAGGGCGTCAGGCCGGAATGATGTTCTCCGCCTGAGGGCCCTTCTGGCCCTGGGTGACGTCGAAGGTGACCTTCTGGCCCTCCTGCAGTTCCCGGAAGCCCTGAGTTGCGATGTTCGAGTAGTGGGCGAAGACGTCGGCGCCGCCCCCGTCCTGGGCGATGAACCCGAATCCCTTCTCCGAGTTGAACCACTTCACGATGCCGGTAGCCAAGATGATCTCCTCGATGGCGGCGGTGCCGGAATTCCGGGCACCGCGGAATTACGCGTCGCGGTAAGGCCCTTCGGACCGCAGGCCCGCAAAACACAGCGGCGCCTGAAGGTCGCAGACCTTCAGGCGCGCATATGACTGGGTCCATAACTGCAACGGAAAATGACCGTAGCATGCGGCTCGTACCATTCGCGGAATTTGCGCATTTCCCTGGTCGTTGCGGCGTGGCGGACCGCCGGTGCGCCGCCGTCGCGGCTCGGCGGGCGGCCCGGCAGTGTGTCGCCGGGCGTGGCAAGAGCCATACACAGTGCCGGTGTCGGGCCGGACCGGGCCTGCCTACGCTGGCCGTTGTCCACCGCAGGGGCACCTCCCGGACCGATCCGAGGTAACGACCGTGAGCACGCAGCACCCCACCGCCGACCCCGCAGCCGGCGCCGCAGTCAAGGCCGCCGACCGCGCGCACGTCTTCCACTCCTGGTCCGCGCAGGGCCTCATCGACCCGCTGGCCGTGGCGGGCGCCGAAGGCTCCTACTTCTGGGACTACGACGGCAACCGCTACCTGGACTTCTCCTGCCAGCTGGTCAACACCAACATCGGTCACCAGCACCCCAAGGTCGTCGCCGCGATCCAGGAGCAGGCGGCGCGGATGTGCACGATCGCCCCGGGCTTCGCGGTGGACGTGCGCTCCGAGGCCGCCCGCCTCGTCGCCGAGCGCACCCCCGGCGACCTCGACAAGATCTTCTTCACCAACGGCGGTGCCGAGGCCGTCGAGAACGCCGTCCGGATGGCCCGCCTGCACACCGGCCGGCCCAAGGTGCTGAGCGCCTACCGCTCGTACCACGGCGCCACCGCCGCCGCGATCAACCTCACCGGCGACCCGCGCCGCTGGCCCTCCGACACCGCCTCGGCCGGCGTGGTGCACTTCTGGGCGCCGTTCCTCTACCGCTCGCCGTTCCACTCCGGCAGCGAGCAGCAGGAGTGCGAGCGCGCCCTGGCCCACCTGGAGAACACGATCGTCTTCGAGGGCCCGGCCACCGTCGCCGCGATCGTCCTGGAGACCGTGCCCGGCACGGCCGGGATCATGGTCCCGCCGCCCGGCTACCTCGCGGGCGTCCGCGAGATCTGCGACCGTTACGGGATCGTGTTCGTCCTCGACGAGGTCATGGCGGGCTTCGGGCGCACGGGCCGCTGGTTCGCCGCCGATCACTTCGGCGTCATCCCCGACCTGCTGACCTTCGCCAAGGGCGTCAACTCCGGCTACGTGCCCCTGGGCGGCGTCGCGATCTCCGCGGAGATCGCCGCGACGTTCGACGAGCGGCCCTACCCCGGCGGGCTCACCTACTCCGGCCACCCGCTCGCCTGTGCCTCCGCCGTGGCGACGATCAACGCGATGGCCGAGGAGGGCATCGTGGAGAACGCCGCCCGGATCGGCGAGCAGGTCCTCGGCCCCGGCCTGCGGGAGCTCGCCGAGCGCCACCCGAGCGTCGGCGAGGTGCGCGGCATGGGCGTCTTCTGGGCCGTGGAACTGGTCAAGGACCGGGCCACGCGCGAGCCGCTGGTGCCGTACAACGCGGCCGGCGAGGCCAACGCCCCCATGGGGGCCTTCGCCGCGGCCTGCAAGAAGTCGGGCCTGTGGCCGTTCGTGAACATGAACCGCACCCACGTCGTGCCGCCGTGCACCGTCACCGAGGAGGAGGCCAAGGAGGGCCTCGCGATCCTGGACGAGGCGCTGACGGTCGCCGACGGCTTCACCGTCTGAGGCGGCCGGAAGGCCACGGAATCCCCCCGGAGCCGCCTTCGGAATTCCTCCGCCCGCCCCGGCCCACTCGTGACGGTACGAACCCCATGGGGTACCGTGCCCCGTTCCTGTGCGCACGGCCATATTGCCCGGGACGGCCCTCGCATATCCTCTGCGGGGCCGTCTGCACATGGCGCGCGGCCAGGGAAGGGGAGACGGAGAACGATGCCGGGCAGCGAGGCTGTCAGACGCACGACGCTGCGCGAGCAGATCGCGGATGCCTTGCGCGACGAGGTCATAGCGGGGCGGCTCCCCGCCGGCCGCCAGTTCACGGTCAAGGAGATCGCCGAGCAGTACGGCGTCTCGGCGACCCCCGTGCGCGAGGCGCTGCTCGACCTGTGCGCGCAGGGCCTGCTCGGCGTGGAGATGCACAAGGGCTACCGCGTGCGCGAATTCACCTACGCCGACTTCCGGGACATGGTCGAGGCCCGCTCCCTGATCGTCGAGGGCATCTTCCGCCGCTCGCCCGACCGTGCGCTGCGCGCCGTCACGCCCGCCGCGCTGGCCTCCGTGCGGCGCCGGGCCGAAGAGGCCTCCAGGGCCGCCGCCGCGGGCGATCTGGACATCCTCATCGGCTACGACCTCCGGTTCTGGCGCGAACTCTCCGCAATCGTGGGGAATCCGTACATATCCGACTTCCTCAATACGGTCCGGGTGCAGGGCTGGGTCTTCACCGTCCCCCTGCTGCGCCGGATGCCCACGCTCCGCGGGCGCCTGTGGCACGGCCACGGCGAACTGGTCGAGGCCGTGGCCCAGCAGAACGCCGCCGAGGCCGAGCGCATCATCACCGCGTACAACCAGCACTCCCTGGCGCTGATCGAGGCCTCCCGCCCGGTATGACAACCGGCCCGGCGGCACTACGCTGGCTCGACCATCGCATCGACGGCCGGTGTGCGTGAGCGGGCAGGTCCCAGACGGCCAGGACGCCCGTGCGCACGTAAGCCGTTGCACCGTCGCGAACGAGAGTGAGTTCACGTGGCCTGTGACCTCTGGTTGGTCCCCCTCGTCGACGTGCTGTGCCACAGCCCCGACAACCCCTTCGCCGAGGAGATCGCCGCGTACGACAAGGCGCTCGGCGAGGCCGGACTGCCGCCCGTCCCCGTCTTCGGCTACATGCCGGGGCTCTCGGGGGACGTCGCACCCGTAGCGGGCTTCGACTACGACGCGCTGCACTTCCTGCGCCGCGCCCACCTGCTGAACCTCTGCGGCCTCGCCGTCACGCCCGTGGACGAACTGGGCGGGGACTACGAACAGTTGCTGGAGATGTTCGAGGCGACGGCGCAGCAGTCCCACCTGGTGTGGCACTACGACCACGCCGGCGCGTACGTCCCGGTGGACTTCGCGCACCCGCTGACCAACGACGAACTGCTGGAGGGCGGCGGCCCCTTGGGCTCCAGCCAGGGGCTGCTGCGCGAACTGCACGCCGTGGCACCGGCGCTGGGCATCGACCCCGCCAACCCGCCCGCCGCACCGGCCGCGCCGGAACGGCCCACGGGGCTGGAGGAGCGGGCGGCGCCCGGGCCGCAGGACGACAGCCCCTTCGCCCGGGAGCGGCACGTCTGGCTGGGGCTGCACGCCGCGGCGACGCGCAGCCTGGGCCAGGGGTCGATGATCGTCTTCAGTTGACGCGGATCCGGCTCCGCGTCGTGCGGGACGCCGCCCGGGTCGGGTGCGGCGTGGAGCCGAACCCGGTGCGGGGGCGGATTCGGTGCGGGGCCGGATTCAGCGCGGGGACTCCGGGGGCCGCTGCCGCGGCATGTTCGGCCGGGTGCCCGGAGGCAGCGGGAAGCGCGGCAGCGGGCCGCCGCCCTCGCCCCGCGGGCCCCACGACACCAGCGACTGCGTGAGCAGCGGCGTCGGCCCCGCCCGGAACTCCACCATCCAGTCGGCCGTCTCCGCCCGTACGAGCTCGGACACGTCCTCGGAGAAGCGCCGCAGCACGCTCAGACAGCGCTCGGCCGCCTCGCTGGCCGTGCCCTCGGTCGGGCCGAGCACCTCGCGGACGCACTCCGACGCCCAGTCGAACTGCAGCGCCTCCAGCCGCCGCTGCACGGCCTGCGCCGTGGCCACGGCCCGCATCCAGCCCGACGTCAGGCCGAAGTAGCGGTCACAGGCGACACAGGCCACCGAACCGAGCAGCACCAGGAAGCCCCAGGCGCAGCCGGTGCGGACGACGTTCGTCAGCTGGAGCAGCGGCAGGGCCGAGCCCACCACCGCGCAGGCCGCGGCGCCGATGCGCAGCGCCCGTGCCCACCGGCGTTTCCACGCCCGGTCCGCCAGATACCAGTCGACCAGGTACAGGGCACCGTTCTCCACCCAGCGGTACAGCTCATCGAGACGCTCCGCCGGTTCCCCCCAGTCGCCGAGCGGGAAGGTGCGGCCGCGCAGGTCGCCACGGTGCCTCCCACTCTGCTCGCGGGGGAGCCCTTCGGGCTGCATCTCCGGCTGGCTCACCCGTGCACTCCCTCTGCCGCATGCGGATCGCGAGCCCCCTTCCTACCGCCGAACGGTCGGTCTTGGAGACAAGATCGCTGCTTTTCCGCCCGTAAGCGCAGACGAATCCGGTATAAGCCGCGGTTCGGCATCACCCGAAAGAGTGGGTGGCCGGGGCGGGCCCGCTGTTCGCCGCCCGTCCCGCGGCCGTACGGGGCCGCTGCAGTGACGTTTCCGCGAGTCGTCATGCCGACCCTGGAAAGCGATCAGTCGACGAGGCAATAGGGTGACCGGTGTGAAGGTCCTCGTCATCGGCGGCGGCGCCCGCGAACACGCCCTGTGCCGCTCACTCTCCCTCGATCCCGACGTCACCGCGCTGCACTGCGCCCCCGGCAATGCCGGGATCGCCGAGGTCGCCGAGGTGCACCAGGTGGACGCCCTCGACGGCACGGCCGTCGCCGGCCTCGCCGCGTCCCTGGGCGCGGACCTGGTGGTGGTCGGCCCCGAAGCCCCGCTGGTCGCGGGCGTCGCAGACGCCCTGCGCGAGCGGGGCTTTCCTGTCTTCGGGCCCTCGGCGCAGGCCGCGGAGCTGGAGGGCTCCAAGGCGTTCGCCAAGGACGTCATGGCCGCGGCCGGCGTCCCCACGGCCCGCGCCTACGTCTGCACCACGCCCGAAGAGATCGACGCCGCGCTCGACGCCTTCGGCGCGCCGTACGTCGTCAAGGACGACGGCCTGGCCGCCGGCAAGGGCGTCGTCGTCACCGGCGACCTGGCCGCCGCCCGCGAGCACGCGCTGGCCTGCGGCCGCGTCGTGATCGAGGAGTTCCTGGACGGCCCCGAGGTCTCCCTCTTCGCCGTCACCGACGGCGAGACTGTCGTCCCCCTCCAGCCCGCCCAGGACTTCAAGCGCGCCCTCGACGGCGACGAGGGGCCGAACACCGGCGGCATGGGCGCGTACTCGCCGCTGCCCTGGGCCGACCCCAAGCTGGTGGACGAGGTCCTGCAGACGGTCCTGCAGCCCACCGTCGACGAGCTGCGCCGCCGCGGCACGCCCTTCTCCGGCCTGCTCTACGCCGGTCTCGCGATCACCTCGCGCGGCGTCCGTGTGATCGAGTTCAACGCCCGCTTCGGCGACCCCGAGACGCAGGTCGTCCTCGCCCGCCTGAAGACGCCCCTGGCCGGGCTGCTGCACGCCGCCGCCACGGGCACGCTCGCATCGCTGCCCCCGCTGCGCTGGAGCGACGGCGCCGCCGTCACGGTCGTCGTCGCCTCGCACAACTACCCGGGCACCCCGCGCACGGGTGACGTCATCGAGGGCCTGGCGGAGGCCGCGGAGCTCGGCGACGCCTACGTCCTGCACGCGGGCACGGCCCACGACGCGGAGGGCCGCGTGGTCAGCGCGGGCGGCCGCGTCCTGTCGGTGACGGCCACGGGCCAGGACCTCGGAACGGCCCGCACGCGCGCGTACGAGGCGGTATCCCGCATCCACCTCCCGGGCTCCCACCACCGCACGGACATCGCTGCGCGGGCTTCGGAGGCGTAACAGCCGCCCATGCCGTACCGGTGGGTTCGAGAGGCCAGGACCTCTCGAACCCACCGGTACGGCGCGCAACCCCCACCGGAGGTGACCGGCGGTGCCGAACCGGCCCATGCCCGTACGGCTCCGGCGAAGCACCGCCGCCAGGCGCTCGTACCGGCAGGTAGCCACCCCCCTATACGTCGAGCCCGCCCGGCAAAGTCCCCGGCTTTGACCAAAGCCATTCCATCGGGTGACCGGTTGGCCAACTAGCTGACGCGCGCCCCACCCCCAACTAGGGTGCGGCGCAAGCGAAGTGCCGGGCGGAGCTGCCGGGCATCAGGCGAGCATCAGGCGACTGGCCCACCGGCATTGCGATGTCAGAGGCCGGTGCCACAGTGGGGGGAGAGCAACGCCCCCCGGCGTTGCGTCCGCTGTCGCACTCCTCGGTCCGAGGTTCCGACGGAGCACAAACTGGCAACAGGGGGTGATCGGTCTCGTGGCAGGTCCGGAAGCAGGCGTGCTGGTGGCACGCGCCCAAGCCCTCGCGGTGCTGCGCATCCGCAGCGCCGCGCTGGCCGTCGCCCTGCTGCCGGCGGCAGCCGCCACCGTGCTGGCGGCCGGCATCGCCATGGGCCGCATCCCGGGCGGCGGGGCCTGGTCCACCGCCCGCTGGGCGGTCCTCGGCGCCGCGGTCCTCACCCTCGCCCTGACGGCGGCCGTCGCCGCCGTGGTCGCCCGGGCCAGGCCCGCCCTGAGCCCCACGGTCCCCATCCCGGAGGAGAAGGCGCCCGACCTCTACCGGCTGGTCCGCGATCTCGCCGAGCGCCTGGAGGTCCCGGTCCCGTCGGCCATGGCCCTCACCCCCGACTGCGACAGCTGGCTGGAGGACCGCACCCACCCCGCGCACTGCGCGGCGAACGGCCCGCCGCGCTCCCGCCGCGCCCTGTCCCGCCCGAGGCGGCGCTCCGCGGCCGCGCCGGTGCTGGTGATCGGCTCGCCGTTCCTGTGGTGGATGCGCGTCGCCGAGCTGCGGGCCCTGCTGGCGCCGGTCGTCGCGGGCACGGGCCCCGCGGCCCACCCCGACATAGCCGCCGCCCGCCGCTTCGTCCGCGGGCTGGACGCCGCCGTGGCGGTCGCGGCGGGCCGGCCCGCCCTGGCGTTCGTCGGCGGTGCGGCCCGGCTGCTGCTGCGCTCCTGCCGGGCGCACGCGGCCGAGATGGAGCGGGGGGTCGCGGCGGCCGCCTCGGAGCGCGCCCAGAGCGTGGACTACGGCCTGAGGATCGTCGCCCAGGAGCAGGTGGGCCTCGCCTACGCCGGCTGGGACCGGCTGCTGAACAGGGTCGCGCTGCCGGCCTGGCGGATGGGCCGCTGGCCCTCCCGGCTCGACGCCGGCGTCGTCTCCGCGCTCACCGAGCTCTCCCGCCGCGACCGCCTCGCGGAAGGCTTCGCCTCCCGCCTGGGCGAGCGCCCGGCCTGCGATCTGCTGGAGGAGCCGGGCGCGATCGACGAGGCCGCCTCCCTGCTGGCGGCGCGGCTCTTCCACGGCGGCCCGGCCGAGTCCGGTCCCGACTGGTCGCCGGTGGCCTGGAGCCGGTATCCGGAGGAAGTCGTGGACCGCAAGTGGCGGCTGGAGGCCGCCCGCCTCCACCGCGTCCTCGACGTCCTGGACGCCGTGCCGGCCCTCACCCCCGTCCCCGCGCCGCCTCCCGCCGACATGGCCGCCGCGCCCACCGTGGCCCGGGTCCTGGAGCGGCTGGCCGGCTCCGCGGCCGAGGGCGTCGCGGAGGAGCTGGGGGCCCGGCTCGGCGCCGAGGTGGCCCGGGAGGCCGCCCAGGAGGAGCTCGCGGCGAAGCAGAGCGCCTACGGCACGGCGGCCGACCCCTGGGTGGACGGCCTCGCCCCCCTCTTCCCGCTGCAGCCGCCCCGCAGCGGCCGCGAGCTGCTCGCCGACCACGTCACGGCCATGGTCTGCTGCGCCGCCGTGGACACCGCCGGAGCCGCCCCCGGCCTGGACTGGCTGGACGGCCCGGCCCTGCTGGTCGGCGGCGCCCGCCGCCCCGGCCTGGCCCCCACGGTCCTCAGCCTGATCGAGGACGGCGACGATGCGCCGCTGCGCGCCTGGCTCGGCGAGGTCGGGGTCCGCCCCGAGAAGCCCGTCCGCCTGGTGTGAGCCCTGTGACGTTCGGTGATCCTTCGCCCTGTCACTTACCGGGGAATTTCGCGACGAGCAGTGACGAGACGGGCGCTTTATGTGATGTGCTGGGGGCTGCCGTGCGCCAGTGACTGCAGTGAGCCACGCCCGGACAGACGGAAATCGGCAGGCGTCGGGGGACGTAGGGGAGGGAGCACGCATGGGGATGGACCAGATCCGCCGCTGGGAGTCGGGGGCACTCGCACACGCCGTGTCCGACCCCTTCGGCCAGGGCCCGCTGCCCTGGCTGCGCGGCAGCGAGCACTATTTCGACGACACGGGCCAGATCATCCCCTGGTACGTGCACCCCGTCCCGGAGCGGGGCGGCGGCGGGGGCGGATCGGGCGGAAGAAGCAGATCCGGCGGGGCCCGTATCCCCGCTCCCCGCAGCGGCGGCCCGCGCACCGCCGACGACGTCCACCTCCAGATCAAGGGCTTCGCCTCCAACAGCGCGGTCGCCCCCGGCGAGGCCATAGATTTCCGCATCACCGTGGACCCGCCGCAGCAGTTCGGCGTCGACGTCTACCGCATCGGCCACTACGCGGGCGACGGCGCCGCGAAGATCACCACCAGCCCGCGGCTGTCCGGCATCGTCCAGCCGGCGCCGCTCACCGTCGACCGCACGGTCTCCTGCCACCACTGGTGGCTCTCCTGGCGGCTGCAGATCCCCAGCTACTGGAGCCTGGGCGCCTACGTGGCCGTCCTGACCACCGCCGACGGCTACCGCAGCCACATCCCCTTCCTCGTCCGCGACACCCACCCGGCGGACCTCCTCCTCGTCCTGCCCGACATCACCTGGCAGGCCTACAACCTCTACCCCGAGGACGGCCGCACGGGCGCGAGCCTCTACCACGCCTGGGACGAGCACGGCCGGCTGCTGGGCGAGGAGGGCGCGGCGACCACCGTCTCCTTCGACCGCCCCTTCGCGGGCGCGGGCCTCCCGCTGCACGTCGGCCACGCCTACGACTTCATCCGCTGGGCCGAGCGCTACGGCTACGACCTCGCCTACGCCGACACCCGCGATCTCCACGCGGGCCGCGTCGACCCCTCGCGCTACCGCGGCCTGGTCTTCCCCGGCCACGACGAGTACTGGTCCCCGGCCATGCGCCGCTCCGCCGAGCTGGCCCGCGACTCCGGCACGTCGCTGGTCTTCCTCTCCGCCAACACCATGTACTGGCAGGTGGAGCTCGCCCCCTCGCCGGCCGGCCCCGACCACCTCATGACCTGCCGAAAACACCGCGGCCCCGGCCGCTCCGCCCTCTGGCGCGACGTCACGCCCGCCGAGCAGCAGCTGCTGGGCATCCAGTACGCGGGCCGGGTCCCCGAGCCCGCCCCCATGGTCGTGCGCAACGCCGACCACTGGCTGTGGGACGCCACCGGCGCCGGGGAGGGGGACGAGCTCCCGGGCCTCGTCGCCGGCGAGGCCGACCGCTACTACCCCCGAACGGCCCTGCCCGAGCACACCCGCCGCATCCTGCTGGCCCACTCCCCGTACCTGGACGGCGAGGGCAACAAGCGCCACCAGGAGACGTCCCTCTACCGGGCCCCGAGCGGCGCCCTGGTCTTCGCGGCGGGCACCTTCGCCTGGTCGCCCGCCCTGGACCGGCCGGGCCACACCGACGCCCGGATCCAGCGGGCCACGGCCAACCTCCTCGACCGGATCTGCAAGCGCTGCTGACCCTCGCCGGGGCGCGCGCACGGACGTACGGCAGAATCGTGCTGCTTGGACAAACCACCAGGAGGACGCGTGTCCGGATTCGTAGAGAAGCCCGAGCCGATCGAGGTGCCCGGGCTGGTGCATCTGCACACCGGCAAGGTCCGCGACCTCTACCGCGACCCGGACGGCAACCTGGTCATGGTCGCCACCGACCGCATGTCGGCCTACGACTGGGTGCTGCCCACCCCGATCCCCGACAAGGGGCGGATCCTCACCCAGCTGTCCCTGTGGTGGTTCGAGCGCCTCACCGACCTGGTCCCGAACCACGTCATCTCCACGGACGTGCCCGCCGGCGCCCCCGCCGACTGGGAGGGCCGCACGATGATCTGCCGTGCGCTGGACATGGTGCCGGTGGAGTGCGTGGCCCGCGGCTATCTGACCGGCTCCGGCCTCGCCGAGTACCGGCAGACGCGCACCGTGTGCGGGCTCGCCCTCCCCGAAGGCCTCACGGACGGCTCCGAGCTGCCCTCCCCGATCTTCACCCCCGCCACGAAGGCGGCGGTCGGCGAGCACGACGAGAACGTGTCGTACGAGGAGGTGGCCCGGCAGGTGGGCGCGGAGACCGCCGCCCTGCTCCGGCAGACGACCCTCGCCGTCTACGGCCGGGCCCGTGACATCGCCCGCGACCGGGGCATCATCCTCGCCGACACCAAGTTCGAGTTCGGGTACGCGGGCGACGAGCTCGTCCTCGCGGACGAGGTGCTCACCCCGGACTCGTCCCGCTTCTGGCCCGCCGCGACGTGGCAGCCGGGGCGCCCGCAGCCGTCCTTCGACAAGCAGTACGTCCGCGACTGGCTCACGTCCCCGGCCTCCGGCTGGGACCGCGACGGCGAGCTGCCCCCGCCGGAGCTCCCGCAGGACGTGGCGGAGCGCACCAGCGCGAAGTACGTGGAGGCGTACGAGCGCCTCACCGGCACGAAGTGGGCGTGACGGCCCTGGGGGACCGACGTCCCCGGGGCCGCCGGGACGGGCACCTCGGGCGAGGTGGTCCCGGCACCGCCGGACACCCCGGCGGGGGCTGACCGCCGTCGAGGCGGAGGGAATGTGCCCGGCGAACCCGGGCTCGGCTGAAGGGGCGAACCGCCGACCCCTTCAACCGCCGCAACGACGAACGACCACGCTCTGCACGTCCGGCGCTGGCGAACCGCCGGGGTCCCTCGCTGGGGCAGCGGGCAGAGCCGGCACATTCCTCCGCCGCAACGGCGACTAACCACATACGGCGCATTCGGCGGTGCCGAACGGCCAAAGGCTCTCGCCGGGGCAGCCGGGCAGAGCCCGGCACTTTCCTCCGCCGGAACGGCGACCAGCCACATACGGCGCATCCGGCGGTGCCGATCTAAGAGCCCTCTAAGAGAGCCCTGCCAAGCTGGGGGCACCCCCACGGGCACCCCCGGCCCGCGGGGGCACCCCACCCGTGCCGACCCCGCCGGAGGCGCCATGGCCGAGACGGCCGTTCTCGTCGTCGACGACGACCCCGACGTACGGGCAGCCGTAGTCGACGCCCTGAGCATGGAGGGCTACGAAGTGCGCTCGGCGGCCGACGGCCTGGAGGCGCTCTCCTCCGTCGCCGCCGCGCCGCCAGGCGCCATCGTGCTGGACCTGGCCATGCCGGTCCTCGACGGCCTCGCGGTCTGCCGCCGCCTACGCGCCCTGGGCGACCGCACCCCCGTCCTCGTGCTCACCGCCCGCGACGCCGTCTCCGACCGCGTCGCGGGCCTGGACGCGGGGGCGGACGACTACCTCGTCAAACCCTTCGCCCTGGACGAGCTCCTGGCCCGCCTCCGGGCCCTCCTGCGGCGCGCGGCTCCCACGGAGCCGGCCGAGCGGGGCGACGGCGCCGCGCTGTCCTTCGCCGACCTCACCGTCGACCCGGCCACCCGCACCGGCGACCGCGGCGGCGTCCCCCTCGAATTCACCCGCACCGAATTCGCCCTGCTCGACGTGCTGCTGCGGCACCCGGGCCAGGTGCTGCCCCGCGAGGTGATCCAGGAGCGCGTCTGGGGCACGGACTTCGGCCCGGACTCGAACTCCCTCGCCGTCTACATCGGTTATCTGCGGCGCAAGCTGGAGGAGGGCGGCGCCCCCCGGCTCGTCCACACCGTGCACGGCATCGGCTACCGGCTGGCGGAGCAGTGAGAGCCCTGAGTCTGCGCAGACGCCTCCTGGGCCGCCGGCCCCTGCGTGCCCGGCTGGCCCTCGTGACGTCCGTGGCCGTGGCCGTCGTCGCCCTGGGCGTCCTGGCCGCCGCCTACGTCGTGATCCGCTACGAACTGGTCCGCCAGCTCGACCTGCAGCTCAAGCAGCAGGCCACCCTCATCGCCCAGCAGAGCCGCACCGAGCCCGCCGGCGTCCTGTACGGCGAGTGCACCTGGCTCGCCGCGCCCGCCTGCGCGCAGACCGTCCGCGCCGACCCGGCCGCCCCGCGCCAGGACGGCCTCGTGCTGCCGGTGACGGGGGCCACCCGCCGCGTCGCGGCCGGCACCCTCGGGGAGCACTACAGCAACATCACGCTCGACGGCCACGCCATGCGGATGCTCACCACCCCCGTGAAGGGCGACCGCGCCCTGCAGGTCGCCGTCCGCTCCGACACCGTCGACAAGGGCGTGCGGCAGGCGGGCCTGCTCCTGGCCGCCGTCGGCGGCGGCGGTGTCCTCCTCGCCGCCGGCCTCGGCTACTTCGCTTCCCGGACGTCCCTGCGCCCCGTGACCCGGCTCACGGCGACCGCCGAGCACATCGCCGCCACCCGGGACCCGGCCCACCGCATCGAACTCGCCCCCTACGAGGCCCGCCGCGACGACGAGATCACCAGCCTCGCCACGAGCTTCAACACCATGCTCGGCGAACTGGAGGAGGCCGTCGCCGCCCAGCGCCGCCTCGTCGCCGACGCCTCCCACGAACTGCGCACCCCGCTGACCGCGCTGCGCACCAACGCCGAGCTCCTCGCCCGCGCCGAACGGCTCACCCCGGCCCAGCGCGAGCGGGCCGCCGGCGCGCTGGGCCGCCAGCTCCGCGAGGTCACCGGCCTGGTCAACGACCTCATCGAGCTGGCCCGCGACGAGGAGCCGCAGCAGTTCGTCGAGGAAGTCCGCCTGGACCGGCTGGCGGAGCGCTGCACGGCCGACGCCCGCGGGCACTGGCCGGGCACCGTCTTCACCGCGGACCTGGCCGGCCCGGAGGGCGTCACCGTCCCCGGCGTACCCGCCCGCCTCGCCCGGCTGCTGTCCAACCTGCTCGACAACGCGGCCAAGTTCAGCCCGCCGGGCGGCCGGGTCGAGGTGCACCTGGCCCGGACGGGCGCCGGACTCGACCTCACGGTGCGCGACCACGGCCCGGGGATCGCCGCCGAGGACCTGCCCTACGTCTTCGACCGCTTCTACCGCTCGCGGCAGGCCCGCGCCCTGCCCGGCTCCGGGCTGGGCCTGGCCATGGCCCGCCAGATCGCGCGCGCCCACGGCGCCGAGCTGACCGCCGAGCAGGCCCCGTCGGGCGGCGCCCTCTTCCGGCTGCGCTTCCCGCTGCCCGGCGAGCCGCCGGCCCGGTGAAACGCCGAAGGCCCCGGTCGTGATGACCGGGGCCTTCGTACTGGAGCGGACGACGAGACTCGAACTCGCGACATCCACCTTGGCAAGGTGGTGCTCTACCAACTGAGCTACGTCCGCATGCCCCGCGCGTTTCCCGTGCGGTGCGAGAACCACTATAGCCAACCCTGAGCGCGTGCGATGCGCGCGGCCGCGTGACGGTTCTCCGCGCCCAGCTTCGCGACCGCCGCCGAGAGGTAATTGCGGACCGTCCCGGGCGTCAGCGAAGCCCGCTGAGCGATCTCCGCGATGGGCGCCCCGCCCTCCGCCAGTTCGAGCAGTTCGGCCTCCCTGCCGGTCAGCGGGGAGTCGCCCGCGCTGATCGCATCGGCAGCCAACTCGGGGTCCACATAACGGCTTCCGCCGTGCACCGTCCGGATGATCTCGGCGAGCTTCTGCGCCGAGACGGTCTTCGGTACGAACCCCCGCACACCCACTTCCAGCGCCCGTTTCAGATGCCCGGGGCGGCCGTGACCGGTCACGATCATGGTCCGGCAGCCGGGCAGTTCGGCCCGCAGGGATGTGGCGACCGCCACACCGTCGGCCCCCGGCATCTGCAGGTCGAGCACCGCGACATCCGGCCGGTGCGCCCGGGCCATCGCGAGCGCCTCCGGACCCGATGCGGCCTCCGCGACGACCCGGAGATCCTCTTCCAGGCCCAGGAGCGCGGCCACTGCGCCCCGGATCAAATGCTCGTCATCCGCGAGCATGACCCTGATCGGCGTGATGTTGACGCTCATGCCGTCCCCCCGTTCACCGGAACCTCATCCTGAACCCGGCCCGGAGCCCCGGCCGGGGCCCGGTACGGGACCGCGGCGTCCTCCGCATCCCCCACCCCGGTCAGCGGCACCCGCGCCGTCAGCCGGAACGTCGCATTGGCCTTGTGCTCGTACGTGAGCGTGCCGCCCAGCACCGTGAGCCGCTCCCGCAGGCCCGCCAGCCCGGAACCGTTCCCGGACCCGGGATCGCCGTCCGGCTCCCGCACCCCGTTGTTCTCCATGATCAGGACGGCTTCCGTGTCCGCGACGACCCGCAGCCGCACGGCACACCGCTGGGCGTCCGCGTGACGCAGCACATTGGTGGTGCCCTCCCGGATCACCCAGGCCAGGACCGACTGCACCGGCGGCGGCAGGGACTTGCCCGCCGTGTCGTCGATGCGGCAGTCGATGTCGGCCGCGGAGAGCACGCCCCGCGCACCCACCAGCTCAGTGTGCAGATCGGCCTCGCGGTAGCCCCGCACGACCTCGCGGACCTCGCGCTGGGATTCCTGGGCTATGCGCTGGACCTCGGTCATCTGGGTCAGGGCGGCGTCCGAGCCCCGCCGGGCCAACTGGCAGGCGAGCTCGCTCTTGAGCGCGATCACCGCGAGGTTCCTGCCCAGGACGTCGTGGAGATCCCGGCCGAACCGCAGCCGCTCCTCCGCCACCGCCAGCCGCGCCTGCGCTTCCCGCGCGTTCTCCAGCTCCCACATGACGTGCAGCATCCAGCCCGACAACCGCACGACGTACAGGCAGCACAGGGTGACGCCGAGCACCGTCCCGGCCAGGGAGGCCGCGGCCTGCCAGCCGGCGCCGAGCGCCAGGACGCCGAGGCCCAGCACCAGCGCTATGGAGACGCACGCGATCACGAACCTGCGGACCTTGCGGACCAGCAGGGTGAACGGGCCGAAGGCCGACAGGCTGCCGTTCCACAGGAACAGGCCGATCGTGGAGGAGTGCTCGTTGCCGTAGGCGCCGAACGAGATCACCATGCAGGCGATCGCCACGACGAACAGCAGCCCTTGCGCGGCCAGCAGCCACCAGGGGGCGGGCTTCTTCCACAGGTAGTGGTCGAAGGAGCGGCGGAATATGGAGATGCCCAGGAGGCCCTGGAGGGTGAAGATCCCGCCCAGGGCCAGGGTCCACGGCCGGGTGAGACCGGAATCCGCGAACACACCGGCCGTGCCGCTCGCAGGGAGGAAGACGGGTAGTACGTAGAGCGTCCACCGCATGTAGCTGTCGACCTTGGCGACCCTGCTACGGCCCCGCCACTCCTTCACCCGCGTCCACAGGCCCATGAGCCTCACGCCCCCCTTGCCGTTCCGCGGTCAGCGCCGCGGCTCCCACCGGAACCACCGGTGGGTGCTGTACCCGGCGATTATCGTCCAGGCGATGCCCGTGATGATCGCCCCCACGGCGTCGTGGGCGTCCATCCCGCCCAGCCAGCCGCCGCGCACCAGCTGGACCACCGGGGTCAGCGGCAGCAGCTCGCAGATGCTCGCCACGGTGTCCGGCATGACCTCCAGCGGCACCATGAGCCCCGAGCCCATCACGGAGATCAGCATCAGCGGGGACGTCACCAGCTGGGCGCTCTCCACCGTCTTGGCCCAGGACGTGGTCACCGCGGCCAGGGCTATGGACATCGCCAGGCCGAGCAGGATCCCGACCGCCATCAGATCGGGCCGCTCGACCGCCCGCAGGTCCAGCCAGGACACGCCCGCGACGACCAGCAGCACGCACTGCGCCAGCGCCACGGCCACGGACGGGAGCGCGGTGCCGGTGAGTATCTCCGCATCTCCGGTCTCGCCGGTGCGGAGCCGCTTGAGGACGAGCTCCTCGCGGCGCGTCACATAGGCGCTGACCAGGTTCTGGTAGACGGCGAAGAGCAGGATGTAGCCGAAGGCCCCCGTCAGGGCGACCTCGTTGACGGACATCCCGGCCTTGTCGAGATCGAACTGGCCGATCGCGCGCCGCATCGCCCACACCATGAACACCGGCATGAGCAGCGACACATAGAGCGCCATCTTGTTCCGCCCGAGCAGGGTGAGCTCGGCGCGGCCCAGCGACAGCATCCGCGGTACCGACGTCGACATCGCCATCACGCTTTCCTCCCTGCAACGGAATCCACACCGAGACCGGCACCTGCGGACGCCAGGGGCTCGCCCGCGCCCGCGCCGGCTATCGCCAGGAACGCCTCCTCCAGCGAGGCGGCCCGCGCATCGAGCCCTTCGAGCTCCACGCCCTTGTCCCGGGCCCAGAGCAGCAGCCCCGTCAGCGTCCGCTGCAGCTCCTGGGTCTGCAGCTCTATGCGCCCGCGCTCCTCCTCGTGCCGTATGACGCCCAGTTCGGCCAGCGGCGGCATGTCGCCCACGAACCAGCCCACGGGCATCGCGAAGCGGATCCGCGCGGGATAGGAGCCGATCACGGCCTCCGGGGTCCCGGCGGTGACGATCCGGCCTTCGCGCATGATCGCCAGGCGGTCGGCGAGGGCCTCGGCCTCCTCCAGATAGTGCGTGGTGAGCAGCACGGTCGTGCCTTCGCCGCGCAGCCGGCGCACCAGCTCCCAGGTGTTGTGCCGGGCCTCGGGGTCCAGGCCGGTCGTCGGCTCGTCGAGGAAGAGGACCTCGGGGCGGCCGAGGAGGGCGAGCGCGAGATCGAGGCGGCGCCGCTCCCCGCCGGAGAGCTGCTTGATGCGGACGTCCCGGCGCCCGACGAGGTCGACGAGCTCCAGGGCCTCCGTCACGGGACGGGCCCCGGTGGTGCAGCCGGCCCACATCCGGACCGTCTCGGCGACGGTCAGGTCGGAGGGGAAGCCGCCTTCCTGGAGCATGACCCCGATCCGCGGGCGCACGGCGCGGCGCTCCGCGTAGGGGTCGTGGCCGAGCACGCGCACCTTGCCCGCGGTCGGCTTCGCGAGCCCCTCCAGCAGCTCGACCGTGGAGGTCTTGCCCGCACCGTTCGTCCCGAGCAGGGCGAACAACTCGCCGTGCCCAACGGTGAACGAGACGTCCCGCACCGCTTCGAAGCCCTTGTCCCCGGCCGGGCCGTAGCGGCGGCGCAGCCCCGAGACGTCGATCACACTGTCCCCGATATCCATGATCCAAGCCTCCCGCCGGATCCGGGCCGGGAGCAGTGCGGCCTGTCATGGCTTCGGATGACGAATGTCATCAGCGCCGTACGGAGGGGAAGACGGCCGCCGCGTGCGGGAACACGACGAAGGCCCCGGTCGTGATGACCGGGGCCTTCGTTCACTGAGCGGACGACGAGACTCGAACTCGCGACATCCACCTTGGCAAGGTGGTGCTCTACCAACTGAGCTACGTCCGCATGCCTCCGACCGGCTTTCACCGGGCGGCGCGAGACATCACTCTACCTGATCCACCGGAGTGGTCGGTAACGTGATGAGAGCGGGTGACAGGAATCGCACACTGCGCCTCCCTCTTGGAAAGAGGGCGCTCTACTACTGAGCTACACCCGCATGGATCGCCGGTCCGGCCCACGGAGGTGGACCGGCAAGCGATCAGAGCGGGTGACAGGAATCGCACACTGCGCCTCCCCCTTGGAAAGAGGGCGCTCTACTACTGAGCTACACCCGCATGATCCGTCCCGCCGGACCACACATGTGTGGCCGGAGGACGTTCAGAGCGGGTGACAGGAATCGCACACTGCGCCTCCCTCTTGGAAAGAGGGCGCTCTACTACTGAGCTACACCCGCGTGACCTGGGGGTTCGTCCGGTTTCCCGGCCGTGCCCCTCGGCGTGATCCAGACTCTAGCTGATCATCCGGGGTGCTTGGCAAATCGGCTCAGTCGGCGGAGTTGAAGGCCTCGTACACGCGCTTGGGGATCCGGCCCCGCGGCGGGACGTCCATGCCGTTCGAGCGTGCCCACGCGCGGACCGCCGCCGGGTCGGGGGCGACGGAGGTGCGGCGGTAGACCTTGCCGGAGCGGGACTGCTTGCGGCCGGCCTCCAGGTAAGGCGTGAGGATCGCCCGCAGTTTCTTCGCATTGGCAGTGTTGAGGTCGATCTCGTACGACTTGCCGTCGAGGCCGAAGGTAACCGTCTCCGCGGCTTCCCCGCCGTCGATGTCGTCGGAGAGTGTGACCACTACGCGCTGTGCCACGAATATCGGTCCTTTCAGCGGGCACCGCCGCGTTGAACTGCGGAGATGCACAGGTTCCGGATGTTCCGGATCCGTTCCGGGTCAATGGTTATTCATTTGTACAACAAAGGGCATTGCAAAGTGAAGCCCAGTTAATTCGGTCCGAGTGCCCCTTCGCAATCAGGACCGTACGTTTTTCCCGGGATTTTTCCAGGGCGTCCCGGGTGTCGATGCGTAAACGTGACAGGACGCCCACCATATCTATGCGCGTAGATTTTTCGGGACTGTACTCTGGCGGTACCGCTTCAGCTCACGCACCACACACCGGGAGTGCCAGTGGCACGCGTCGTAGTCGACGTCATGCTCAAGCCGGAGATCCTCGACCCGCAGGGCCAGGCGGTGCAGCGCGCGCTGCCTCGCCTGGGTTACGAGGGGATCGCCGACGTCCGTCAGGGCAAGCGCTTTGAACTCGAGGTGGAGGGCCCGGTCGACGACGCCGCCCTCGCCCGAATCCACGAGATGGCGGAAACGTTTCTCGCCAACACCGTGATCGAGAACTTCACCGTGCGGGTCGACTCGTGACCGCACGCGTAGGAGTCGTCACCTTCCCCGGCACCCTCGACGACCGCGACACCCAGCGCGCCGTCCGGATCGCCGGCCTCGAGCCCGTGCCGCTCTGGCACCGCGACAAGGACCTCAAGCAGGTGGACGCCGTGGTCCTGCCCGGCGGTTTCTCCTACGGCGACTATCTGCGGGCGGGGGCCATCTCCCGCTTCTCGCCGGTCATGGAAACCGTCATCGACCAGGCCAAGGGCGGCATGCCCGTCCTCGGTATCTGCAACGGTTTCCAGGTGCTCACCGAGAGCCACCTGCTGCCCGGCGCGATGCTGCGCAACAACCACCTGCACTTCATCTGCCGCGAGCAGAAGCTGCGGGTGGAGAACGCGAACACGGCCTGGACGTCCGACTACGAGGCGGGCCAGGAGATCTCCATCCCGCTGAAGAACATCGACGGCCGCTACGTCGCCGACGAGCACACCCTCGACGAGCTCGAGGCGGAGGGCCGCGTCGCCTTCCGCTACCTCGACGGGAACCCCAACGGCTCGCTCCGCGACATCGCCGGCATCACCAACGAGGCGGGCAACGTCGTCGGCCTCATGCCGCACCCCGAGCACGCCGTCGAACCGCTGGTCGGCACCGGCCGCACCGACGGCCTCGGATTCTTCACCTCGATCCTGAGGAAGCTGGTCAACGCCTCATGACTCTCGACACCGTCAAGCACGCCGACGAGACGCCCGACGTCGAGCAGCCCTGGGCCGAGCTGGGCCTGAAGCAGGACGAGTACGAGCGCATCCGTACGATCCTGGGCCGCCGTCCCACCGGCGCCGAGCTCGCCATGTACTCCGTGATGTGGTCCGAGCACTGCTCCTACAAGAGCAGCAAGGTGCACCTGCGCCAGTTCGGCGAGAAGGCCCCCGAGAACGACGCCCTGCTCGTCGGCATCGGCGAGAACGCCGGCGTCGTCGACATCGGCCAGGGCTACGCGGTCACCTTCAAGGTCGAGTCGCACAACCACCCGTCGTACATCGAGCCCTACCAGGGCGCGGCCACGGGCATCGGCGGCATCGTCCGCGACATCCTCGCGATGGGCGCCCGCCCGGTCGCCGTCATGGACCCGCTGCGCTTCGGCGCCGCCGACCACCCCGACACCAAGCGCGTCCTGCCGGGCGTCGTCGCGGGCATCGGCGGCTACGGCAACTGCCTGGGCCTGCCCAACATCGGCGGCGAGGTCGTCTTCGACTCCTGCTACCAGGGCAACCCGCTCGTCAACGCCCTGTGCGTCGGCGTGATGAAGCACGAGGACATCCACCTCGCCAAGGCCTCCGGCGCCGGCAACAAGGTCATCCTCTACGGGGCCCGCACCGGTGGCGACGGCATCGGCGGCGTCTCGGTCCTCGCGTCCGAGACCTTCGACGACTCGAAGCCGGCGAAGCGCCCTGCCGTCCAGGTCGGCGACCCCTTCCAGGAGAAGCTCCTCATCGAGTGCACCCTGGAGATCTTCCGCGAGGACCTCGTCGACGGGATCCAGGACCTCGGCGGTGCCGGCCTGTCCTGCGCCACCAGCGAGCTGGCCAGCGCCGGCTCCGGCGGCATGCGCGTCGAGCTGGACCGTGTGCCCCTGCGCGACGCGACGCTCTCGCCCGAGGAGATCCTCATGAGCGAGTCGCAGGAGCGCATGTGCGCGATCGTCGAGCCCGGCAAGGTCGACCGCTTCCTGGAGATCTGCGAGAAGTGGGACGTCATCGCCACCGTCATCGGTGAGGTGACCGACGGCGAGCGGCTGGAGATCTTCTGGCACGGCGAGCAGATCGTGGACGTGCCGCCGCGCACCGTCGCCCACGAGGGCCCGGTCTACGAGCGTCCCTACGCCCGTCCGGACTGGCAGGACGCCCTCCAGGCCGACGACGCCAACAAGCTGGCCCGCCCGGAGACCGCCGAGGAGCTGCGCGAGCAGGTCCTGAAGGTGATCTCCTCGCCGAACCAGGCGTCCAAGGCGTGGATCACCGACCAGTACGACCGGTTCGTGCAGGGCAACACCGTCCTGGCGCAGCCCGAGGACTCCGGCATGGTCCGCGTCGACGAGGACACCAACCTCGGTGTCGCCGTCGCCACGGACGGCAACGGCCGCTACGCCAAGCTCGACCCGTACACGGGTGCGCAGCTGGCGCTCGCGGAGTCCTACCGCAACGTGGCCGCCTCCGGCGCCCGCCCGCTGGCCATCTCCGACTGCCTGAACTTCGGCTCCCCCGAGGACCCGGCGGTCATGTGGCAGTTCGCGGAGGCCACGCGCGGTCTGGCCGACGGCTGCCTGGAGCTGGGCACCCCGGTCACCGGCGGCAACGTCTCGCTCTACAACCAGACCGGCGAGACCGCCATCCACCCGACCCCCGTGGTCGCGGTGCTCGGCGTCATCGACGACGTCAACCGCCGTACGCCGATGGCCTTCTCCGACGAGGGCCACCTGCTCTACCTGCTGGGTGACACCAAGGAGGAGCTGGGCGGTTCCGCTTGGTCCCAGGTGGTCCACGACCACCTCGGCGGGCTGCCGCCGGCCGTGGACCTGGGCCGGGAGAAGCTCCTGGCGGAGATCCTCATCTCGGCCTCCCGCGACGGCATGGTCGACGCGGCGCACGACCTGTCGGACGGCGGTCTGATCCAGGCCGTCGCCGAGTCGTGCCTGCGGGGCGGCAAGGGTGCCCGGATCGTCGTCCCCGACGGCATCGACCCCTTCGTCCTCCTCTTCTCCGAGTCCGCCGGCCGTGCCGTCGTCGCGGTCCCGCGCAGCGAGGAGCTCCGCTTCACCGACATGTGCGGAGCGCGGGGCCTGCCCGCGGCCCGCATCGGCGTCGTCGACGGCGAAGAGATCGACATCCAGGGCCAGTTCAGCATCCCGCTGGCCGAGCTGCGCGAGGCCCACGAGGCCACGATCCCCGCGCTGCTCGCATAGCCGCCGCGCTCTGTCCCCGGTGGCCCGGCCGCCGGGGGCAGAGCGCCGGGGCCGGTCCGTCGGGGGACGGGCGCCGGGCAGAGCTCCGGTCACCGGACCCGCAGGCGCACCGCCAGCAGCAGGGCCACCGTCATCGCTCCGGCCGCACACAGGAACACCGTGTCGACGGATGAGGTGAAGGCCCGTATCGCCTGGGCGTGGGCCTCGCCGCCGAGCGAGGCTATGCGGCCCGCCGAGCCGCCGGGGCCCTTCGCCTCGTACACCCGGGCCAGCACCGTGCCGAACAGGGAGGCGCCCAGCGCGCCGCCCAGGGCCTGGAAGAAGCGGATCGCCGTGGTGGCCACGCCCAGTTGGCGGACCGGTGCGTGTTCCTGCGTGAGCTGGATCAGCTGGCCGAGCAGCTGACCGAACCCCACGCCGAGGAGCAGCAGCGCCGTGCCGACGACCCACAGGCCGGTATCGGTTCCCAGCGTCGCGAGCAGCCCCATCGCCACGGCCGAGACGGCTGTTCCGGTGACCACGAACGTCTTCTGCGGCCAGCCGCGGGCCGCCAGCTTTGCGGTGACGATGCCCGTGGCGGAGATTCCTGCGGCCATGGGGAGCAGGAACAGGCTCGCGTCCGTGGCAGCGATGCCGCGCACGAGCTGCAGGTAGACGATCACGTAGACGAGTGAGCCCATCAGGGCCATTCCGGTGAGCGCCTGCAGCGCGAACGAGATGCGCAGCACAGGGATCTTGAACAGCGACAGGGGCAGCACGGGCTCGGCCGCCGTTGCCTGCCGCCGGAGGAACAGGCCGAGCAGCAGCACGCTCGCCGCGATCAGCCCCAGGACGGTGGGGGAGCCCCACGCGTACTCCTTGCCGCCCCACTCGGTGACGAGCAGCAGGGCCGTGGAGAAGGCCGCCGCGAGGCCGGCGCCGAAGAAGTCGATCCGGTGGCGCGAGCCGTGGTGGGGCAGCTTGAGGACGACGGCCGCGGCGGCGATCACGGCGATGCCGATGGGCAGGTTCACGTAGAACACCCAGCGCCAGTCGGCGTGATCGGCGAGGACGCCGCCCAGCACGGGCCCGAGCGCCATGCCCGCGCCCGCCACGATGCCGCCCACACCGGCGCCGCCCCCCTTGCCGCGGCCGCCGGGACCGCCGGCGCTCCCACCCGCGGCCTCGCCCGCCTTGAGCTGGGCGATCACGACCATGGTGACGCTCATCAGCCCTCCGCCGCCGATGCCTTGGACGGCGCGGAAGGCGATGAGCTGCTCCATGGACTGCGCGGCCCCGCACAGCGCCGAGCCCGCGAGGAAGGCGGCGACGGCGCCCAGGAACACCCGGCGTGCGCCGTGGGTGTCGCACAGCTTGCCGTAGAGGGGCAGGACGGCGGTCGAGGCGAGGGCGAAGGCGCTGATCAGCCACGGGACGCGGTCGATGCCGTGTGCGGGGTCGAGGTCGCGCACGATCGGGACGGTGACGGCCGAAACGATGTTCTGGTCGAGCACGGCCAGGAGCATCGTCGCCATGCAGACGACGAAGGCGACCTTCCGCTGCCCTGCCGTCATACGGGGCCCGGCCGCCCGATCGCCCGGCGCCGGGGCGCCCGCAGCCCCCGCCGCAGCCCCTCCCGCAGGCCCTTGCTCCGGGGCCAACTGCCCCGTCGCTGTGGATGAATGCACCCTTCTTCCCCCTCCGGAGTCGGTCGCGGACGCCGTCGGAAGCGGCGCGCCCTCACCATGCCCCGGCAACATGTACCGAGTCAATTCTTCTATCGGGTAAGTTTGTCGGCCTGGTCAAAGTTTCATCCTGGTACAGTCGGGGCATGACCGAAGGGCTGAGCCTGCGCGAGCGCAAGAAGATCCAGACCCGGCGCACGCTTTGGAAGACCGCCGCCAAGCTGTTCCTGGAGCGCGGTTACGACCAGGTGTCGGTCGCCGAGGTCGCTCTGGCCGCCGAAGTCTCGAAGATGACGGTCTTCAACTACATGTCCTCCAAGGAGGATCTGGTCCTCGGCCCCATGCAGGAGCACATCGGGGACGCCGCCCGCGCCGTGCGCGACCGGCACCCCGGCGAGTCCACCGTCGCCGCCTTCCGCAGGGACTTCATGGCCGCGCTCCACGCCCACGACGCCTCCGTCGGCATGAGCGACGACCCCTACGTGCTCCAGGTGCGCCGGCTGATCCAGGAGACCCCGGCCCTTCTCGTGCGCGCCCACGAGTACGTCCGCCGCGCCCAGACGCTGCTGGCCGAGGAGCTGGCCGCCGCCGAGGACGGGCCCGATGCCGAGCTCGCTCCCGTGGTCGCGGCCCAGCTGATGAGCGTCCGCTACGCCGTCCATGAGTACAACCACCGGCGCCTGTTCGCGGGCGAGTCGGCGGACGAGGTCCTTCCCGGCGCCGTCGCCCTGGCGGAGCGGGCATTCGCCCTGGTCGAGCACGGGCTCGGAGACTTCGGGTCGCTCCCGGCCGGTGCCGGAGAGGCCTCCGCCGGCACGGCGCGGACCGGGAAGACCGGCGCCGAATAGGGTCGGAGCCATGCCTCCCGCCCAGCGCAAGCCCCGCCCCCGCAGCTACGACCCCGCCAAGGTGCGCGCCGCCGTCACGGCCCAGCTCGCCCACGTACGGGAAGCGGCCGCGGGCCTGGACGAGGCGCAACTGGCCCTGCCGACGCGGCTGGGGGAGTGCACGGTCCGCGAGCTGATCGCCCACATCGCCCTGGGCGTGGGCCTCGTGGCCCGGCTGATCGAGGAATCCGCCCCGCCCGCGCGGGAGATCACCGCCGTGGAGTGGGTGATCACGCCCGCGGGCGCCGAGGCCGGCGCCGGTGGCGCGGACACCGCCCTGATCCCCCTCCTGGACGGCGTGGCGGACCGTTTCGCCGCCCTGGCCGCCGCCACCCCGCCGGACCGCCTCCTGGCCGCCCCCTCCGGCGCGATCCGGCTGGACGACTTCCTGGTCACCCGCTGCGTGGAGCTGGCCGTCCACACGGACGATCTCGCCGCGGCTCTCGGCACCGAGATCCGTTACGACCGCCAGGCTTTGGCCAATGCCACCCGCCTGCTCGCCGACGCCCTCGCGGCCAAGGCCCCCGGCGGCTCCGTGGAGGTCCGCATCCCGCCCTTCGCGGTCGTCCAGTGCGTGGCGGGGCCCCGGCACACCCGCGGCACCCCGCCCAACGTCGTCGAGACCGATCCGCTCACCTGGCTGCGCCTGGCCACCGGCCGTACGGACTGGGCGACCGCCCTGGACGCCGCGGCGATCAGCGCGAGCGGCGAACGCGCGGACATCTCCGCGCAACTCCCTTTGGTGGAATGAACAAAAGACCCCCGAAAGGTGATTCGCTGTGCGCGCCGAGTGGCTGTGCGTGGTGTGAGGCATCACCGGTCGTCCCCGGTTCGGATGAACCTCCTCCCTGCCATAGACTCAAGGTGTGCCTCGTGGTGACGGACGACTCAGCCACGACCTGCTCCCCGGTGAGAAGGGCCCCCAGGACGCATGTGGCGTCTTCGGTGTCTGGGCTCCGGGTGAAGAGGTCGCCAAACTCACCTATTTCGGGCTGTATGCGCTGCAGCACCGTGGACAGGAGTCCGCGGGCATCGCAGTGAGCAACGGCTCCCAGATCCTCGTCTTCAAGGACATGGGACTGGTTTCCCAGGTCTTCGACGAAACCTCCCTCGGCTCTCTCCAGGGCCACATCGCGGTCGGTCACGCCCGCTACTCCACCACCGGAGCCTCGGTGTGGGAGAACGCCCAGCCGACCTTCCGGGCGACCGCCCACGGCTCGATCGCCCTGGGTCACAACGGCAACCTGGTCAACACCGCCGAGCTGGCCGAGATGGTCGCGGCCCTCCCCCGGGAGAACGGCCGTGCCACCCAGGTCGCCGCGACCAACGACACCGACCTGGTCACGGCCCTCCTCGCGGGCCAGACCGACGCCGAGGGCAAGCCGCTGACCATCGAGGAGGCGGCCGCCAAGGTCCTTCCCGACGTCAAGGGCGCCTTCTGTCTCGTCTTCATGAACGAGCACACGCTCTACGCCGCCCGTGATCCGCAGGGCATCCGCCCGCTGGTCCTCGGCCGCCTGGAGCGCGGCTGGGTGGTGGCCTCCGAGACGGCCGCACTGGACATCTGCGGTGCCACGTTCGTCCGCGAGATCGAGCCCGGCGAGCTCATCGCCATCGACGAGCACGGCGTGCGCACCAGCCGCTTCGCCGAGGCCCGCCCCAAGGGCTGCGTCTTCGAGTACGTGTACCTGGCCCGCCCGGACACCGATATCGCGGGCCGGAACGTCTACCTTTCCCGTGTGGAAATGGGCCGCCGGCTCGCCGCCGAGGCCCCGGTCGACGCCGACCTGGTGATACCGACCCCGGAATCCGGCACCCCTGCCGCCGTCGGATACGCGGAAGCCAGCGGCATTCCGTACGGCACCGGCCTGGTCAAGAATTCCTACGTCGGCCGGACCTTCATCCAGCCGAGCCAGACCATCCGCCAGCTCGGCATCCGGCTCAAGCTCAATCCGCTCAAGGAAGTCATCAAGGGCAAGCGCCTGGTCGTCGTCGACGATTCCATCGTCCGCGGCAATACCCAGCGCGCACTCGTCCGGATGCTCCGCGAGGCGGGCGCCGCCGAGGTGCACGTGCGGATTTCCTCCCCGCCGGTGAAGTGGCCGTGTTTCTTCGGCATCGATTTCGCCACCCGCGCCGAGCTGATAGCCAATGGCATGAGCGTCGAGGAGATCGGCCGGTCGCTGGGCGCGGACTCCCTCGCGTACATCTCCCTCGACGGCATGATCGAGGCGACCACCATCGCCAAGCCGAACCTCTGCCGCGCCTGCTTCGACGGCGAGTACCCCATGGCGCTCCCCGACCCCGAGCTGCTCGGCAAGCAGCTCCTGGAGACCGAGCTGGCCGGTGGCACGGATGCCGCCGATGCGCTCCGTCGTCCGTAAACGCCTCCGCAGTACCGAACGACACGAAAGTTCTCAAACTCATGTCTGAGACCACCGGTGCCAGCTACGCAGCCGCGGGCGTCGACATCGAAGCGGGCGATCACGCCGTCGAGCTGATGAAGAAGTGGGTCAAGAAGGCCACCCGCCCGGAGGTCGTCGGCGGCCTCGGCGGTTTCGCCGGGCTCTTCGACGCCAGCGCGCTCAAGCGGTACGAGCGGCCCCTCCTGGCCTCCGCGACCGACGGCGTCGGCACGAAGGTCGACATCGCCCGCCGCATGGGCGTCTACGACACCATCGGCCACGACCTGGTCGGCATGGTCGTGGACGACCTGGTCGTCTGCGGCGCCGAGCCGCTGTTCATGACCGACTACATCTGCGTCGGCAAGGTCTACCCCGAGCGGGTCGCCGCCATCGTCAAGGGCATCGCCGAGGGCTGTGTGCTCGCGGGCTGCGCGCTGGTCGGCGGCGAGACCGCCGAGCACCCCGGGCTGCTCGGGCCGGACGAGTTCGACGTGGCCGGTGCGGGCACCGGTGTGGTCGAGGCCGACCGGGTGCTGGGCGCCGATCGCATCCGTACGGGTGACGTCGTCATCGCGATGGCCTCGTCCGGACTTCACTCGAACGGGTACTCACTGGTCCGCCATGTGCTCTTCGACCGGGCCGGCTGGGAGCTGGACCGTGAGGTTCCGGAGTTCGGCCGGACCCTCGGCGAGGAGCTGCTGGAGCCCACCAGGATCTACTCGCTGGACTGCCTGGCGCTCACCCGCACGGCCGAGGTGCACGCCTTCTCGCACATCACCGGCGGCGGTCTCGCCAACAACCTGGCCCGGGTCGTCCCGGACCACCTCCACGCCACCGTCGACAGGGCGACCTGGACGCCGGGCGCGGTGTTCGACACGGTGGGCCGGCTCGGCGGGGTCGAGCGGCTGGAGCTGGAGAAGACGCTGAACATGGGCGTCGGCATGATGGCGGTCGTGCCGCAGGAGTCCGTGGACGTGGCCCTCTCGGTCCTCGCCGACCGGGGCGTCGACGCCTGGGTCGCGGGTGCGATCACCGAGCGCGGCGATCACGCCGAGGCCGTGGCTCTGACCGGTGACTACGCGAGCTGATGCGCACGGCCGCATGTGGGCAGTCGTGCCGCTGAGGCGGCACGACTGGGCGCAGGCGGCCCGGCACAGGTGGGCACGAGCGGCCCGCAGCCGGGCGGCGGCTCAGCCGTGCACCGGCACGGCGCACAGCGTCCGGGCAGCACAGAACCCGGTCCGAGGTCGGGCCTCGAACCGGGTCGGTGGGAGTTACAGCGTCAAGCGCGGCGACGGTAAGGAGAGTCGGACGGAGCCTGCTCGTCCTCGTCCTCATCGTCGTTGTAACGACTCGCGTACTGAGCGTACGGGTCGTCATCCAGCTCATCGTCCTTTTCGAGCGGCTCGCTGTTCGGCGGCTGCTTCGTCGGCGATGCGCCCAGCTCATTGGCCAGACGTGAGAGGTCGGTCCCGCCGCTGTTGTACTTCAGCTGGCGGGCGACCTTTGTCTGCTTGGCCTTGGCCCGGCCGCGCCCCATGGCTCGACCCCCTCAATGACGGGGCTCGACGGCCCCAGAGTCTTGACACGCGTTCACGTTCATGAGTCAGAGCGGACCCCCGTGGAGGGATCCGGCCTGTAGGGCTTCAACGGTACCTGCTTCCGCGGCCATACGGTACGTCGCCCGCATGACGTGCCACGCAGCACAACCCTAGGGGAGCCCCGTCCCCGCTGGTCAGCTGCGATTTTAACGTGTCTTGTGCCCCGACCCGCCGATGGGTGGTGAGAGATGTCTCGCTCACCACCTCATCGGACGGGGCTGTAGGGACCGCTAGGGGCGCTCGGCCCGCCCGGCCGGCCACGCGGTGTCCGCCGAGCGGTCACCCGTCGTGCGTAAAGCGCCCTTACCGGACGGTTCTACCGGGCGGTAGCTACGCTCCGGCGGCTGCCCGGGCCTCCGCCATGCGCTGCTCGGCCAGCCGGTCGGCAGCGGCGGCGGGCGGAATGCCGTCGGCCTTGGCCCGATCGAATATGGCCAGAGTCGTGTCGAAAATCTGGTTCGCCTTGGCCTTTGCGCGGTCGAAATCAAACCCGTGCAGTTCGTCCGCGACCTGAATCACTCCGCCGGCGTTCACCACATAGTCGGGCGCATAGAGGATGCCGCGGTCCGCGAGGTCCTTCTCGACGCCGGGGTGGGCGAGCTGGTTGTTGGCCGCGCCGCAGACCACGCTCGCGGTCAGGGCCGCCACCGTGTCGTCGTCCAGGGCGCCGCCGAGGGCGCAGGGGGCGTAGACGTCGAGCGGGGTGCGGACCAGGACGCCGGCGTCCGTCACCGCGGTGACCTGCGGGTGGCGGGCCACGATGCGCTCGACGGCCTCCGTCCGGACGTCGGTGATCACGACCTCCGCGCCGTCCTCGACCAGATGCTCCACCAGGTGGTGACCGACCTTCCCGACACCCGCGACGCCGACCCGGCGGCCGCGCAGCGTCGGCTCGCCCCACTGGGTCCGTGCGGCGGCGCGCATGCCCTGGAAGACGCCGAAGGCGGTGAGCACCGAGGAGTCGCCGGCGCCGCCGTTCTCGGGGGAGCGGCCGGTGGTCCAGCGGCACTCGCGGGCGACCACGTCCATGTCCTGGACGTAGGTGCCGACGTCGCAGGCGGTGACGTAGCGGCCGCCGAGGGAGGCCACGAAGCGACCGTAGGCAAGCAGGAGCTGTTCGGTCTTGATCTGGTTGGGATCGCCGATGATCACGGCCTTTCCGCCGCCGTGATCCAGGCCCGCCAGCGCGTTCTTGTAGGACATGCCGCGGGAGAGGTTGAGGGCGTCCAGCACCGCGGCCTCCTCGGAGGCGTACGGGTAGAACCGGGTGCCGCCGAGGGCGTTGCCCAGGGCGGTGGAGTGGATGGCGATCACGGCCTTGAGGCCGCTCTCGCGGTCCTGGCAGAGGACGACCTGCTCGTGGCCGCCCTGATCCGACCGGAACAATGTGTGCAGCACGCCGTCAGCTTCATCGGTGGGACGTACGTCAGTCACTGTGGTGACTCCATATGTCGCGGAGGTTGCCCTCCGGGGGTGGTGGAGGGCCGGTTGGCAAGAGGGTAAGACCTGTCGGCCCGGGCAGCCGGTCCCGTGCGGAGGATCACTCTCCCGGGGAGCGGTGCCATGGGACGATTTGCACGGTACGGGGAGGGTTCGGCAACTCCCTGCAGTGTCCTGCGGTTTGAGGGGAGCACGTGTGGGCTCGGCTTCGTCGGTGACTGTCCCGTACGCGGCGTACCTGCGGGTTTACGAGCCGCTGGGCGCATTTCCGGAGCCGGAGCGCACGCACTGGGAGCGCTACGCCCGGCGTGAGGCGCTCCCCTGCGCCCAGGACGAGCTCCGGCGCTCGCTCGCCGACCTCCTGCCCACCCCGCCCGTGCCGGTGCCGGTGCACGAGAGCGGCGACGCCTTCGTGACCGTCCAGGACGGCGTGCTGTGCGTCTGCCCCTGGCGCACCCGGCTGCGCGGCTGGCTGGCGCTGGGGGAGCTGTCCGAGACCCTGCCCGCGCCGGTCCTGGACGCGGCGCTGCCGCCGGTGGTGCGCCGGCAGGCGGAGGCCGACTACGAGCGCTGGCAGGAGCGCAACCCCGACGCCCGGCCGTGGATCCGCACGGCCACCTGGCAGGTGCCGCTGCGCTGGTTCGTGCTCTTCTCGGACGAGGAGCGCGAGTACGGCAAGACGGCCGAGTACGCGGGGGACGGGGAGCCGGGCCGGGGCGGCGGGCAGGCGGGCCGGGACGGGCTCGTCCTGCGCTACCGCACGCCGATGGTGCAGGCCAGACGCCGGGTGGCCCGGGGGCTGCGCACGCTCAAGGACGCCATCGACGAGGGTCCGCTGATCGACGGCCTGGTGGACGTGGGGCGGTGGCTCGAGGAGTTCCACCCGCGTTCCCTGGTGGAGCTGGACTACGGCGGTCTGGTGCACATGGTGCCCGAGGACCGGCTCGCCGAGGATCATTCCGCCGGGGACACGGCGGAGGGGCTCGCGGCGTTGCGCGCGGGGGATGGGGTGCGCGCGGGGAGGGCGTACGAGCGCTTGACGGAGCGCTGGAGCGCCGTACGCAACCGGCAGTACGCCAATTGAAGTCTTGGTGCGAGAAGCCCCGGGACCTAGGTCCCGATCCGGGCCATTGCGGCAACCGTGACCTAACGCACTTTCGTCAGGTCTTGCGCCCATCGCCCATCCGCGTGGCAAAATAGGACAAGGAGTCCGGGAAGGGCTCCTTCCGTCCAACTACGGGCGGATTGATCGGTATTGCACTCCTTGGCGGGTCTGGTGACCCCTGATCCCGCTGTGACTGATCGTCACGGTGGCGTGACTGTCCGCTATGGCATGGTCCATCGGCTTCCGTCGAGGTTGAACACCTGAGAGGGCAATTCCATCGGTTTGGCCGACGTGGCTGGACAGATGGTGTAGTTGTAGTGCCGAGGACAAGCCGTTCGTCCTATAACCGACTCGGCCCGCGTCCGCCATTTCGGGCAACGCGGGTCAAGGTGCAGAATTTAGAGGAAAGAACCGACTCCACGTCAGGTTCTCCCGAGGAGGCCGCTCATGACCGCTCGCACCCCTGATGCCGAGCCGCTGCTGACCCCGGCTGAGGTTGCCACGATGTTCCGCGTGGACCCGAAGACGGTCACCCGTTGGGCCAAGGCTGGCAAGCTCACGTCCATCCGCACGCTCGGAGGACACCGCCGTTACCGCGAAGCGGAGGTCCGCGCCCTGCTGGCGGGCATTCCGCAGCAGCGCAGCGAGGCCTGAACAACCGCATCACCGGGCGTTTTCCGGGGCCCCCAACCCGGCCTGCGCCCAGCTAGCTCCATCTGAAGCACCATCTGGCTACAAGCGACCGGTACCTGCCCCAACAGGTCCGAAGCCCACCGACTTGGGCGAGTCGTCGATCGCGCTGGACTCCGCCGGGTCCAGCGCGATCTTTTTATGCCCGCACGCCACCTCGAGCGGCCCTCGACGGCCGTGCCCGACTGTGGGCAGCGGACGCCGGCAACGCACCCGTACGGACCCGCGAGCCCACCCTTTCGGGTGGAGTGCAATTGCACATATTAAATTGACCCGTTGTAGGCCAGGGGTAAGTTCCCTCGGTCGGGAAACTCTTTCGGTGACTCCCATCACAGTGCGACGTGCTTGTCACTCATCGTGCCGCTGCGGTAAAGAGCCCGGTGAGCAACACGCGCATCCGCTCTGCGGCCGACTGCCGCCGGATCAGGCGCCGTTGGTCACCCGGAAGCCGCCCCGGCCTCCCCGGCGCCCCTGGGCTCGGGCACAGGCCCCGCCGCGGCCTCCTGGGCGAGCCGCAGCAGCCGGTGGCACACGGCGCAGTGACGGGTCAGATGGCGATACCCCGAGGCGCCCGAGGCGGCGGACAGATGGGCGCGCAGCAGCGCCCTCGTCTCGTGCCTGATGCTCTCGGTCCGCTTGGCCTGGGTCCGGGTGGTGGTTGTCGTCATGGAGCGCAGCACCTCCACTGTCTGGGTACCCCTGGCACGTGTCCCAGTCAAGGTCGAATGCGAGAAGGCCCGGATCCCTGAGGGATCCGGGCCTTCAACCGATGCGGTCCTGACGGGATTTGAACCCGCGGCCTCCACCTTGACAGGGTGGCGAGCACTCCAAACTGCTCCACAGGACCTTGCTTGCTTGCCGCTCTCGCGGGCTTGCGAAACAGACTCTACAGCAGGTCAGGGGGTGCGGTCGAACCCGATCTCGGAAGCGGCCCCCGAACGGGTCCCGCACCGCGGCGGCGGCCCGCCCGCACCCCTGCGCCCCCTAGGGCGCCAGCTGATCGATGGCCTTCACGATCCGCTTGTCCGAGACCGGGTGCGCCGTCCCCAGGGCGTGGGCGAAGTAGCTCACGCGGAGCTCCTCGATCATCCAGCGGATGTCGAGCGCCTCCTGGGGCACCGGGCGCCCCTTGGGGAACTGCTCCAGCAGCCACGCGTACTCGTCCTGCATCTCCTTCACCTTCGCCATCCGGGCGCGGTCCCGGTCGGCGTTGGAGGGCAGCTGGGTGAGTCGCCGGTCGACCGCCACGAGATAGCGCAGCAGGTCCGGCAGCCTGCGCACGCCGTGGGCGGTGACGAAGCCGGGCTTGATGAGCCCCGCCAGCTGCTCCTTGACGTCCGACAGCGAGGACATGAGCGACAGGCTCGTGGTGCCCTTCAGCCGGCGCTCGCACGCCTGCCAGGCGGCCAGCACCTCCTGCACCTTGCGGATGGCGTCCAGCGTGGCGTCCACGATGTCCGCCCGTACCGCGTCGAAGAGCTTGCGGAAGGATTCTTCGTCCCAGACGGGCCCGCCGTGCGCCGCCATCAGCTTGTCGGCCGCACCCGAGACGCAGTCCTCGAAGAGGGCCTGGACGGAGCCGTGCGGATTGCGCGACAGGGCGAGCTTCTGCTGGTTGCCGAGCTTGTCCTGGGCGAATTTCGCGGGGTTGGACGGAAGGTTCAGCAGGATCAGCCGGCGGGTGCCCCGCCACATGGCCTCGCGCTGCTCCGGCTCGGTGTCGAAGAGCCGCACCGCGACCGAGGAGCCCTCGTCCACCAGCGCCGGATACGCCTTGACCGGCTGGCCTGCCCGCCGCGTCTCGAAGGTGCGCGGCAGGGTGCCCACCGTCCAGGACGTGAGCCCCGAGCGCTGCTCCGGGGCGCCGCCGCCGGTGCCGCCGGCCTTGGCGGCCCCTGCGGCCTGCTCGAAGGCCTTGGAGATCGCCGCCTGCGTCTTCGGCTTGAGCCGCAGCCGCAGCGCCTCCAGGTCCTTGTCCTCGGCGATCTTGCGGCGCCGCTCGTCGACGACCCGGAAAGTGATCTTCAGGTGCTCGGGGACCTTGCCCAGGTCGAAGTCCTCCGGGTCCAGCCGGACCGCCGTCATCCGGTGCAGCTCGCGCGCCAGCGTGACCGTCAGCGACTCCTGCAGCGGGACGGCACGGTCCAGGAAGGCCTTGGCGAAATTCGGCGCCGGCACGTAGTTCCTGCGGATCGGCTTGGGCAGGGAACGGATCAGCTCCGTCACCAGGTCCTCGCGCAGCCCCGGGATCTGCCAGTCGAAGCCCTCGGCCGAGACCTGGTTCAGCACCTGCAGCGGAATGTGGACGGTCACGCCGTCCGCGTCCGCGCCGGGCTCGAACTGGTACGTCACCTTGAACTTCAGCCGGCCCTGCCGCCAGGAATCCGGATAGTCGTCCTTGGTGACGGCCTCGGCGTTCTCGTTGATGAGCATCGACTGCTCGAAGTTCAGCAACTCCGGCTCGTCGCGCCGCTTGTGCTTCCACCACGAGTCGAAGTGCGCACCCGAGACGATGTGTTCGGGCAGCCGCTGGTCGTAGAAGTCGAAGAGCGTCTCGTCGTCCACCAGGATGTCCCGGCGGCGGGCGCGGTGCTCCAGCTCCTCGACCTCGCCGAGCAGTTTGCGGTTGTCCTGGAAGAACTGATGGTGCGTCCGCCAGTCGCCCTCGACCAGGGCGTTGCGGATGAACAGCTCGCGGCTGGTCTCCGGGTCGATCCGCCCGTAATTGACCTTCCGCTGGGCGACGATCGGCACGCCGTACAGCGTCACCCGCTCGTACGCCATGACGGCCGCCTGCTTCTGCTCCCAGTGCGGCTCGCTGTAATTGCGCTTCACCAGGTGCTGGGCGAGCGGCTCGATCCACTCCGGCTCCACCTTGGCATTGACCCGCGCCCACAGCCGCGAGGTCTCCACCAGCTCCGCCGACATGATCCAGCGCGGCTGCTTGCGGAACAGCGCCGAGCCCGGGAACACGGCGAACTTCGCGCTGCGGGCACCCAGGTAATCGTTCTTCTCGGTGTCCTTCAGCCCGATGTGCGAGAGCAGACCGGCCAGCAGCGACTGGTGCACCCGGTCCGGGGCCGCGTCCTCCTCGGCCATGTGGACGCCCATGGACTTCGCGACCGTCCGCAGCTGCGAGTAGATGTCCTGCCATTCGCGTATGCGCAGGTAGTTCAGGAACTCCGACTTGCACATGCGCCGGAACGCCGACGACGACAGCGCCTTCTGCTGCTCGCGCACGTAGCGCCACAGGTTCAGGAAGGCGAGGAAGTCGCTCGTCTCGTCCTTGAAGCGGGCGTGCTGCTGATCGGCCTGCGCCTGCTTCTCCGAGGGCCGCTCGCGCGGATCCTGGATGGACAGCGCGGCCGCGATGACCATGACCTCGCGGACGCAGCCGTTGCGGTCGGCCTCCAGGACCATGCGGGCCAGCCGCGGGTCCACCGGGAGCTGGGCGAGCTTGCGGCCCAGCTGCGTGAGCCGCTTTTTCGGGTCCTTCTGCTGAGGATCCAGCGCCCCCAGCTCGACCAGCAGGTCGACGCCGTCCTTGATGTTGCGGCGGTCCGGCGGGTCGATGAACGGGAACTTCTCGATGTCACCGAGCCCGGCCGCGGTCATCTGCAGAATGACGGAGGCCAGGTTCGTACGGAGGATCTCCGCGTCCGTGAACTCCGGGCGGGCGAGGAAATCGTCCTCGGAATACAGCCGGATGCAGATGCCGTCCGACGTACGGCCGCAGCGGCCCTTGCGCTGGTTCGCGCTGGCCTGGGAGACCGCCTCGATCGGCAGCCGCTGGACCTTGGTGCGGTGGCTGTAGCGCGAGATCCGGGCGAAACCGGGGTCGATCACGTAGCGGATGCCGGGCACCGTCAGGGACGTCTCCGCGACGTTCGTCGCGAGGACGATCCGGCGGCCCGTGTGGCGCTGGAAGACCCGGTGCTGCTCGGCGTGCGAGAGCCGGGCGTACAGCGGCAGGATCTCGGTGAACCGGAGCTTTTTCTTCTCCAGTGCGTCCGCGGTGTCGCGGATCTCCCGCTCGCCGGAGAGGAAGACCAATATGTCGCCGTCGCCCTCGCGCTGCAGCTCCTCCACCGCATCACAGATGGCCGTGATCTGATCGCGGTCGGAATCGCCGGAATTCTCCTCCAGCAGCGGCCGGTATCTCACCTCCACCGGATAGGTGCGCCCGCTGACCTCGATGATCGGCGCCTCGCCGAAATGGCGCGAGAACCGCTCGGGGTCGATGGTGGCCGAGGTGATGACGACCTTGAGGTCGGGGCGGCGCGGCAGCAGCTGGGCGAGATAGCCCAGGATGAAGTCGATGTTGAGGCTGCGCTCGTGCGCCTCGTCGATGATGATCGTGTCGTACTGGCGCAGCTCGCGGTCCGTCTGGATCTCGGCCAGCAGGATGCCGTCCGTCATCAGCTTGACCAGCGTGTCCTCGCCGACCTGGTCGGTGAAGCGGACCTTCCAGCCGACCGCCTCGCCCAGCGGGGTGCGCAGCTCCTCCGCGACGCGCTCCGCGACCGTGCGGGCGGCGATCCGGCGGGGCTGGGTATGCCCGATCAGGCCCCGGACGCCGCGGCCGAGCTCCATGCAGATCTTGGGGATCTGGGTGGTCTTGCCGGAGCCGGTCTCGCCCGCGACGATCACGACCTGGTGGTCGCGGATCGCCGCCAGGATCTCGTCCTTCTTCTGGCTGACCGGGAGCTGCTCGGGATAGGTGACGGCCGGCACGGCGGCGCGGCGGCCCGCGACGCGGAGCTCGGCCGTGTCGACCTCTGCCGTGATCTCGGCCAGGACGGCCGCACGGGCCTCGGGCTTGCGGATGCGGCGGGCCCCGTCGAGCCGCCGCCCCAGGCGCTGCGCGTCGCGCAGCGTCAGCTCGGGCAGGCGGGCGGCGAGGTCGGCGAAGGCGGCGGGGGCGGCAGGCTGCGTAGACATACGAAGTCCAGGATCGCACCACGCGCCGGGAAGCGGCGAACCCATTTAGGGGCGCGGTGGCGCCCCCGCGGGCACCGGGAGGGCTCACTCCGGGGCGCATCCGCACGTCGGAAGGCAATGGGCCCCGGAAAAGCACTGAGCCCCTCGTCGAAGACGAGGGGCTCACTGTGGCTGGGGCCGGGGTCGAACCGGCGACCTTCCGCTTTTCAGGCGGACGCTCGTACCAACTGAGCTACCCAGCCACGCAAGCACCGAGGTGCTTGCAGCGGTCCTGACGGGATTTGAACCCGCGGCCTCCACCTTGACAGGGTGGCGAGCACTCCAAACTGCTCCACAGGACCTTGCTATGTGCGAGCACTAGTCTCGCACACGGTAAAGCGTGCCCCCAACGGGATTCGAACCCGTGCTACCGCCTTGAAAGGGCGGCGTCCTGGGCCACTAGACGATGAGGGCTGATGGCCCACCTGGGCGCTTCGCAGCGCCTCGGGGACGTGAGAAGCATATGGGATGGAGAGGGGGAACGCCAAAACGGTTTCCCGGAGGCGCTGCGACGGGGTGGACGGAGGCGGCGCGACAGGACGGACAGGGGCGGCGCAGGGGCCGTACGGAGGGACGTGCCGGACAATGGCGAGCGTGCTGGAGATGACGCGCGAGGAGTTCGAGGAACTGGTCGCCGAGGCCCTGGACCGGATCCCGCCGGAGCTGACGCGGCTGATGGACAACGTCGCGGTGTTCGTCGAGGACGAGCCGCCGGCGGAGGACCCGGAGCTGCTCGGCCTCTACGAGGGGACGCCGCTGACCGAGCGCGGCGAGTGGTACGCGGGTGTCCTGCCGGACCGGATCACCATCTACCGCGGGCCGACGCTGCGGCTGTGCTCCTCCAGGGAGGAAGTGGTGGAGGAGACCGAGGTGACGGTGGTTCACGAGGTGGCCCACCACTTCGGCATCGACGACGAGCGGCTGCACGCGCTCGGGTACGGGTGAGCGCACGGGCTCGGGTACGGGTGAGCGGGTCAGCGCACGGGCTCGGCCGCGGGGCGGGGCCGGCGACGGATGAAGATCCGCTGTGGGTGGGCGGGTAAAGAGCCGGTCAGGTGACCGCGTGCCGCGCGTGTCCTGTGCGGGGCGGTCCCAGTTGGGCAGGACGCCTGTTTCATGCGTTGCCGATGCGGCCTGTACGCGTCGCCGATGCGACCCGTAGCCCTAAGGCGGTCCCCGATGCCCCCCACCTCACCCCGCGCAGCCGTCACCCGGATCGCGGCCGTCGCCGTCGCGGCCCTGGCCCTCGGGGGGTGCATGAGCGTGAGCGACCCGGAGCGGCCCGCTCCGTCGCCGGGTGCGGGCAAGCAGCGCGAGGCGGGGCCGGAGCCGGACGGCGGGGTGCGGCTCCCGGGCGGGCGGCCGGGGCAGGCGGACGCGCGCTCGGCGCGGGGGGCGAGCGGCAGCCCGTCGGCGAAGAGCGCCGCCAGCCCGTCCTCGACGGCGACGCCCTCGGCCTCGCCCGCCGGGGCCTCGCCGGACGCCCACCCCGGCAAGCCGGGCAAGAAGGCGAAGCAGCCGGGCAGCGGCGCCGGCACGGCTCCTCCGCCCGGGCACCCGCCCGCTCCCACCCAGCCGGCGCCCCAGCCGACGACCCCCACGCCGCAGCCGCCCGTCACCCAGCCCCCCGCCTCCTCGGCGCCCCCGTCGCCCCAGCCGGGCCCCCAGGCGGCGGGCCCTGTGGCGTAGGCCATGCCGCCGGACGGGGACTGCGGGTTGCGTCCGGCGGTGGTGAGTGCGTATGGTGGTAGATCGTTTGATCCCATTTGCCCGGCGCCTAACAGAAGCGCGCCGTGTGGCGCGTTCCTTACCTTGCCGTGGCTGACCGCATCGAGGCGGTCATTTGTGAAGCCGACACGGAGCTTGGGCGCGTGCCGAAACTCCGGAAGGTTTCGCATTTCGCATGTCCATTTCCACTGAGCAGACCGTCATGCCCGCGAGCGACGAGATCGTCGCCGAGGCGGACGCCGTCACCGCGGAGACCACCGCGGATCTCGCCTCCTCCGACACCGCCGCCGAGGCCGTCGACACCGACGCCGCCGCCGAGCCCGCCGAGCCGACGATCACCTTCGGTGACCTCGGCCTGGACGACGCGATCGTCCGCAAGCTCGCGCAGAACGGTGTCACCACCCCCTTCCCGATCCAGGCCGCGACCATCCCGGACGCCCTGGCCGGCAAGGACATCCTCGGCCGCGGCCGCACCGGCTCCGGCAAGACCCTCTCCTTCGGTCTGCCGCTGCTGTCCACCCTGGCCGGCGGCCACACCGAGAAGAAGCGCCCCCGCGGCCTGATCCTCACCCCGACCCGTGAGCTCGCGATGCAGGTCGCGGACGCCCTCCAGCCCTACGGCGACGTGCTCGGCCTGAAGATGAAGGTCGTCTGCGGCGGTACGTCCATGGGCAACCAGATCTACGCCCTGGAGCGCGGCGTCGACATCCTCGTCGCCACCCCGGGCCGTCTGCGCGACATCATCAACCGCGGCGCCGCCTCGCTCGACAAGGTCCAGGTCGCCGTCCTCGACGAGGCCGACCAGATGGCCGACATGGGCTTCCTGCCCGAGGTCACCGAGATCCTCGACCTGGTGCCGGCCGGCGGCCAGCGCCTGCTGTTCTCCGCCACGCTGGAGAACGAGATCGACACCCTCGTCAAGCGCTACCTGGTCAACCCGATCACGCACGAGGTCGACCCCTCCGCCGGTGCCGTCACCACCATGACCCACCACGTCCTCGTCGTGAAGCCGAAGGACAAGGCGCCGGTCACCGCCGCCATCGCCGCCCGCAAGGGCCGCACCATCATCTTCGTCCGCACCCAGCTGGGCGCCGACCGCGTCGCCGAGCAGCTGCTGGACGCCGGCGTCCGCGCCGACGCCCTGCACGGCGGCATGACCCAGGGCGCCCGCAGCCGCGTCCTCGACGACTTCAAGGCCGGCTACGTGAACTGCCTGGTCGCCACCGACGTCGCCGCCCGCGGCATCCACGTCGACGGCATCGACCTGGTCCTCAACGTCGACCCCGCCGGTGACCACAAGGACTACCTGCACCGCTCCGGCCGTACGGCCCGCGCCGGCCAGTCCGGCACGGTCGTCTCCCTGGCCCTGCCGCACCAGCGCAAGCAGATCTTCCGCCTGATGGAGGACGCGGGCGTCGACGCCTCGCGCCACATCGTCGGCGGTGCCGGCGCCTTCGACGAGGACGTCGCCAAGATCACCGGCGCCCGCTCCCTCACCGAGGTCCAGGCCGACTCCGCGGCCAACGCCGCCAAGCAGGCCGAGCGCGACCTGGCCGACCTGACCCGTCAGCTGGAGCGCGCGCAGCGCCGCGCCTCCGAGCTCCGCGACGAGGCCGACCGCCTCCTGGCGCGCGCCGCCCGCGAGCGCGGCGAGGACCCGGAGGCCGCCGTCGCGGCTGCCGCCGAGGCCGCCGCCACCGAGGCCAAGGCCGAGGAGGAGGCCGCTGCCGCCGCGTCCGTCCCGGCGCAGGCCGCGCCCGCGCACGAGCGCCGCGACGAGCGGGGCAACTTCGCGCCGCGCCGCGACGACCGCGGTGGCTTCCGTCGCGACGACCGCCGCGACGACAACCGCTCCGGTGGTTTCCGTCGTGACGACCGTCGTGACGACAACCGCGGTGGCGGCTTCCGCCGCGATGACCGTCCGTCCGGTGGTTTCCGCCGTGACGAGCGTCGCGACGACGAGCGCGGTGGCTTCCGCCGTGACGACCGTCCGTCGGGTGGTTTCCGTCGTGACGAGCGTCGCGATGACCGTCGTGACGACAACCGCGGTGGCGGCTTCCGCCGTGACGACCGTCCGTCCGGTGGTTTCCGCCGTGACGAGCGTCGTGACGACAACCGCTCCGGTGGCTTCCGCCGCGATGACCGTCCGTCGGGTGGTTTCCGTCGTGACGAGCGTCGCGATGACCGTCGTGACGACAACCGCGGTGGCGGCTTCCGTCGCGACGACCGTCCGTCCGGTGGTTTCCGCCGCGACGACCGCCCCTCGCACGGCGGCGGCTTCCGCTCCGGCGGCAGCGACCGTCCGTTCAACCGCGACCGTCGTGACGACCGTCCGGCCGGCGGCGGCTTCCGCTCCGGCGGCCACGACCGCCCGAACGGCCGCCGCGACGACCACCGTGGTGGCGCCGGTTCCTTCGGCCGCCGCGACGACAAGCCGCGCTGGAAGCGCAACGGCTGATAACCGCAGGTGATTTGGGGCCCGTACGGCACTTCGGTGGCGTACGGGCCCCGCTGCGTCTGCACTCCCGTCCGACGCATCGGCCATAACGACTCGGGATAACGCGGTCGGCCGGGCTATGCTGCGGGGTGCGGGCCGTTAGCTCAATTGGCAGAGCAGTGGACTTTTAATCCATTGGTTGTGGGTTCGAGTCCCACACGGCCTACGCGATGCGGGCGAGGGAAACCCCCTCTGACCTGCGAAGGAGCGCCCCGCCCGGTTCTTGCCGGGCGGGGCGCTTCCGCATTCCTGGCCTCTTCCCGGCCTGTTCCTGCCCTCTTCCGGCCCTGTTCCGGACCGTCTTCCGTCCCCGGCTTCCTGGCTTGATCGTGTTCCTTGTGCAACGTTCCACCGCTTCATAGCGTCGATGTCGCACCTTGCACCCGTACGGCACCACACGCACCACTCTTCCGTCGCACACGCGGAGCTTCCGCATGTCCCAAGGAGGAACGTCGTATGCCTGAGAACGCCGGGTCGCAGCAGCCCACCGAGCCCACCGGGCCCGTCGAGCCGTCCGCGGCCGTCGTCGAGGCGAACCGCGGGATCACCGAGACCATTCCGCCCAGCACCGGCGACTTCGCCGACGCCACGCGCGGGCTGCTGGCCGTGCCGCCGCGCGACCTTCCCGTCATCCCCTCCCGCGACGGCAAGCGCGTCGTGTGGGACTTCTCCGGTTACCAGTTCCTCGAGGACGGCGAGGACGTACCGCCGCCGTCCGTCAACGCGAGCCTGTGGCGGCAGGGCCGGCTCACCGCCGTCGCCGGCCTCTTCCACGTCGCCGCCTCGAACGGCCGGACCATCTACCAGGTCCGCGGCTACGACCTGTCCAACATGACGATCGTGACGGGCGACCGGGGCATCGTCGTCATCGACCCGCTCGCCTGTTACGAGACCGCGCGGCACGCCCTGCGGCTCTACCGCGAGACGTGCGACGACAACCGGCCCGTCACCGCGATCATCTACACCCACAGCCACGTCGACCACTTCGGCGGCTCCCGCGGCCTGTTCGACGACACCAAGGACGTGATGGCGCCCGACCTGAAGGTCTACGCGCCCGAGGGCTTCCTGGAACACGCCGTCAGCGAGAACGTCTACGCGGGCCCGGCCATGAGCCGCCGCGCGGGCTACATGTACGCGGCCGGCCTCGACAAGAGCCCCGGCGGGCAGGTGGGATCCGGCCTCGGACTGACGATCTCCACCGGCGAGGTCACGCTCGTCCCGCCGACCGACTACGTGGGCGGCACGCACCACCGGCCCACCCCGGAGGACAAGTGGGGCCCCGAGGACGTCATCCCGTGGCGGCCGGGCCTGTACCGGCTGTTCGTGGACGGGGTCCGGATCATCTGCCAGCTCACCCCGGGCACCGAGGCCCCGGCGGAGATGAACTTCTACTTCCCCGAGCTGCGCACCCTCTGCATGGCCGAGAACTCGACGCACACCATGCACAACATCCTCAGCCTGCGCGGCGCCCAGGTCCGGGACGCCCACGCGTGGTCGAAGTACCTCACCCAGGCCATCCAGACCTTCGGCGAGCACACCGAGGTCGAATTCGCCTCCCACCACTGGCCGCGCTGGGGCAAGGAGAACATCCTCGAATTCCTCGCGAACCAGCGGGACATGTACGGCTACCTCAACGACCAGACCCTGCGCCTGCTCAATGACGGCTACACCGGGATCGAGATCGCGGAGAAGCTCCGGGAGCTGCCGCCGGGCCTGGGCGGCCACTGGTACGACCGGGGTTACTACGGCTCGCTCAGCCACAACCTCAAGGCGGTCTACCAGCGCTACATGGGCTGGTTCGACGGCAACCCCGCCCACCTCTGGGAGCTGCCCCCGGTCGAGGCCGGTGCCCGGTACGTGCGGGCGATGGGCGGTGCGGAGGAGGTCGTACGGAGCGCGCGGCAGGCGTACGAGGCGGAGCAGCCGCAGTACCGCTGGGTCCTGGAGCTGCTCAACCACGTCATCTTCGCCTCCGCGGACCCCGAGGACCCGTCCCTCGTCCCGGCCGGGGTCCTGGCCGCCGCCAAGGCCCTCCAGGCCGACGCCATGACCCAGCTGGGCTACGGCGCGGAGAACGGCACCTGGCGCAACTTCTACCTCACCGGCGCCAAGGAGCTCCGCAGCGGACCGGAGAAGCCCACTCCGCACGGCGCTTCGGACCTCGTGAAGAGCATGTCCCTGGAGCAGATCTTCTCGGCGATGGCCAAGAGCGTGGACGGGCCCCGGGCCGCCGCGGAGCAGCGGTCGCCGATCGTGCTGCGCTGGGTGTTCAACGGCACCGGCCGGCAGTGCACCACGACCCTGCGCAACGGCGTGCTCGTGTACGTCGACGGGGAGGACCTCCTCGCGGGCAAGCCGCAGGCGACCATCACCCTCTCGCGAGCGGTGCTCGACGAGGTGCTGACGCAGGGCGTCGACTTCAAGAAGAACTTCGACGCGGCGGTCGGGAACGGCATCGAGGTGGACGACCAGGCCGCCGCGGACACCGTCTTCGGCTATCTGACCTATCCGGACCCGGTGTTCCCGATCGTGACGCCGAAGCCCGTGAAGCCGAAGTCCGTGGAGGGGTAGCCAGTGGAGCCGGAGCCCGTGGGCGAGCAGCCCGTGGAGGAGTAGCGCCGGCTCGGTGGAGAAGGTGGCTCCGGCTCCGCCGGGGCCCGCCGGGGCCCGCCGGGCCAGGGGGGCGCACGGCACGCGCACGCCCCACCCCCCGAGCCACCGCTGGACGCCCCCCGCGTGCCCGGACCTCTGCGCACCCAGTTCCCCGAAACCCCGCCCCCGTCCCGTGTTCGCGCCGCTACGGTAAGTGCGCGGGGTGGGCGCGGCGAGGTCCGGGAGGTCGGAGGCATGGAGAACTCGCGAGCGGGTGAGAACGGCAGCGGAAGCGAGCGAGAAGAGTGGGGGAACCAGAGCCCGGCGTACAGGGCGCACAGGGGGCGCACAGAGCACGGCCAGGGACGGGGCGGGCCGGCGGGAGCCGAGACCACGCCCATCGAGCATGCGGAGGCGCTGCTGGGGCGGGCGCAGAACGGCTTCGAGATCGACGAGCGGATGCTCGGCCGGCTGCGGACGGCGCTGATGCATCAGGCCGAGCTCCGCTCGTACCGCCAGCGCAATGACGACCGGCGTCCCCTCCGCTGCAATTCGTACCGCCATGTGTTCCTCCTGGCGGACGGGAGCAGCCTGCTGCTGTTCGAGCTGGAGCACAACACGGGTCCGGAGGACGTCTTCCTCTACGAGCTGTACGCCGACGAGGACGCTCTCGACCGGGCCGAGCGGCGCGTGCACGACCGGATCGGCGGCGGCATCGGCCCCGGCAGCGAGACCGAGGAGCTGCCGGCCTGGCTGGCGGAGGAGCTGCTGCTGGCCATGGGGCCGACGCAGCCCCGCCGGGAGTACGTCTCCGACGCCTCGCCCGACCACGCCCGGCGGCTGCTGCGGCGCGCGGAGAACGAGGACGGGCCCGGCGAGGTGGTGCGCGAGCTGCTCCAGGGGGCGCTCGGCCACCACATCGCGCTGATCACCAAGCCGCGCCGCCGGGGCCCCGGTCGCGACGCCACCTGGTGCCGCTTCTACGAGCACGCCTTCCTGCTGGAGGGCGGTGGCGAGCTCAGCCTGTGGGAGCTGGAGCACAACATGAACACCGACGGCCGGCTGGTCTGCGAGGTCTATCTGGACGAGGCGGAGGCCGAGGTGGCGGCGGACCGCCACGCCCGTTCCCAGGGCGTGGAGCTGTAGCGGCACCGGGCTGCCGCGGGGCTGCGCACCGTCGGCGGGCGGGTGAAACGGGGGCCGCCGACGTGTGCTACGCTTAACTGACGTTTCAGTTGTGGTACCCATGAACTCGTGTGCGCCTGACGGTTATGTGAACCGAGGGCGCATTTTTGTTTTTGCCGGTCTTTGTCCGGTGTGGGGCCCATTTGCATCCACTAAGGAGATAGACATGGCTACTGGCACCGTGAAGTGGTTCAACTCGGAAAAGGGCTTCGGCTTCATCGAGCAGGACGGCGGCGGCCCCGACGTCTTCGCCCACTACTCGAACATCGCCTCCAACGGCTTCCGTGAGCTGTTCGAGGGCCAGAAGGTTTCCTTCGACGTCACGCAGGGCCAGAAGGGCCTGCAGGCCGAGAACATCGTCGCTGCCTGACGATGATGCCCGCCCGGTCCGTCTGACGACGGCCCCGGGCTCCGCATGAAGCACCAGGCAATGGGGCCCGCACCTCGGGGTGCGGGCCCCATTGCTGCCCCTGCGCCGGCCGGCGCCCGCGTGCCGGCCGTCGTCCCGCACCAGCGCGCCCAGGCTTTTCCGCCGTCCGACCGTTCTCGTTCCGGACGGTCTCGCGATGCGAAGTCTCCCTTTCGGGCGTGCCACCCCCATTGAGGGAAGGTCCCACCCGTATGACTCGCTCCGCCCGCCCCGCTCGCCCCCGCGGACCCCAGCAGAACCGCGGTGCTCAGCAGAACCGCAGCTCCCAGCAGGGCCGCGTCGGCGCCCAGTCCTCGCGCCGCAGGCCCGCCGCCCCCCAGGGCGACTTCGAGACCCCGGTCAGCACCACTCCGGCGCTGCCGCCGGTGGCGTCCTTCGCCGACCTGGACATGCCCGCCGGCCTGCTCTCCACGCTGACCCGCGAGGGCGTCACCGAGCCGTTCCCGATCCAGGCCGCGACGCTGCCCAACTCGCTCACCGGCCGTGACGTCCTCGGCCGCGGCCGCACCGGCTCCGGCAAGACCCTCGCGTTCGGCCTGGCCATGCTGGCCCGTACGGCCGGCCGCCGCGCCGAGCCCGGCCGCCCGCTCGCCCTCGTGCTCGTCCCCACCCGCGAGCTCGCGCAGCAGGTCACCGACTCGCTCGCCCCGTACGCCACCGCCGTGAACCTGCGGACGGCCACGGTCGTCGGCGGCATGTCCATCGGCCGGCAGGCCCAGACGCTCGCGCGCGGCGCCGAGGTGCTCGTCGCCACCCCCGGGCGGCTCGCGGACCTCATCCAGCGCGGTGACTGCAAGCTCGGCGACGTGCGGATCACGGTCCTGGACGAGGCCGACCAGATGGCCGACATGGGCTTCCTGCCGCAGGTCACCAAGCTGCTGGACCAGGTCGACCCCGAGGGGCAGCGGATGCTGTTCTCCGCGACCCTCGACCGCAACGTCGACCGGCTCGTCCGCCGCTTCCTCACCGACCCGGTGACGCACTCCGTCGACGCGTCGGTGGGCGCGGTCGTCACGATGGACCACCACCTGCTGCACGTCACCGAGACGGACAAGAAGGACACGGTCACCCGGATCGCCGCCCGCGACGGCCGCGTGATCATGTTCGTGGACACCAAGCGCGGCGCCGACCGCCTGGTGAAGAAGCTGCTGTCCGAGGGCGTGCGCGCCGCCGCCCTGCACGGCGGCAAGAGCCAGCCGCAGCGCAACCGCACCCTGGACCTCTTCCGCACGCAGGAGGTCACCGCGCTGATCGCCACGAACGTGGCCGCGCGCGGCATCCACATCGACGGCCTCGACCTCGTCGTGAACGTCGACCCGCCCATGGACCACAAGGACTACCTGCACCGCGGCGGCCGTACGGCCCGCGCGGGCGAGTCCGGCACGGTCGTCACGCTCGTGCTGCCCGAGCAGCGGCGCGAGATGAGCCGCATGATGGTCACCGCCAAGATCTCCCCGAACGTCGTGACGGTCGGCCCGGAGGACGAGGAGCTCGTCCGCATCACCGGGGCCCAGCAGCCCAGCGGCGTGCCGGTGGTCATCGCGCCGCCGGTGCCGGCCCAGTCGACGCCGCGGAAGCGGTCGGGCGGGGGCGGCGCGAGCGCCGGGTCCGCCGGTGGGGCTGCGGCTGCTGCCGGGTCGCGCGGCTCCCGGGGCACCCGTGGCTCGCGCGGCGGCCGCGGCGGGCGTGGCCGGGTGCGTACGGAGATGTCTTCCGGGGCGTCGTCCTCGTCGTCCTCCTCGGCTTCCTCTTCCTCGTCGTCCTACGGTTCCGGTGGTGCCGGCGGTTCGGGCGGTTCGGGCCGGGGCGCGGGCGGCCGGGGTGCCGGCCGGGCGTCCGGTGGCGCTTCCGGTGCGGCTTCCGGCCGCGGTGCCGGCAGGGGCGGCGCCGGCCGGGGCACCGGGGGCGCACGGGAGCGCCGCGCCTCGTAACCCGCTCGCCGGGCTGCTCGCCGGCAGCTTGCTCGCCGGGCAGCCCGTTCGCCGGCCTGCCCGCCGGGCCGTTCTCCTGGGGCCTCCCTCCCCGGTTGGCCCAGCAGCGTTCGCCTGACGACCTCCCGCCCGGAAGGGTGGGAGGTCGTTGACGTGCGGGACTGCCGGTCAGGAGAGAGTGCGGTGGGCAAGCGAGAGAGCCGTTCTGCCCGCCGGGCTGTTCGCCGGGTCGTCCGCAGGCTGCCGGCCGTTCTGATCGTCGGCGCCGTGCTCTTCGATCTCGGGGCGCCCGCGCATTACACGTGCGCCCCCTTCCTTTCCGCCGCGCCCCTCGTCGCGGCGCCGCTGCACACCCTCCGCGCCACGGTCACGGCCGCCCTGGCCGCCGTCGCGGTCGCGGTCGGCCTCGTGATCTACCACCGGCCGTCCGACACCGGTCAGGCGCTGGTAGAGATCGCGACCATCGGTGCCGTCTCCCTGGTCGCGCTCGGCATCAACCGCATCGCCCGTCGCAGCGATCAGCAGCTCGCCTCCGCCCGGGGCATCGCGGAGGCGGCCCAGCGCGCCGTCCTGCCCGCGCCACCGTCCCGGATCGGCGGCCTCCGCGTGGCCGCGCGCTACGTCGCCGCCCAGGCCGACGCCCGGATCGGCGGCGATCTGTACGCGGTCCAGGACACCCCGTACGGCGTACGCGTCATCGTCGGCGACGTCCGCGGCAAGGGTCTGGGCGCGGTCGAGGCGGTCGCCGTGGTGATCGGCGCCTTCCGGGAGGCGGCCGAGCAGGAGCCCACGCTGGAGGGTCTCGCGGGACGGCTGGAACACGCGCTCCAGCGGGAGGGCGCGCGGCGGGCGAACCTGCGTGCCGACGCCGTGGACCGGTCCGAGGGCTTCACCACGGCCGTACTGGCGGAGCTGCCGCCGGGGGAGCCCGTCTTCCGGCTGCTGAACCGCGGCCACCCCTCACCGCTCCTGCTGCACGCGGACGGCCGCATCGGCGTGGCCGACCCCGCCGTCCCCGCGCTGCCCCTCGGCCTGGGCGAGCTGGGGGTGTGGCCGGACCGGGCGGAGGAGCGGGAGTTTCCCGCGGGGTCGATGCTGCTGCTGATGACGGACGGGGTGACCGAGGCGCGGGACGAGGGCGGTACGTTCTACGACCCCCGGGCCGGGCTGACGGGCTGTCGGTTCAAGAACCCGGACGCACTGCTGGACGCCCTGGTCGCGGACGTCGCGCGCCATTCGGGGGGTCAGGCCGCGGATGACATGGCGCTGTTGGCGATCCGGCGCGGCGAGCGGATCGAACAGCATTTCGTAGAAAGTATCGACAGGTTCCGTGGGCGCACATCCTGTGAAGACGTGCCCGAGGGCATCGGTGGATTCGGGCGTTCGGCTTGGAATCCACCCGGCATGTCTATTAACGTTCGATAACGGAGCGCGGTTGTCGCAACGCCGCAAGAGGCGCTGCGCCGTGCGCCTTCGCCGAATCCCGCGGGCACAGCACCACCTGATACGCCGGCAAGTTCTGGGAACCGGGGAACCACCACCCTGGGGTGAATCGGGCCGCGCGCGGCCCGTAGGAGACCTTCCTGCTCCGAACCC
>NZ_LNBE01000007.1 GCF_001445655.1 Streptomyces roseifaciens
CGCCGAACAATTTTTCAGCCTCAGGCCCTGAGTGTTATCACTCGGGGCCTGAGGCATTTTTGCGTTCCGGGCCTCTAGGGTGACGTCATGATGCGCTATGACCTCGTCATCTTCGACAACGACGGTGTGCTCGTCGACAGCGAGCCGATCGCCAACCGGGTCCTCGCCGACTACCTCACCGAACTCGGGCACCCCACCACGTACGAGGAATCCGTCCGGGACTACATGGGGTCGGCCGTGCACCGCGTCCACGACCTGGTGCTCGAGCGCACCGGCCGGCAGCTGCCCGCCGACTTCGACACCACCCTGCACTCCCGCACCTTCGATGCCTTCGACCGCGAGCTGCAGCCCATAAAGGGTGCTGTGGAGGTTCTCGAGTATCTGGTGGCCACCGGCGTTCCGTACTGCGTCGCCTCCTCCGGGACCCATGAGCGGATCCGGTACGGCCATGGCCGTACCGGGCTGGACGAATGGTTCGAGGAATCCTGGATTTTCAGCGCGGAGGACGTCGGCAGGGGCAAGCCGGCCCCGGACCTCTTTCTTCACGCCGCTCGTTCCATGGGCGTCGATCCCGCCCGCTGTGTCGTCGTCGAGGACAGCCCGCTGGGCGTCCAGGCCGCGCTCGCCGCCGGAATGGACGTCTACGGCTACACCGGTATGACTCCGGCGGAGCGGTTGACCGAGGCCGGCGCCAAGGGATTGTTCGGCGACATGACCGAACTTGCTCGGCTCCTCGTCTGACCCACTCGTCCACCCATTCATCTCATCGCCTTGTCCGAACCTCCTCCGATTTCCGTCCGGCCCATCCACTACGGTGACGCTCATGAGCGGCCGTGCGCAGTTGATGTGGGACGAGGCGGTAACGGGCTACGACTTCGGGCCCGGCCACCCCATGGATCCGGTGCGGCTCGCGCTCACCATGCGGCTCGTCGAGGCGCTCGGCCTGGACCGTGCCGTACGCGTCGCCGCGGCCCGGCCCGCGGGGGATTCCACGCTGCGGCTGGTGCACCGCGAGGACTACATCGCCGCCGTGCGTGCCGCGGCCGCCGACCCCGCGTCCGCCGACGGCTCGTACGGTCTCGGGACGCCCGACGTCCCGGCCTTCCCGGCCGTGCACGACGCCTCGGCGCTGATCGCCGGGCAGTCGGTGGGCGCCGCGGAATCCGTATGGCGCGGTGAGGCCCTGCACGCGGTGAACTTCGCCGGCGGGCTGCACCATGCGATGCCCGGCGCGGCGTCCGGGTTCTGCGTGTACAACGATGCGGCCCTCGCCGTGGCCCGGCTGCTGGAGCTCGGGGCCGAGCGGGTCGCGTACGTCGACGTGGACGTGCACCACGGTGACGGCGTCCAGGCGGCCTTCTGGGAGGACCCGCGCGTCCTCACCGTCTCCCTGCACGAGCACCCCAGCACGCTCTTCCCGCAGACCGGCTGGCCCCAGGAGACCGGTGGTCCGGGAGCCGAGGGGAGTGCCGTGAACGTGGCGCTGCCGGCGGGGACGGGTGATGCGGGGTGGCTGCGGGCGTTCCATGCCGTGGTGCCGGAGCTGCTGGCCGCCTTCCGTCCGCAGGTGCTGGTGACGCAGCACGGCGCCGACACGCACTTCGAGGATCCGCTGGCCCATCTGGCGGTGTCCTTGGACGCCCAGCGGATGGTGGCCGAGGCCTGTCACGCGCTGGCTCACGAGCATGCGGAGGGGCGGTGGGTCGCCCTGGGCGGTGGCGGGTACGCGGTGGTCGACGTCGTGCCGCGGTCCTGGGCCCATCTGGTGGGGATCGCCGCGGGGGTGCCGGTGACTCCCGAGAGTGCCGTTCCGGAGGAGTGGCGGGCCGAAGTGTTCCGTCGTACGAGGCAGTTGGGGCCGTACCGGATGACGGACGGGCGCCGGCCGGAGTGGAAGGACTTCACGGATTCGGGGTACGACCCGGGGGACCGGCTCGACCAGTCGATCCTCGCGACGCGGCGTGCGGTGTTCCCGGCCCACGGTCTGCTCCCGTAATCGGAGGAAGATGACGCTGCGTCACGCGGGCCGTGCCGCGGCGTGCAGGCCGTGCAGGCCGTTAGGCCGACCGTGGGATCCTGCGCGAATCCCCTTCGGCCCGGGGGCGGTTCCGTCAGCATCGGAACCGTGCTGACCGAGCTGCCCGCCCAGTCCTGTGCTCAACGTGCCCTCCGTAGCCACCTCCTCCACTCCCGTATCGCCGGTGTCGTATCCACCTCCCGGGAGCGGAGTCTGAGCCGCTATCGGATGTTCGTGGCCGGAGACCCCCGGGCGTTGCTCGGGCTGGAGCCGGAACGGGACTGGCGGCTGGGGGACTTGTTACAACTGATGGGCCGCAAGTGTGGGGTTTCGGCCGATCCCGGTCACACTTCGGGGCAGGATGTCATCGACCCCGACCGTACGATCGTGGCACTGAGTGCCTTGGCGGACCGGCTCCCCGCGGCGGCCGCGGCCGCCGCGCCGGTGCTGATCGGCACCGGTCACCCGCACCGGCTCCTGGGCTTCTACGCCGGGTTGGCCGCCGGTCTCTCGGCGGCGGGATGCACTGTCCTCCGTCCGGCGCAGGGTCGAAGTGTCGACATAACGACCCGGTTCGGGGTACGTACCTACAACCTGGACTACGTTCGAGGCGTCGCGCTGGTGCGTGAACCCGGCGCACGTGGGTGTGGAAGTGAGCCCGGCGTACATACGCATTCTCCGCTCCCGCTTCGGGTGGCCCTGGGAGCGGCGATGGACGGTGACGGACCGCTTCCGGCGGTGGTCATCGGGGACCACGGCTGGGTCTGCGGGGCAGGTCAGCTGGGTATTGAGGCCCTTGGCCTGGCGGATGCGGACGACCCGGCGCCGTTCGTCGGGCAGGCGGAGGGGCGGGTGTCCGTCGTCGTTCCGCTTGATGACACTGTGCGGTCTGATTACTACCGACCGCTTACTCGCTATGTACTCAATCGAGCGTGTCTGTCACAGTAGGCGGCCGATGGCTGCTCCTCTTCCCCACTCGCATCACCCGCCCCTAACCTGGGGAGTGAGCGCGCAGCGACGAGGAGTCACCGGAGGGGAAGCCGGTGCGCGTCATGTGCGGAAGGTTCAGGTGTGTCATGGCTGCTGACCAGAGGCCTCTCAACGAGGTCGTGTTCCTGACCGTGGCGGAAGTCGCCGCGGTGATGCGAGTGTCCAAGATGACCGTGTACCGCTTGGTGCACAGCGGTCATCTGCCGGCGATCAGGGTGGGCAGGTCGTTCCGGGTCCCGGAGCAAGCGGTGCACGAGTACCTCCGAGAGTCCTACGTGGGGGTGGAAACAGCCTGACGGGGGCCCTGGATTACGCTGATCGCCCGGTGCCGGGTAGGCTGGCCCGATGTAGGTCGTGTGGGCTCGGACGCCCCGCACCGAGTGAATCGATGTAAGCGAGGGTAGTCGTGGGCTCTGTTATCAAGAAGCGGCGTAAGCGGATGGCCAAGAAGAAGCACCGCAAGCTGCTCAAGCGCACGCGCGTTCAGCGTCGCAACAAGAAGTAAGCGGCACGCCGCTGTGCTCGTCCCGCAGCCCTTCCACCGATCATGGTGGGAGGGCTGCGGTGCATTGCGGGCAGGTTGCAGTGAGTGAAGCCTCGGCTACGGCTTGAAATGTAGCTCCCCGCATCGGCCGGTCATCACAGCGCAACAACGACCCGCTACGGTGGCCGCGGCAGCACCACTCATGGGTAGGTCGTGGGCGGATCGTGGGCAGAGGAAGGCGCTGATCTTGGGCAAGGTCGTGCTCGTCACCGGAGTCGCACGGCAGCTGGGGGGCCGGTTCGTCCGCCGCATCCAGCGCGAGCCCGATGTGGACCGGGTGATCGGGGTGGACGCGGTGCCACCCGCGCACCATCTGGGCGGGGCCGATTTCGTACGGGCGGACATTCGCCATCCCAGGATCGCGCGGGTTCTGGCCGAACACGCTGTGGACACGGTGGTCCACATGGATGTGAACGGCACCCCGCTGGGCAAGCGCGGCAGCCGGGCGTCGGTCAAGGAGACCAACGTCATCGGCACGATGCAGCTGCTCGGCGCCTGCCAGAAGACGCCCTCGGTCAAGCGCCTGGTGGTCAAGTCGAGCACCAATGTCTACGGATCCGCGCCACGCGATCCCGCGATCTTCACCGAGACCACCCCGCCGAAGTCGCTGCCCAGCGGGGGCTTCGCCAAGGACGTGGTGGAGGTCGAGGGGTACGTGCGCGGCTTCGCCCGGCGCCGGCCCGACGTGGCGGTGTGCGTGCTGCGCTTCGCGAACATCCTCGGGCCCTGCGCCGACTCGCCGCTCGCGGAGTACTTCGCGCTGCCCGTGCTGCCCACCGTCCTCGGCTTCGACCCCCGGCTGCAGTTCGCCCACGAGGACGATGTGATCGAGGTGCTGCGGATCGCCTCGGGCGAGCCGCGCAGGGGCACGCTCAACAGCGGCACCTTCAACGTCGCGGGGGACGGGGTGCTGCTGCTCTCGCAGGCGGCCCGCCGCCTCGGGCGTCCCACGCTCCCCTTCTTCCTGCCGACCGTCACCTGGGTCGGCTCCGCACTGCGTTCGGTCGGCGTGACGGACTTCTCGCCCGAGCAGATCCGGCTCCTCACGCACGGGCGGGTCGTCCGGACCACCCAGATGCGCGAGGTCCTCGGCTTCGATCCGCGCTACACCACGGCGGGGGCCTTCGAGGACTATGCGCGCAGCCGAGGGCCCGGGCTGCTGCCGCCCGAGACCCTTGCCCGTACCGTCGACCGGATCGCTGCGGCACTGCCTGCCGGCCGCGGCCAGAAGTGAGGAGCGCACCCACCATGGCGGACGCGAAGGTCATCCCGTTCGGCGGCGAGGAGCCGCGGTCCAAGCGCAAGGGCAAGCGGACGGGGCGGGCCCGTACGAACCGCGTCTCGTCCCTCGCGCCCGTGCCGCCGCAGCGGGACGTGGACCAGGCCGCGGCGGCCGAGCCCGAGCAGCCGGTGGCCGCGGACGGCAGCACCCGGGGGCGGGGGCCTGAGGCCGCGCAGGAGGGCGGCTGGGACCGGAAGCTGGCGCACGGGCTGAGCTTCCTGCGGCGGCGGATCACCGGCGAGTACGAGGTCGACGAGTTCGGCTACGACGAGGAGCTGACCGACCAGGTCCTGATGTCCGCGCTGCGGCCGTTCTACGAGAAGTACTTCCGGGTCGAGGTGAAGGGCATCGAGAACATCCCGGAGAAGGGCGCGGCCCTGGTCGTCGCCAACCACTCCGGGACGCTTCCGGTGGACGGGCTGATGCTGCAGGTCGCGGTGCACGACCACCACCCGGCCGACCGGCACATCCGGATGCTCGCCGCGGACCTGGTCTTCATGCTGCCGGGCGTCAACGAGGTCTCCCGCAAGCTCGGGCACACCCTCGCCTGCGCGGAGGACGCGCAGCAGCTCCTGGAGCGGGGCGAGGTGGTCGGGGTGATGCCGGAGGGGTTCAAGGGGATCGGGAAGCCGTTCTCGGAGCGGTACAAGCTCCAGCGCTTCGGCCGGGGCGGCTTCGTGTCGACGGCACTGCGTGCCGGGGCGCCGATCGTGCCGTGCTCGATCGTCGGGGCCGAGGAGATCTATCCGATGCTCGGCAATTCCCGGACGGTCGCGCGGCTGCTGGGGATTCCGTACTTCCCGCTGACGCCCGCGTTCCCCTGGCTGGGGCCGCTGGGGCTGGTGCCGCTGCCGACGAAGTGGACGATCCAGTTCGGGGAGCCGATTCCCACGGACGGGTATCCGCCGGAGGCCGCGGACGACCCCATGCTGATGTTCAACCTGACCGACCAGGTACGAGAAACGATTCAGCACACGTTGTACAAGCTGCTTGTGCAGCGGCGATCTGTGTTTTTCTGACCGGACCATGGCGGCCGGCGTTCTTCTGAGCCCCGTATCTTCCGGGGCCGAAGAACGCCGGCCGCCTGCCGCGCTGCTACTTCGGATCGTCGCCGTGGATGCCCAGGCCCGGGAGGATGTCCGGGAGGACCGGCGGGATCGTGATGCTCGGCTGCTTGGCCGGCTTGCTCTCCTTGCCGTGCGACGTGCCCTCCGGGCTGGCGCTGCCGGGCGCCGAGGGGGGCTTCAGCAGCCCCGTACCCCCGAGGAGGCCCTCGTGCTCCTCATGGCCGCCGGGGGCCGCCGGGTGCTGCCGGCCGCCGCCCGCGTGCTTGCCCTCGCCGCTGGACGAGGACGACGGCTTGGGCGCGGCGTGGCCCGAGCGGGCGGACGTGCCCGGGGAGGGGACGTCCGGCCGGACGGACGAGCCGTGCTTGCCGTGGTGGGCGGGCAGCAGGGACTGCAGCGGCTTGACCTCTTCGTCTATGGCGAAGAGGACCGAGCTCACTTCGGCTCCCACGTCGGCCAGTTGGACCGGGAGCTTCTCGCGCAGCTGGCTCCAGCTCTCGCGGTGCGAGGACGCGAAGCTGGAGAGGCGCTGGATGGGGCCGAGCGAGCGGTCGCGCTTGTAGGCGGTGTGCAGCAGGCGGTGGCCTTCGGAGGCGTCCTGGCGCATGCCCGAGAGCGTCTTGCGGATCTCGCCCAGGACCTCGTGGTCCAGGGTGCTGCCCAGCTTGCCGCGCTCCATCAGGCGGCGCGCCTCCTGCAGGCGGGTGGAGGCCCGGTCGAGCAGCAGGCCGCCGCGGTCGGAGTCGTCGTCGGCCATGCCGAGGCGGAGATCCTCCATGCCGCGCTTGAGCGGATAGAGCGAATCGCCGGGCAGGGCATTGGAACTGGCGGCCGCCACGCCGCCGAACGCACCCGCTGCCACACCCACGGTCAGCCCGCCCGCGGCGAGCCCCTTCGACCAGCGGGAGCGCGGCCGGAGCCGGCCCAGCGCGCGGTGGGCGCCGCGCCCCGACCGGCGGGCCTTCTGCTCGGGGAGGGCGGCGGAGTCACCCCCTGCGAACTGGGTCTCCATGGCAGCGATGAGCTGTGCCCGCTGCACGGTCTTGGTCTCCGGATCGAGCCCGGGGCGGGGCAGCTCACCGAGCCGGCCCGTGAGGGCCAGCAGCCTGCCCGGCTCCGCGCCTTCGGCCGGCGGATCGGGCTGTGTGGCCGCCGCGTCCTGGACTTCCTGCTGCTCCAGGGACCGGGCGAAGGCGTTCGCCCGCCGGTGCGCCGATACGTTCGCGATCACAGGCGGCACCTCCTCTCGTCATGACGGTCGACTCCTCTGAACACCTGGAGGGTTGCACGCCGTGATGAGCCTCCACTCGATCGAGTGAGTGGCTGCGGGCATGGCGTGACCGCAGGGAGTCTGCAACCCGCACAACGACTGGCGCGCCAGCCGGGTTACGCGCCTTGGGCGATGTGACCGCTGGTGAGTGAACGGGCGCGCACGGTTAACGCGCGTCGTCGGGAAGGAGGCGGGCCAGGGTGCGGACCGCGCGGTACTGGAGGGTCTTGATGGCGCCCTCGTTCTTGCCCATGACGCGGGCGGTTTCGGCGACCGAGAGCCCCTGCAGGAAGCGCAGGGTGACGCACTCCTGCTGCTGGGGGTTGAGCTTGCGCACCGCCTCCAGCAGCGCGGCGTTGGACAGGGACTCGAGGACGGAGTCCTCCGGGCTGCGCTCGACCTCATTGGCGTCGAGCATCTCGCCGGTGGTCACTTCGAGCCGGAACCTCGACGACTTGAAGTGGTCGGCGACCAGATTGCGGGCGATCGTCACGAGCCAGGCGCCGAAGTCGCGGCCCTGCCAGGTGAAGGTGCCGATGCGGCGCAGGGCGCGCAGGAACGTCTCGCTGGTGAGGTCCTCCGCGGTGGCCCGGCCGCCTACCCGGTAGTAGATATAGCGGTAGACCGTATCGGCGTACTGGTCGTAGAGACGGCCGAAGGCCTCGGCCTCCCCGGCCTGGGCGCGCTCGACCAGGTCGAGCATGCGGGCGCTGTCGCTGTCCGCGCTGGGGCGGCGCGTTGACGTGGCGGAGCCGGAGGGCGCGGCGGACGACGCGGTGGCCGCACCGCCCCGGCGGGCGGCTCGTCTGCCCACCGCCGCGCTGCTCTCGGCGAGGGCGTAGCAGGGGCCGGCGTGGCCGGCACGGCCGCCTCCTGCAGGGGCGAGCGTGGCGAGGGCGGGGACGGCGTACGCGGTGGGGACGAAACCGCGCAGGCGGTCGAGGACCGTTGCGCGAAGCGTAGCCAGGCCCGAGGCGTCAACCCCGACGTGTGGGTACACGGGACTCCCAGAGGCAGAGCTTCCATCACGTGCAGTACGGAACCGTTCACTCGTCGTAGGGACAAGGGGGTACCGGTTTGCGTCTGAGGAGAATAACGCTTCGTACAGGCAGCACTACACCGAGTTGCTCAAATCATCGTTTCCGTTCGATCTCTTACCGGTTGGGGATCGATCAAATATCGAACTATGAAAGGAGGTTGAACAGATTTGGTCATGGTGTGGCCGAATGGGCGGCGTGTTGTGGCAATCCGGACGCGGAAGGACTGAGGAGGAGGATGTGAGGGTATGAAGACAGGATTGCCTGAGAGTGACGCCCGGCTACGCGCTGTTGCCGAACCTTTGTGGCGACGACGCGGCGTGGTGGCGTGAAGTGGACGGCGCGGTACGGCGCGCCGCCGCATGAATCCGCCCGGGAGCCGCTAGAGCGGGCCGGGCGGGGGAGCGGGACGTGCCCGCGTCGGTTCCGGTGTCGGCGCCCGCGTCAGTGCCGGCGCCGGTGCAGGGCCACGGCCGCGGCCGCGCCGCCCGCCAGGGCGCCCACGCCGGCCGCCGCCGGGATGCCGACCTTGGCCGCCTTGCGGCCCGTACGGTAGTCGCGCAGCCGCCATCCGCGCTCGCGGGCGTGCTTGCGCAGCCGGCTGTCGGGGTTGACGGCGTAGGGGTGGCCCACGAGCGAGAGCATCGGGATGTCGTTGGCCGAGTCGCTGTAGGCGGCGCAGCGCGAGAGGTCGAGCCCCTCGGCCGCGGCCAGGGCGCGGACGGCCTCGGCCTTCGCCGGGCCGTGCAGCGGCTCGCCGACGAGCTTGCCGGTGTAGACGCCGCCGATCGACTCGGCGACGGTGCCGAGCGCGCCGGTCAGCCCGAGGCGGCGGGCGATGATCGTCGCGGCCTCGACGGGCGCGGCGGTCACGAGCCAGACCTTCTGTCCCGCGTCGAGGTGGGCCTGGGCGAGGGCCCGGGTGCCGGGCCAGATCCGCTCGGCCATGTACTCGTCGTAGATCTCCTCGCCGATGGTCATCAGCTCGGAGACGCGGTGGCCCTTGACGATGGACAGGGCGCTGTCGCGGGCGTCCTGCATGTGCTCGGCGTCCTCGCCGGCCAGCCGGAACCACACCTGCTGCCAGGCGAAGCGGGCGAGCTCGCGCTTCTGGAAGAACCGCCGCTTGTACAGCCCGCGGCCGAAGTGGAAGAGGGAGGCGCCCTGCATGACCGTGTTGTCGAGGTCGAAGAAGGCGGCGGCGTGCATGTCGCCGACGACGGGGAAGTCCGGCTCGGACGGCTGCTGCGCGGCGCCCTCGGCGCTCTCGGCAGCGCTCTCCTGAGCGGTTTTGCGGGCTGCTTCCGCCGCGGCCTCGCCTGCCAGCACGCTGCGTGCCGTGGCTGAGCGCCTGCGCGGAGTGATCCATCCCAGTGCGGCCATGGCCCGAGCATAGCCAGTTTGTTCGGGGTAACCGGAGTCGGGATGATTCCGGGGCGTGAACTTCCCTTGACGCTCCGGTTACCCCCGGCGGGTCCGCGTGCGCGCGGGCGGGGAGGGGTCAGCCCGCGAGGGCCTTGCGCAGCCGGTCGGGGTCCACGCGCCAGAAGTCGTGCTGGGCGCCGTCGACGAGGATCACCGGGATCTGCTCCCAGTACTTGCGGTGGAGCTCCTCGTCCTGGGTGATGTCCTTCTTCTCCCAGTGGGCGCCGAGTTCGCCGCAGACCTCGGCGATCACGGCCTCGGCGGCGTCGCACAGGTGGCAGCCGGGCTTGCCGATCAGGGTGACCGTGCTGTCGGCGGGGTTCTTGCGGGGGCGGCGGCGCAGCAGGGGGGTCATGCCCGCCATTGTGCCCGCCCCTGGTGCCCGTCCGTGTGCGCCCGTATGCAATGGCGTGCTCCCGGCTCGTTCAAACGTGCGGGATGGGTGCCTGGGTCGACTACCATCATGTGGCGATTTATTGGTGTCCGGGGTTTTTTCTGGGCGGGGTCCGGGGTTTCCTCCGGTAAGCAAGCAGTGAGTCAGGAGTGAGCGCCCGTGTCCCCGTGGACGCTCCCCTGGGTCGTGTGTGACGGGTGTGGCTGCTGTTGCAGTGCGGCCGGTCGTCCCCGGGAGGGGCCGAATGGTTCCCGGAGAGGGCCGAAAGGCCGCGTGACCCCGGTCACTTTGACCGGGCAAAACGGACACCATCTTTGTGCACGCGTTCACAAAGGCATAGCCTGCGTTCGACGGGGCGGTCCTGGGACGAGGCGCCGCCCGCAGCCCCGCTCTACCCGCAGGAGCACCGTGGCAACTGGCCGAACTCACCGACCGGCGACCCGAAGCCGAGGGATTCCCGAGGCCACCGTCGCCCGGCTTCCGCTGTACCTGCGCGCACTGACCGCGCTCTCCGAGCGCTCGGTGCCCACGGTCTCCTCCGAGGAGCTCGCGACCGCGGCGGGGGTCAACTCCGCCAAGCTGCGCAAGGACTTCAGCTACCTCGGTTCCTACGGCACCCGCGGTGTGGGCTACGACGTCGAGTACCTCGTCTACCAGATCTCCCGCGAGCTCGGCCTGACCCAGGACTGGCCGGTCGTCATCGTCGGCATCGGAAACCTCGGCGCGGCCCTCGCCAACTACGGCGGCTTCGCCTCCCGCGGCTTCCGCGTCGCGGCCCTGATCGACGCCGACCCCGCCATGGCCGGCAAGCCGGTCGCCGGGCTGCCCGTGCGTCACACCGACGAGCTCGAGTCGATCATCACGGACAACGGCGTCTCCATCGGTGTCATCGCCACCCCGGCCGGCGCCGCCCAGCAGGTCTGCGACCGGCTCGTGGCTGCCGGGGTCACCTCGATCCTCAACTTCGCGCCCACCGTGCTCTCCGTGCCCGAGGGCGTCGACGTGCGCAAGGTCGACCTGTCGATCGAGCTGCAGATCCTCGCCTTCCACGAGCAGCGCAAGGCGGGCGAGGAGACCTCCCCCGCACAGGAGACCGCCGTGGCCGCCACGGCGCAGCCCCGCTCCGGCGCGGGCGTGCGCTCGGCCGCGGGCGGCAGGAAGGGACCGGACGGGGACGTACCCGCCGTGATGCCGGCATGAGCCTTCTCGTCGTCGGACTGAGCCACCGCAGCGCGCCGGTGAGCGTGCTGGAGCGCGCCGCCCTCGCGCGCGAGGCGCAGGCCAAGCTGCTGCAGGACACCCTCGCGGCCGAGCCCGCCACCGAGGCGGCCGTCCTCGCCACCTGCAACCGCATCGAGCTCTACGCCGACGTGGACAAGTTCCACGCCGGTGTGGCCGAGCTGTCCACGCTCCTCGCCCAGCACTCGGGCGTCGGGCTGGAGGAGCTCACTCCGTATCTCTATGTGCACTACGAGGACCGCGCCGTCCACCACCTGTTCTCGGTGGCCTGCGGGCTGGACTCGATGGTCGTCGGCGAGGGCCAGATCCTCGGCCAGATCAAGGACGCCCTCGCCCTCGGCCAGGAGCTGCACACCGCCGGGCGGCTGCTGAACGACCTGTTCCAGCAGGCCCTGCGGGTCGGCAAGCGCGCCCACAGCGAGACCGGGATCGACCGGGCGGGCCAGTCCCTGGTCACCTTCGGCCTGGAGCGCCTGGCCGACGGCGTGCCGCTGGGCGACTGGGCCGGCGGCAGGCGGGCCCTCGTCATCGGCGCCGGCTCGATGTCCTCCCTCGCCGCGGCGACGCTGGCGCGGGCGGGCGTCGCCCACGTGGCCGTCGCCAACCGCACGCTCGCTCGCGCGGAGCGCCTGGCGGAGATCCTCACCGAGCCGGGTGCCCGGGCCGCCGCCGGCTTCACGGCCTCGGCCGTGGAGATGGCCGCGGTGCCGAAGGAGCTCGCGTTGGCGGACGTCGTGGTCAGCTGCACCGGCGCCATGGGCGTCGTGCTGACGGCCGAGGCCATACGCGCTGCGCTCGCCTCCCGTCCGGAGGCGGCCGGCGCCGGTCGTACGGACGCGGCCTGCGCTCTCGACGCCGCCTGCGGCGACGCGGCCCGCACCGGCGACCGCCTCGCCCTCCTCGACCTCGCCATGCCGCGCGACATCGACGCCGCCGTCCACCGCTTGGAGGGCGCACGGCTCGTCGACATCGAGTCGCTCGCCGAGGCCTCCGCCGACGCGCCCATGGCCGCCGACGTCGACCGGGTGCGCGCCATCGTCTCCGACGAGGTCGCCGCCTTCGGCGCCGCCCAGCGCGCCGCCCACATCACCCCCACCGTGGTCGCCCTGCGCACCATGGCCGCGGACGTCGTCGCGAGCGAGATCGCCCGCCTCGACGGCCGCCTGCCCGACCTGGACGACAAGCAGCGCGCGGAGATCACCCAGACCGTGCGCCGCGTCGTCGACAAGCTCCTCCACGCGCCCACCGTGCGCGTCAAGGAGCTGGCCTCCACCCCCGGCGGCGCCGGCTATGCCGACGCGCTGCGAGAGCTCTTCGACCTCGACCCGCAGGCGGTCGCCGCCGTCAGCCGGGCCGACTCGCAGGCCGGTACGCACAACACGGCACGGGAGCCGGCATGAACGACAACTCTTCGCGGCCGCTGCGCCTCGGCACGCGCCGCAGCAAGCTCGCCATGGCCCAGTCGGGCCAGGTGGCGCAGGCCGTGCAGCAGCTGACCGGTCGCCCGGTGGAGCTGGTGGAGATCACCACCTACGGCGACGTCTCGCGCGAGTCCCTCGCGCAGATCGGCGGCACCGGCGTCTTCGTCTCCGCGCTGCGCGACGCGCTGCTCGCGGGCGAGATCGACTTCGCCGTGCACTCCCTGAAGGACCTGCCCACCAAGCAGCCCGAGGAGCTGGCCCTCGCGGCGATCCCGCCGCGCGAGGACCCGCGCGACGTGCTGATCGCCCGCGACGGCCTGACCTTCGAGACCCTTCCCGAGGGTGCCCGCATCGGCACCGGCTCCCCGCGCCGCATGGCCCAGCTCAACGCCTGGGCCCGCGAGCTCGGCAAGGACATCGAGACCGTGCCCATCCGCGGCAACATCGACACCCGCATCGGCTTCGTCACCGACGGCGAGCTCGATGCCGTGGTGCTCGCCGCTGCGGGGCTGTCGCGGATCGGCCGCAGCGCCGAGGTCTCGCAGTTCCTGGAGCCCGACGCAGTTTTGCCCGCCCCCGGCCAGGGGGCCCTGGCGATCGAGTGCGCCATGACCAACGCACCCCTCGCCGCGACGCTCGCCGAGCTCGACGACCCGTACACCCGGGTCGCCGTGACGGCCGAGCGTTCCCTGCTCGCCGCCCTGGAGGCCGGCTGCTCCGCACCCGTGGGTGCGCTGGCCGACCTGTTGGCCGACGGGCAGATTGTCACCGAAATGCGCCTGCGGGGCGTCGTCGGCACGACCGACGGCAAGACGCTGGTGCAGCTGTCCACCACCGGCCCCGTGCCGTCGTCCAGCGAAGAAGCCGTGGCCATGGGCCGCGAGCTCGCCGCAGCGATGCTCGACAAGGGAGCGGCCGGTCTTATGGGGGAGCGAGCACTTTGAACCCCACCGCCCCGAACCACCCCGTGCACGGGCACGTCACCTTTCTCGGTGCCGGCCCCGGAGACCCGGGACTGCTGACGCTCCGCGCCGTGGAGGCGCTCGCGGCCGCGGACGTCCTGATCGCCGATCCGCAGGTGCTCGACGTGGTGCGCACGCATGCGCGCGCCCATGTGGACATGCCTGCCCAGACGGTTACTGACGAGGCATCAAAAACCGCGGACGTCCCCGTCCTTAGGGACACCGCCAATCTTGTCATGACGGCCGCGCGCAGCGGCAAGCGGGTCGTCCGTGCCGTTCTCGGCGACCCCGGTCTCGACGGCGACGCCGCCGACGAGATGCTCGCCTGCGCGGCCGAGGGCATCACCTTCGAGGTGGTTCCCGGCGTCGCCACGGCCGTCGGCGTGCCCGCCTACGCCGGTGTGCCGCTGCGTGACGGCAAGGGCGGCGACGTGCGCTTCGTCGACGCCCGCACGGCCTCGGCCACCTGCTGGTCCGAGGTGGGTGCCAGCGAGGTCACCGCTGTCGTCTCCACCACGCTCGACTCCGTCGTCTCCGCCGCCGGCGAACTGGTCTCCGCCGGCCGCGGTCCCGACACGCCGATGACCGTCACGGTCGCCGGCACCACCACGCGCCAGCGCACCTGGACCGCCACCCTCGGCACCCTGGCCCAGGTGCTCAAGGCCGCCAAGGTGCTGCCCTCGGCCGACGGCGCCCAGCCGGTCATAGCCGTGGTCGGCGAGCGCAGCGCTGCCGAGCAGCGCGACCGGCTCTCCTGGTTCGAGTCCAAGCCGCTCTTCGGCTGGAACGTCCTCGTGCCGCGCACCAAGGAGCAGTCCGCCTCGCTCTCCGACCAGCTCCGTTCCTACGGCGCCGTGCCCAGCGAGGTCCCGACCATCGCCGTCGAGCCGCCGCGCACCCCCCAGCAGATGGAGCGCGCGGTCAAGGGCCTGGTCACCGGCCGCTACGAGTGGATCGCCTTCACCTCGGTGAACGCCGTCAAGGCGGTGCGCGAGAAGTTCGAGGAGTACGGGCTCGACGCGCGTGCCTTCGCCGGCATCAAGGTCGCGGCCGTCGGCGAGCAGACCGCCAGGTCGCTGATCGAGTTCGGCGTCAAGCCCGATCTCGTGCCGTCCGGCGAGCAGTCCGCCGCCGGCCTGCTGGAGGACTGGCCGCCCTACGACCCGGTCTTCGACCCGATCGACCGCGTCTTCCTGCCGCGCGCCGACATCGCCACCGAGACCCTGGTGGCCGGCCTGATCGAGCTGGGCTGGGAGGTCGACGACGTCACCGCCTACCGCACCGTCCGGGCCTCGCCGCCGCCGGCCGAGACCCGCGAGGCCATCAAGGGCGGCGGTTTCGACGCCGTGCTCTTCACCTCGTCGAGCACGGTGCGCAACCTCGTCGGCATCGCCGGCAAGCCCCACAATGTCACCGTCATCGCCTGTATCGGCCCGGCCACCGCGAAGACCGCGGAGGAACACGGCCTGCGGGTGGACGTGCTGTCGCCCGAGCCTTCGGTGCTCAAGCTCGCCGAGGCGCTCGCGGACTTCGGCGCGGCCCGCCGGGACGCCGCCCTGGAGGCCGGCGACCCGGTCACCCGCCCGAGCGAGCGACGGCCCGGATCGCGTAGAAGGGCACGGAGTTGAGCACCACCTACGGCACGTTCCCGGGGTCCCGCCCCCGGCGCCTGCGCACCAGCCCCGCCATGCGCCGCATGGTCGCGGAGACCCGTCTGCACCCGGCCGACCTGATCCTTCCCGCCTTCGTGCGGGAGGGCATCGGCACGCCGGTGCCGATCACCTCCATGCCGGGGGTCGTCCAGCACACCCGTGACACCCTGCGCAAGGCGGCCGTCGAGGCGCTGGAGGCCGGCGTCTCCGGGATCATGCTCTTCGGCGTCCCGGAGGAGTCCAAGAAGGACGCCGCCGGCACCGCCGGCACGGACCCGGACGGCATCCTGCAGGTCGCCATCCGCGACGTGAAGGCCGAGGTCGGCGACGAGCTCGTCATCATGTCCGACCTGTGCCTGGACGAGTTCACCGACCACGGCCACTGCGGCGTCCTCGACGCCTCCGGCCGCGTCGACAACGACGCCACGCTCGAGCGCTACGCCGAGATGGCGCAGGTCCAGGCCGACGCGGGCGTCCACGCCGTGGGCCCCAGCGGCATGATGGACGGCCAGGTCGGCGTCATCCGCGACGCCCTCGACCAGACCGGCCACGAGGACGTCTCCGTCCTGGCCTACACCGCCAAGTACGCCTCCGCGTTCTACGGCCCCTTCCGCGAGGCCGTCGGCTCCTCGCTGCAGGGCGACCGCAAGACCTACCAGCAGGACCCCGCCAACAGCCGCGAGTCGCTGCGCGAGCTCGCGCTCGACCTCGCCGAGGGCGCGGACATGGTCATGGTCAAGCCGGCCCTGCCGTACCTGGACATCCTGGCCAAGGTCGCCGAGGCCGTCGACGTGCCGGTCGCCGCGTACCAGATCAGCGGCGAGTACGCGATGGTCGAGGCCGCCGCCGCCAACGGCTGGATCGACCGCGACCGCGCGATCATGGAGACCCTGACCAGCGTCAAGCGCGCCGGGGCCAACATGATCCTCACCTACTGGGCGACCGAGGTCGCGCGGCAGCTCCGGTAGGGGCCGTCGGTTCCGGTAAACGTTGTAGACAGCAAGGGCCGGTGCCCGGGGGAATTCCGCCGAAACAGTGGAAAGCCCCCGGGCACCGGCCCTAGCTTGTGGCGCACACCGTTCCCTCTGCGGAGACGCGCCCATGAGCACCGACCCCGAGCTCCCCGAGAGCTGGGAGTACACCCTCCAGGTCCCCTGCGACCCGCTCGCCCCCTGCATCGCCCGCCGCACCCTCCGCACGATCTTCGAGGAGCACGGCTTCGCCCGCGTGGCCGAGACCGCCGAGCTGCTCACCTCGGAGCTGGTCACCAACTCCTACCGGCACTCCGAAGGGCCCGCCTCCGTACGCGTCAGGCGCGAAGGCAAGGGAAAGGGGGTGCGGGTGACCGTGTGGGACACCAACCCCGCGCTGCCCGGCCTGCAGGCCACCGCGCTGCCCCGGGAGGACGCCGAGGAGGGCCGCGGGCTCGCGCTCGTGATGCGCTGCGCCGACAGCTGGGGAGGGTTCGCCCTGCGCCGGCAGCCCCAGGGGCTCACCGGCAAGCTGGTGTGGTTCGAACTGGGGGCGGGGTGAGGGACCCCGCCCCCGGTCCGGTCGGTCCGGTGTCTCAGAGCTGCTCGGGCGTCCGGATGCCCAGCAGCGACATGCCCTGACGCAGGGTGCGGGCCGTCAGGTCGCACAGGAAGAGGCGGTTCTCCACCTGCTGCGGCGTCTCGGCCTTGAGGACCGGGCACTCGGCGTAGAACGTCGTGTAGAGCGAGGCCAGCTGGTAGAGGTACCCGGCGAGCTTGTGCGGCTCGTAGGAGGCCGTGACCTCGGCCAGGTTCTCCCCGAACTGGTCCAGGTGCATGCCCAGGGCGCGCTCGGCCGGGGCCAGCGCGAGCTCCGGGTGGGCGACCGGCCGGGCCTCGCCCGCCTTGCGGAGGATCGACTGGATCCGGGCGAAGGCGTACTGGAGGTAGACGCTGGTGTCGCCGTTGAGGGACACCATCTGGTCCAGGTCGAACTTGTAGTCGCGCGAGACGGACGTCGACAGGTCCGCGTACTTCACCGCGCCGATGCCCACCTGGGCGCCGCGCTCGGCGATCTGCTCCTCCGTCAGGTCCTGGGCCTTCTCCCGGACGACGGCCGTCGCGCGGTCGATCGCCTCGTCGAGCAGGTCGACCAGGCGGACCGTCTCGCCCTCACGGGTCTTGAACGGCTTGCCGTCCTTGCCGAGGACCGTGCCGAAGCCGAGCTGGACGGCCTTGACGTCGTCGGTCAGCCAGCCGGCCCGGCGGGCGGTCTCGAAGACCATCTTGAAGTGCAGGGACTGCCGGGCGTCCACCACGTACAGCAGGGTGTCGGCCTTCAGGTTGCCCACGCGGTCGCGGATCGCGGACAGGTCCGTGGCCGCGTAGCCGAAGCCGCCGTCGGACTTCTGGACGATCAGCGGCGAGGGCTTGCCGTCCGGGCCCTTGACGTCGTCGAAGAAGACGCAGAGCGCGCCGTTGGAGCGGACCGCGACGCCGGACTCCTCCAGCAGGCGGCAGGTCTCGGCGAGCATGTCGTTGTAGCCGGACTCGCCGACGATGTCCTCGTCGCGGATCTCCACGTCGAGCTTGTCGAAGACCGAGTAGAAGTAGATCTTCGACTCGTCGACGAACCGCTGCCACAGCGCGAGGGTCTCCTCGTCGCCGGCCTGGAGGTCGACGACCCGGCGGCGGGCGCGGGCCTTGAACTCCTCGTCGGAGTCGAAGAGCGTCCGCGACGCCTTGTACAGCCGGTTGAGGGAGGACATGGCCTCCTCGCCGGAGACCTCGCCCTCGTGGTCCAGCTCGTGCGGGTGCTCGATCAGGTACTGGATGAGCATGCCGAACTGGGTGCCCCAGTCGCCGATGTGGTGACGGCGCACGACCTGCTCGCCGGAGAACTCCAGGATCCGCACCACCGCGTCACCGATGACCGAGTTGCGCAGGTGGCCGACGTGCATCTCCTTGGCCACGTTCGGCTGGGCGTAGTCGATGACGGTGGTGCCCGGGTGCTCCGCGAACGGCACGCCCAGGCGGTCGTCGGCGGCGCGCGCGGCCAGGGTCTTCACGATCGCCTCGTCCGTGATCGTGATGTTCAGGAAGCCGGGGCCCGAGACCTCGACCTCCTTGATCAGATCACCGGCCGGAAGGCCCTCGACGACCTTCGCCGCCAGCTCGCGCGGATTGCCCTTCAGCTTCTTGGCCAGCGCCAGCATCCCGTTGGCCTGGAAATCGGCCCGGTCGCTTCGGCGCAGCAGCGGATCGGCGGCACCGGCCTCCGGCAGGGCTGCCGAGAGCGCGTCCGCGATGCGCTGGTGGAGCGAGGAAGCGAGGGAGGGAACCGAAGCCATGGGAAGGTGCCATTCCGGTAGGCGGCATGTGATGGTCCCCCCGATTATCCCATGCGCCTACCACGGCCCCCGCGGTAATTTCGCCGCAGCCGGGCAACCCCGGAGCCACCCCTCCCGTCTGGGACAATGGTCATGCCAGGACCGTAAGGAAGGAAGTGCCGTGGCTCAGGCTCAGAGCACCGAGGCCGATTGGGTCTCCCGTTTCGCCGACGAGGTCATTGCCGAAGCGGAGCGCCGCGCCCCCGGCAAACCGATCGTCGTTGCCTCCGGCCTGTCCCCCTCCGGCCCGATCCACCTCGGCAACCTGCGCGAGGTCATGACCCCGCACCTCGTTGCCGACGAGATCCGCCGCCGGGGCCACGAGGTCCGGCACCTGATCTCCTGGGACGACTACGACCGGTACCGCAAGGTGCCCAATGGCGTCCCGGGCATCGACGAGTCCTGGGCCGCCCACATCGGCAAGCCCCTGACCTCCGTCCCGGCCCCGGCCGGCTCGGCGTTCCCGAACTGGGCCGAGCACTTCAAGGCCGCGATGGTCGAGGCGCTCGCCGAGCTCGGCATCGAGTACGACCCGATCAGCCAGACCGAGCAGTACACCTCCGGTGTCTACCGCGAGCAGGTCCTGCACGCGATGAAGCACCGCGCCGACATCGACGCGATCCTCGACCAGTACCGGACGAAGGACAAGGCGACCGGCAAGCCCAAGAAGCAGCAGCAGAAGCCCGTCGACGAGGCCGAGCTGGAGGCCGCCGAGGGCTCCGGCGCCGCCGCCGAGGACGACGGGAGCGCCGGCGGTGCGGGCTACTTCCCGTACAAGCCGTACTGCGGCGCCTGCGAGCGCGACCTCACCACCGTCACCGCGTACGACGACGAGTCCACCGAGCTGGCCTACACCTGCGTGTGCGGCCACTCCGAGACCGTCCGCCTCAGCGAGTTCAACCGCGGCAAGCTGGTCTGGAAGGTCGACTGGCCGATGCGCTGGGCCTACGAGGGCGTGATCTTCGAGCCTTCGGGCGTGGACCACTCCTCCCCGGGCTCGTCCTTCGTCGTCGGCGGCCAGATCGTCCGCAAGGTCTTCGGCGGCGAGCAGCCCATCGGCCCGATGTACGCCTTCGTCGGCATCAGCGGCATGGCCAAGATGTCGTCCTCGAAGGGCGGGGTCCCGACCCCCGGCGACGCTCTGAAGATCATGGAAGCGCCGCTGCTGCGCTGGCTGTACGCCCGCCGCAAGCCCAACCAGTCCTTCAAGATCGCCTTCGACCAGGAGATCCAGCGGCTCTACGACGAGTGGGACAAGCTGGAGGCCAAGGTCGCCGACGGCAGCGTGCTGCCCGCCGACGCCGCCGCCCACGCCCGTGCCGCCCGCACGGCCGCCGGCGAGCTGCCCCGCACGCCGCGCCCGCTGCCGTACCGCACGCTCGCCTCGGTCGTCGACATCACCGCCGGCCACGACGAGCAGACCCTGCGCATCCTCAGCGACCTCGACCCGGCGCACCCGGTCACCTCGCTCGACGAGGTCCGCCCGCGCCTGGGCAAGGCCGAGCACTGGATCAACACCCAGGTCCCGGCCGAGTCCCGCACCATCGTGCGCTCCGAGCCCGACACGGAGCTGCTCGGCTCGCTCGACGAGCAGGGCCGCGAGTCGCTGCGGCTGCTCCTGGAAGGCCTGGACGACCACTGGTCGCTCGACGGCCTCACCACGCTCGTCTACGGCGTGCCCAAGGTCCAGGCCGGCCTGGAGCCCGACGCCAAGCCGACCCCGGAGCTCAAGGTCGCCCAGCGGTCCTTCTTCGCTCTGCTCTACCACCTGCTGGTGAGCCGCGACACCGGCCCGCGCCTGCCCACGCTGCTGCTCGCGGTGGGGGCGGACCGGGTGCGGAAGCTGCTCGCCGCGTAGTTCCGGTTACGCAAAGGCGCCGGTGAGCTCGATTCGAATCGAGCTCACCGGCGCCTTTGCGTTTGCTCAGCTCTTGTTCGCCGCGGCGACCGCGGCCACCGCCTCCTTGGCCGCGTCCTGCGCGCCCTTGGCGATCTCGTCCGCCGCCGGGTTCTTCGCGCCCTGGAAGCCGGCGCCGCTGTACTTCACCGTGACCACGACGTTGCCCGTGCGGGCGACGACGGTCGCATTGCGGTAGTCGTCGTCGTCCTTCTTGGTGTCCGTGGCGACCAGGTTCGCGCCCTCGCCGATGCCCTCGGCCTTCTCGGTCTTCGCGTCCTTGGCGCCGTCGGCGGTCGTCGCCTTGGTCACCTGCTGCTCGGCGAACTTCTCGGCGCGCTTCTCGCCCGAGCCCAGCGTCGGGTCGGAGGCCAGCCGCTTGTAGGAGACGGTCAGCGAGCGGAACTGCAGGTCCTTGACGTCCTCGTCGTTCAGGCCGTTCCAGAAGCAGCTCGCCGAGTCGTTCGCGTCGCTGGTGGGGAGGGCCTCGCCCTCCTTCTTCTTCGCCTTCGGCACCAGCTTGTCGATCGTCTTCTCGTCGATGGTCTTGCAGACCTCCGGCGGCAGCTTGGCGAACGTCGCCGCCTTCACCGACGGCGAGGCGCTGGGGGCCGGTGCCGAGGCGGAGGGCGAGGACTTCTTCTTGTCGCCGTCGTCGTCCGAGCAGCCGGTGGCGACGAGCATCACCGGTACTGCGGCGCAGGCGAGGAGTCGGGCGAGTCGCGGGGCTGTTCGGTGCATGGGTCCTTCGCTCGTTCGGTGTCGAGGGGCGGGGCGCCTGGGCGCCCTCACCCCGCCTGATCGGCACGGTACGCGGCCGACGCGGGCCGGTGGGGGATTGCCCACCGGCTAGTTGTTGAAGTTCCCCGCGTCGAGCTCCCGGGCCAGGGCCTGGGCCTTGCCCTGGAGGTCCTCGCTCCCGGGGATGTGCTGCTTGTCGGCCGACCACTGGTCGTAGGCGATGGTCACGATGACGTTCGCGGACCGGAAGACGATGTTGATGTCACGGTGCACGCCCGAACCGGCAGTGATCAGCTTGTCGTCGATGAAGGCGTCGTCGCCCAGGTCGTCCAGGACGCGCGGGGCCAGCGAGGCGCCGCCCGCCGGCGAACCGGAGGCCGAGGGCGCGCCCGGCCGGGACGCGGAGGGCGCCGGGGAGCCGCTCTGCGCTCCGCCCTGCGGGTGCGGGCCCGAGCTCGCGCCCTTCGAGGCCGAGGCCGAGGCCGAGGGCGCGGACGGGGAGCCGGAGGAGACCGGGATGTGCGCGGCGCCGGCCCGGCGGCCGTAGAGCTGCTCCGCGCGCTGCTCGTCGCTGACGCCGGGCTGGTACGAGACGACGCGCTCGAAGTCGACGGTCAGGTGCCGGGAGCCCTCCGGGGCCTCCAGATTCCAGCGGCAGCCGACGCGGCGGTCTGTGTCGTAGGTGATGGCGGCCTGGCCCTTGTAGAGCTTCGCGAGGGTGTCGCGGTCGGCCTCGTCGTCACCCGGGGTGGGCAGGAGCCTGCGCAGCGTCTCGCGGTTCACGTAGCCGCAGGGCTCGGGGAGGCTGCGGTACTTGCCGGGCTGTGCGGCGGGCGCGGTGGAGCCCGCCTGGCCGGGCTTGGAGTCGTCGCCGCCGTCGGCGCCCGCCCCGCCGCTGCAGGCGGTGAGCGCTGCGGCCAGCACGGCGGCGGCCAGTGCGGCGGCCGGTGCGTGAGCCCTTCGCTGCACGGTCCGTGGCTCCTTCCACCGAAAACGTGTTGCTGCCGCGGAGGCGGCGGCTGGACAGTATGTCTACCGCACGTGCCGCTGCGTCTGCCGGTTCACTGTCGTGAATCGTGATATATGTCCGGCTTTTGCGTTATCTTGCTTTTACGGGGTTATGAGGAAAACCATGTCCTACACCGAGGTGCCCGGCGCCCGTGTTCCGATCCGCATGTGGACCGACCCGGCCACGGTCGAGGACGTCGCCATGCAGCAGCTGCGCAACGTCTCCACCCTCCCATGGATCAAGGGACTCGCGGTCATGCCGGACGTCCACTTCGGCAAGGGGGCCACGGTCGGCTCGGTGATCGCCATGCAGGGCGCGGTGTGCCCGGCGGCGGTCGGCGTCGACATCGGCTGCGGGATGTCGGCGGTGAGGACGTCGCTGACCGCGAACGACCTGCCCGGTGACCTCTCCCGGCTGCGTTCGAAGATCGAGGAGGCCATCCCGGTGGGCTTCTCGATGCACGACGACCCGGTCGACCCGCGACGGCTGCACGGGCTGCCGACGGCCGGGTGGGACGACTTCTGGGGGCGGTTCGACGGGGTCGCGGAAGCGGTCAAGTTCCGTCAGGGCCGTGCGCTGAAGCAGATGGGGTCGCTCGGCGGGGGAAACCACTTCATCGAATTCTGTCTCGACGAGACGGGTGCGGTCTGGCTGATGCTGCACTCCGGCTCCCGCAACATCGGCAAGGAGCTGGCCGAGTACCACATCGGCGAGGCCCGGAAGCTCTCGCACAACCAGAACCTGGTCGACCGCGACCTCGCGGTCTTCGTCGCGGACACCCCGCAGATGGCCGCCTACCGGCACGACCTGTTCTGGGCCCAGGAGTACGCGCGGCACAACCGCGAGATCATGATGGCGCTCTTCAAGGACGTGGTCCGCAAGGAGTTCAAGAAGGCCAAGCCCATGTTCGAGCAGACCATCTCCTGCCACCACAACTACGTGTCGGAGGAGCGGTACGAGGGCATGGACCTGCTGGTCACCCGCAAGGGCGCGATCCGCGCGGGCGGCGGCGAGTACGGCATCATCCCGGGCTCGATGGGCACCGGTTCGTACATCGTGCGCGGCCTGGGCAACGAGGACTCCTTCAACTCCGCCTCGCACGGCGCCGGCCGCCGGATGAGCCGCAACCAGGCGAAGAAGCGGTTCTCCGAGCGGGATCTGGCCGAGCAGACGCGGGGCGTGGAGTGCCGCAAGGACCGCGGCGTGGTCGACGAGATCCCGGCCGCGTACAAGCCGATCGAGCAGGTCATGGACCAGCAGCGGGATCTCGTCGAGGTCGTCGCCAAGCTGAAGCAGGTCGTCTGCGTCAAGGGCTGACGCCTCCGGAGCTCCGGCGCTCCGGAGCTCCGACCCCGGTTGCCCGGGTCCGGCCGTCCGGACCCGGGCTTCCTGCTACTGCTGCACGTCCTGCGGGTACCAGCGCAGTTCGACGGTGTTGCCGTCCGGGTCGAGGACGTAGACCGACTCGGCGTCGCCGCGGGCGCCGTAGCGCTTGCCGGGGCCGTCGACGACGGTGAAGGTGCCGGCGTCGATGACGGCCTGCCAGTCCAGGGGCTCGACGACGAGGCAGATGTGGTCGACGTTGGAGGCGGCCGTGTCACCGCGCTCGCGCTCCACCAGGTCGATGATCGTGGTGGGGGCGACGCGCACCGACGGGAAGGGCACCCGGCCCGCGCGCCAGTCGTCCACGCGGACGGGGTCGAGGCCGAGCGGGCCGGTGTAGAAGGCGAGGGACCGCTCCGCGTCGGAGACGTTGAGGACGAGGTGGTCGAAGGCGATCACGCGCATGGGGTTCCCCTGTTCGATGCGGGCCGCCCGTCCGGGGGCGGCGTCGGTACGACGGTAGCCCGGGAATGATCGTTTCCGCTTCGGTCGCGGGTCCTGGGACCGAGGTCCCGGCCGGGTCAGGCCTCGCGGTGGACCTTGTGGTTCGAGGCCTGGGCGCGGGGGCGGACGACGAGCAGGTCGACGTTCACGTGCGGCGGCCGGGTGACGGCCCAGCCGATGGTGTCGGCGACGTCCTCGGCGGTGAGCGGCTCGGCGACGCCCGCGTAGACGGCGTCGGCCTTGGCGCGGTCGCCGCGGAAGCGGGTGAGGGCGAACTCGTCGGTGCGCACCATGCCGGGGGCGATCTCGATGACGCGGACGGGCTGCCCGCACAGCTCCAGGCGGAGGGTTTCGGCGACGGCGTGGGCGCCGTGCTTGGCGGCGGCGTAACCGCTGCCGCCTTCGTAGGTGCCGAGGGCGGCGGTGGAGGAGAGGATCAGGACCGTTCCGTCGCCGCTCGCGGTGAGGGCGGGGAGCAGGGCCTGGGTCATGTGGAGCACGCCGAGGACGTTGACCTCGTACATGGTGCGCCAGTCGGCGGGGTCGGCGGTGGCGACGGGGTCGGCGCCGTGGGCGCCGCCGGCGTTGTTGATGAGGACGTCGACGCGGTCGAGGCCGGCGGCGAAGGCCTCGACGGCGGCGCGGTCGGTGACGTCGAGGGCGTGGGCGCGGGCGCCGGGGAGCTCCTCGGCGAGGGCCGTGATGCGGTCGGCGCGGCGGGCCGTGAGGACGACGCGGTAGCCCTCGGCGGCGAGCCGGCGGGCGGTGGCGGCGCCGATGCCGCTGCTGGCGCCGGTGATGACGGCGGTGCGGGTGCTCATGGTGATGCCTCCTGGGGCGCGGCGCGGCCGATGTGGCGTGGGTGGTCCCCGGGCAGGATATTCAGCGGTTGCGGGGCACGTACATGATGATCGCCACGCCGACGAGGCAGACGAGCGCGCCGAGGACGTCGTAGCGGTCGGGCCGGTAGCCGTCGGCGACCATGCCCCAGGCGAGGGAGCCGGCGACGAAGACCCCGCCGTAGGCGGCGAGGATGCGGCCGAAGTGGGCGTCGGGCTGGAGGGTGGCGACGAAGCCGTAGGCGCCGAGGGCGACGATGCCGGCGCCGATCCAGGCCCAGCCGCGCCCCTCTCCGGAATGGCTGCCGCGCACGCCCTGCCAGACGAGCCAGGCGCCGCCGATCTCCAGGAGCGCGGCGAGGACGAAGAGGCCGATGGAGCGGGCGATGAGCATGTCCGCAGGCTACGGGCCGGGGTGGGGCTGCAGAACCGGCCGGTGCTCCTGCCTTCCCCTGGCAGGGGCCTCCGGCCGGCTCGTTCTCCACCGCGGAGGTACCGGCTTGGCGGGAGGCATGTCCGGTGCGTCGGCGGGAGGCGGTGACCGGGGGCCGGGGCCACGGGCTTCACCCTAGGGCGTGGGCGGGACCTCCGGAAGGCTGGCGGAGGAGGCTTCGGGGAACGGCGGAAAGTAGGGGTTCGAGGGGTGAGGACCCGGATGGGGGCACGGGTGGAAGCACGGGTGGAAGCACGGCGGTGGGTTTCGCGAGGCCGTTCCGGCAACTTTCATTCGTTCGAGCGTTGCACTCCCACCACCCTCGGCTGCGCAAGCATCCGGCCATAGCCTCGCAGGAGCTGCCCCGGACCCTGGTGGCAACGGTGCGCGGGGTCGGCTTCGTGCACTGTTCCATGCAGCCCGAACTGGGGAGCAGTCGTGGCGGAGTGGCAGGGCACGGCCCGTATCCGGGCAGTGGGCCGGTGGAGCGTTCTGGAGCTCGCCGGGGAGATCGACCTCGCGGCGGTTCCGGAGGTGGAGGAGCTGCTGGCCCGGCTGGTGGCGCGGGAGCAGCCGGCCGTGGTGATCGATCTGAGCGGGGTGACGTTCTTCGACTGCGCCCTGCTGGGGCTGCTCGTCCGGGGCCGGACGAGGGTGCTCGGGGCCGGGGGCAGCTTCGATGTGCTGTGCATCCGGCCGTGGTCGTTGAAGCTTCTGCGGGTGGCCGGGTTGCTGGAGGTCTTCTGCCCGGTCGCCTCCCTCGCGGATCTGGCCGATCTCGACGCCCTCGGAGGCCGCCGGCACCGTGGTGCCAGGGCGTAACGTGAACCTCGCGGGCCGTTCGTCCGGGAGACCGGCAGGGCCCGTCCGCGAGCGGAGGGGATGGTGGCCGTGGCAGGCCGGCAACGCATGCTGGAGATCCTCGTCGAGGCCGTCGATTCGCTGATCGACGACTTCGATCTGATCGACTTTCTGCACCGGCTGACCGCTCACTGTGTCGAGTTGCTCGACATCGACGCCGTGGGCGTGATGATCGTCAACTCGTGCGGTGAGCTGCAGGTCATCGCGGCCTCGGACGAGCACACCCGGCTGCTGGAGCTGTTCGCCCTCCAGCACGATCAGGGCCCCTGTGCCGAGTGCTACCGCACGGGGCTGCCGCAGCTGGACATCGACCTGGAGTCCCCGCGGGCCGGGGCGGCCTTCGGCGCGTTCGCGGAGTACGCCCGCGGGGCGGGTTTCCGCGTCACGCACGCCATTCCCATGCGGCTGCGCCATCAGGTCATCGGCGCGCTGAACCTCCTCCACTCCCGGCCCGGCGGCATCGCCGAGCCGGACGTCCGGCTGGCGCAGGCGCTGGCGGACGTGGCGACGATCGCCATCCTCCAGCAGCGCACCATCGAGCGGGGCAATGTCGACAAGGCGCAGTTGCAGGCGGCGCTGAACAGCCGTGTGGTCATCGAGCAGGCCAAGGGCGTGCTGGCCGAGCGCTGGCAGATCGGCCCGGACGAGGCGTTCGAGAGGCTGCGGGGCTATGCCCGTCCGCGTCAGCTGCGGCTGTCGGAGCTTGCCCGGCAGGTGGTCGAGGGCACGCTGGACACGACGGTGCTGGCACCGGGCTGAGCGCCCTGGCGCGGGATCCGGTGGCCGGTGGCCGGTGCGGCGGATCCGGTCACGCCGGTCCGGGGGCCGGGTGGGCCCGGGGGACCCGTGGGGGTCAGGGCCAGACGAGGCAGTAGGGCTGGTGGCCGTTCTCGTGCAGGCGGTGGGAGAAGTCCTGCCACTCGCGCAGGAGCTGGTAGACGCCGAAGGCGTCGCGGGGGCCGCCGCGGTCGGGGACGGTGGACCAGATGAAGGCGGCGGCGCCGACGGACTCCTCGCCGACGCCGCGCAGCGGGTCGACGACGGTCATGGGGAGCTTCACGACGGCGTAGTCGGGGTGGAGGACGACCAGCTCGAGCGGGGGGACCTTGTGCAGGGGTATGCCCTCGATGCCGGTGAGCACCATGGCGGCCACGGTCTCCGGCTTGATGCGGGTGAACATGCCGCCCATGCCGAGCTCGTCGCCGCCGAGCTCCTCGGGGCGCATGGAGATGGGGACGTTGGCTGCGGCCGCGCTGTTGGGTGCCCCGAAGTACTTGTAGGTCACCCCCACTCGGCCACTCCTGCTTCCTGTGCCTGCCTTGCTGCTCGCGAGGCCGTCCGTACCGCCCGCGAGGCCGTCCGTCCTGCCCGCGAGGTCTTCTTCGCGCCGGTCGCGCCGGCCCCTGTGGCGCCCCCTGCGGGACTGCCGGGCGCGCTCGGGGCCCAGGTCTCCGGTGCCCTCACCCACTCCGCCACCGCGCTGCATATCTCCACCTGACCGCTTTTTCCTACGCAGCACTGCCCCCGCCGCGCAACCCGATCATCGTCTCAGAGACCTCCCCCGTGAAGGGCATGTGAAACGCCCGGATCGGACTCGTCGCGAGGCTCTGAGACCATGGCTAGCGTGAGCTACCCATACCCCATGCATGCGCCAGTCTCGCAGACACTCTTCGACCGCGCCGCTGTCGTGACGCCCGGCGGCGTGAACTCCCCGGTCCGGGCGTTCCGTGCCGTGGGTGGTACGCCCCGGTTCATGGTGTCCGGTACCGGTCCGTACCTCACCGACGCCGATGGCCGGGAGTACGTCGACCTCGTGTGTTCGTGGGGTCCGATGATCCTCGGGCACGCGCATCCCGAGGTGATCGCGGCCGTCCAGGAGGCGGTGGCCCGCGGTACGTCGTTCGGTACGCCGGGTGAGGGGGAGGTCGCGCTCGCCGAGGAGATCGTCGCGCGCATCGAGCCCGTGGAGCAGGTGCGCCTGGTGTCGTCGGGCACCGAGGCGACGATGTCGGCGATCCGGCTGGCGCGCGGTTTCACCGGCCGGGCCAAGGTGATCAAGTTCGCGGGCTGCTACCACGGCCATGTGGACGCGCTGCTGGCCGCGGCGGGCTCGGGCGTGGCGACGTTCGGGCTGCCGGACACGCCGGGGGTCACGGGTGCGCAGGCCGGGGACACCATCGTGCTGCCGTACAACGACCTGGAGGCGGTGCACGAGGCGTTCCACGCGTTCCCCGGCGAGATCGCCTGTGTGATCACGGAGGCGTCGCCGGGCAACATGGGCGTGGTGCCGCCGATGCCGGGCTTCAACCAGGGGCTGAAGGACGCGTGCGCCAAGAACGGCGCGCTGTTCATCTCCGACGAGGTGATGACGGGCTTCCGCACGAGCAAGGCGGGCTGGTACGGCGTCGACGGCGTGAAGCCGGACCTGATGACGTTCGGCAAGGTCATGGGTGGCGGTTTCCCGGCGGCGGCCTTCGGCGGCCGGGCCGATGTGATGGCGCACCTGGCTCCGGCGGGCCCGGTGTACCAGGCGGGCACGCTCTCGGGAAACCCCGTGGCGACGGCGGCGGGCCTGGCGCAGCTGCGGCTGCTGGACGACGCGGCGTACGAGAAGGTCGACGCGGTGTCCGCCGAGATCAGCGGCCTGGTGAGCGAGGCGCTGAGCAAGGAGGGCGTGGCGCACCGCCTGCAGACGGCGAGCAACATGTTCTCGGTGTTCTTCACGGGCCGTGAGGTGCGGAACTACGACGACGCGAAGGCGCAGGAGGCGTTCCGTTTCAACGCCTTCTTCCATTCGATGCTGTCGCAGGGCGTGTACCTGCCGCCGTCGGCGTTCGAATCGTGGTTCGTGTCGACGGCGCACGACACGGCGGCGATCGAGCGGATCGCCGCGGCGCTGCCGGCGGCGGCGCGGGCGGCGGCCGGGGCGACCGAGGAGGGGGCCAAGTGAGCTCGGCGAAGGACGCGGAGAAGAAGCAGGACGAGATCACCGTGGTGCACCTGATGCGCCACGGCGAGGTCCACAACCCGGAGGGCGTGCTCTACGGGCGCCGGGCGGGCTACCACCTGTCGGACCTGGGCCGCCGGATGGCGGACCGGGTGGCCGAGCACCTGGCGGGGCGGGACGTCACCCATGTGGTGGCTTCGCCGCTGGAGCGTGCGCAGGAGACGGCGACGCCGATCGCCAAGACGCACGGTCTGGACCTGGCGACGGACGAGCGGCTGATCGAGGCGGCGAACGTCTTCGAGGGCAAGACGTTCGGCGTGGGCGACGGCGCGCTGAAGAAGCCGGCCAACTGGAAGTACCTGACGAATCCTTTCCGTCCGTCGTGGGGCGAGCCCTACGTGGAGCAGGTCGTCCGGATGATGCGTGCGCTGGATGCGGCGCGCGATGCCGCGCGGGGCCACGAGGCGGTGTGCGTGAGCCATCAGCTGCCGATCTGGATCGTGCGCAGTTTCGTGGAGCGGCGGCGGCTGTGGCACGACCCGCGAAAGCGCGAGTGCACGCTGGCGAGTCTGACGACGTTCACCTATAGGGGGGACAAAATCGTCTCGGTCGGCTACAGCGAACCGGCCCGGGATCTGGTGCCGGCGCACCTTCTCGCGGGGGCCAAGCCGGTGAAGGGCGGGGCCAAGGCGTTCGGCGCCTGAGGGCCGTTCGGGGGCCGCGGTTGCTCCATTGGGCCGTGGCGACTGCGTAAATGCGGGGCAACTCCCTGAAGAGGGGGGAAACTGCGCAACCGTCGTACTCGACGCGCCCTCTCACGCAATGTCGTTTTATATGGACGACATACGGCGTGGGGCACGGCGAGTACGGACGGAGTCGACATGCGCGACATCAGCCGACGAGGTCTCCTCGGATGGGGAATGGGAGCGGCCGCGGCGCTGGGCGGCGTCGCCGGCTGCTCGGCGGAAGCGGTGCCCGAGCGGCACGATCAGGCGGCGAAGGCGGTCGAGCGGGCGAAGGCGAAGCCGATCGGCGACGGCTCGACGGCCGACGCCGGGCCCCAGCCGCATCAGCCGCCGGAGCCGGAGCGGCTGGAGCCGGGGCAGAAGCCGCCGCAGTTCGTGATCTTCTCGTGGGACGGGGCGGGAGAGGTCGGCAACGGCCTCTTCCCGCGGTTCCGGAAGCTGGCGCAGGACCACGGCGCGCGGATGACGTTCTTCCTCTCCGGGGTCTACCTGCTGCCGGAGTCGAAGAAGCGGCTGTACAAGCCGCCCAACAACCCGGTCGGCGCCTCCGACATCGGCTACCTCACGGACGAGCACGTCCGGGCGACGCTGACGAACCTGCGGGAGGCGTGGCTGGAGGGGCACGAGGTCGGCACGCACTTCAACGGCCACTTCTGCTCGGGCGAGGGGTCGGTCGGGAAGTGGGACGGGGACGACTGGGAGTCGGAGATCGAGCAGGCGGTCTCCTTCGTCACGGAGTGGCGGACGAACACCGGGTTCACCGATCTGGACCCGCTGCCGTTCGATTACCGCAAGGAGCTCGTGGGCGCCCGGACGCCGTGTCTGCTGGGGCAGGAGAACCTGCTGCCGACCGCTGCGAAACTGGGCTGGCGCTATGACGCGAGTTCGCCGGGCGGGACGCAGGTGTGGCCGTCGAAGAAACACGGTCTGTGGGATCTCCCGCTGCAGCAGATTCCCTTTCCCGGGCATTCGTTCGAAGTCCTGTCGATGGACTACAACATCCTCGCCAATCAGTCGAAGAACACCACGCGCGGTCCCTCGGTGCATTACCCGCACTGGCGGCAGCAGGCCACCGACGCCTATCTCGCCGGATTCGAGCGGGCGTACGAGACGAATCGCGCGCCGTTCTTCGTCGGCAACCACTTCGAGGAGTGGAACGGCGGCATTTATATGGATGCGGTGGAGGAAGCCATCAAACGCATCGCCGACGATCGTCACAAGGACGTGCGCCTGGTCTCCTTCCGGCAGTTCGTCGACTGGCTGGACGCCCAGGACCCGGCCGTGCTGAGCGGCCTGCGCCGGCTCGAGGTCGGCGAGAAGTGGCACGCCCGGGCGGCCGGCTGAACCGGCGGGCGGCCGGAGCCGCTCCCGGACGGCCGCCCGGACCCGTACGAAGTGCCTGCAGGGGGGCGCGGAAGATCCCTAAACGGACCATGCGAAACTTTTCACATGAGTGCCTGCCGCGCCTTTCGACGCCCCGGACCACGCCGGCGTATCACCATGCCGGCCATCCTCGCCGCCGTTGCGGCGCTGTCCCTGACCGCCTGCGGCTCGGGTGACAACCCGAAGAGCGGCGGCCAGACCCAGTTCGTGCAGGGAACGGGCGGCGTCAGCGTCGTCAACGACAAGAGCGGGCGGCAGGACGCGCCCGACCTCTCCGGCAAGACGCTGGACGGCAAGGCGCTCGACATCGCCGAGGACTACAAGGGCAAGATCGTCGTCCTTAACGTCTGGGGTTCGTGGTGCGCCCCGTGCCGCGCCGAGGCCAAGAACCTCGTCAACGTCGCCAACGACTACAAGGACAAGGGCGTGCAGTTCGTCGGGCTCAACACCCGCGACTCCGACCCCGCGCCGGCGATCAAGTTCGAGAAGGAGTTCGAGGTCCCGTACCCGAGCCTCTACGACTCCGCCGGCAAGCTGCTGCTGCGCTTCCCCGCCGGCAGCCTCAACCCGCAGTCCATCCCCTCCACCGTCTTCATCGACCGCGACGGCAAGATCGCCGCACGCGCGATCAAGGCGCTGACCGAGGAAGAGCTGCGCAAGACGCTCGACCCGCTGGTCGCGGAGAAGTGATCCGGTGACCCCCGCCACCTCCGCCGCCGTCACGGTCGCCGTCGGCGAGATGAACCAGACGGTGCTCTCCGGGGCGCTGCTGCTGGCCCTGCCCGTCGCCCTGCTCGGCGGGCTGGTCTCGTTCTTCTCGCCCTGCGTGCTGCCGCTCGTCCCGGGCTACCTGTCGTACGTGACGGGGGTCAGCGGAGCGGACCTGGCCGAGTCCCGCAAGGGGCGGATGATCGCCGGGTCCACCCTGTTCGTGCTCGGCTTCACCTTCGTCTTCGTCTCCATGGGCACCCTCTTCGGCTGGGTCGGCCGGGCGCTCCTGGTGCACCAGGAGACGATCACCAAGGTGATGGGGTTCCTCACCATCGCGATGGGCCTCGCCTTCATGGGGCTGCTCAGCAAATTCGGGCAGCGCGAATTCCGCTTCCACACCCGGCCCACGATGGGCCTGGTGGGGGCGCCGCTGCTGGGGGCGCTCTTCGGGCTCGGCTGGGCGCCGTGCATCGGCCCGACGCTCGCCTCCGTCCTCTCCCTCTCCTCGACCCAGGCCAGCGCGGGCCGCGGGGCGCTGCTGACCGTGGCCTACTGCCTCGGCCTCGGCCTGCCGTTCATCCTGACCGCGGTGGCCTTCCGGCGCGCGCTCGGCGCGTTCGGCTGGGTCAAGCGGCACTATGCATGGGTCATGCGCGCCGGCGGGCTGATGCTGGTCGCGGTCGGCGTGCTCCTCGTCACCGGGGTGTGGGACAGCCTCATCCGCGAACTGCAGACGTGGTCCAACTCCTTCGTCCCCGAGGTCTGATCAGATGGGCAACACGAACGGCTCCGCCGGCACCGACGGCCGGCCCCCCGGCTCCGGCGCCGCCACGGACATCCCGGCCGCCCGGGCCGCCCCGGCCACGGCCGAGGCCGAGAGCGCGGCCGACGCCGCGGGGGTGGAGTCCGCGGGTTCCGCGATGTCGACCGCGCCCCGCGAGGACGCCGACGCCGGCCAGGCCGTGCCCGGCTCCTTCGGCGGCGTCCGCAAGCCCGGCGTGCTCGGGGGAGCGGCCTGGTCCGCCCGCGAGGCGATCGGCTGGGCCCGCTGGTTCTGGCGGCAGCTGACCTCCATGCGGGTCGCCCTGATCCTGCTCTTCCTGCTCTCCCTGGCCACCATCCCCGGCTCCCTCGTCCCGCAGACCAGCGTGGACGCGGTCAAGGCCGAGGCGTGGCACAAGAGCCACGAGACGCTCGGGCCGCTCTACGAAAAGCTCGGCCTCTTCCACGTCTACAGCTCGGTGTGGTTCTCCGCGATCTACATCCTGCTGTTCACGTCCCTGGTCGGCTGCATCATCCCGCGCACCTGGCAGTTCGTCGGCCAGCTGCGCGGCCGCCCGCCGGCCGCCCCGCGCAACCTCAGGCGGCTGCCCGCCCACACCACGTGGCGCACGGACGCCGGGCCCGAGGAGGTCCTGGCCGCGGCCCGCAAGCTGCTGAAGAAGCAGCGCTTCCGCACGGAGGCGGCGGGCGACGCGGTGGCCTCCGAGAAGGGCTACCTGCGCGAGGCCGGCAACCTCGTCTTCCACATCGCGCTGATCGTGATGCTCGTGGCCTTTGCCTCCGGGCAGCTGTGGAAGTCCGAGGGCCAGAAGCTGATCGTCGAGGGCGACGGGTTCGCCAACACGCTCGTCCAGTACGACGACTTCAAGTCCGGCTCGCTCTTCAAGGCGGACGACCTCAAGCCCTTCAGCTTCTACCTCGACAGCTTCGAGGCCAGCTACGAGCGCACCGGCCCGCAGCGCGGCACCCCGCGGACCTACGAGGCCCACGTCACCTACCACGAGGGCTCCGACGGCCCCGGCCGCAAGGCGACGATCAAGGTCAACGAGCCGCTGGAGACGTCCGGCTCCAAGGTCTACCTGATCGGCCACGGCTACGCCCCGGTGGTCACCGTCCGCGACGGGCAGGGCGACATCTCCTTCCGCGGCGGGATCCCCTCGCTGCCCATCGACAACAACATCACCGAGTCGACCGTCCTGAAGGTGGGCGACTACCGCACCAAGGACGGCAAGAAGGACCAGATCGGCTTCAAGGGCAACTTCGTGCCCACCATGGACCTGACGACCGGCTCGATGCTGTCCCAGTTCCCCGACCTGGACAACCCGCGCCTCGTCCTCACGGCCTACCACGGCAGCCTCGGCACCGACGCCGGCACGCCGCAGAACATCTACCAGCTCGACGTGTCCAAGATGACGCAGTTCAAGGGCAAGAACGGCAAACCCTTCGCGCAGGCCCTCAAGGTCGGCGACACCATGACGCTGCCCGACGGCGGCACCCTGAAGTTCGACGGCATCAAGCCCTGGGCCACCTTCCAGGTCTCCCAGCAGCCCGGCAACGTCACCGCCCTCGTCGGAGCGGTCGCAGCCCTCGTCGGCGTGGCCGGCTCCCTGTTCATCCAGCGCCGCCGCGTGTGGGTGCGGGCCGTCCGCGGCGCCGACGGGCACACCGTCGTCGAGGTGGCCGGCCTCGGCCGCAGCGAGTCCGCGAAACTCCCCGAGGAGCTCGCCGACCTCGCCGCCGACCTGCAGGCCGACGCCCCGCCCGTGCCCGCCACGGACGCCCCCGACCCCGCGGAGTCCGCCGAGTCCGCGGATTCCTCCGCAGCATCCGAAGGAGCGCGCGCGTGATCCCCATCGCTGCCGCAGCCAACGAGAACCTGGCGAACATCAGCAACGTGCTGATCTATTCGGCCATGGCCGTCTACACCCTGGCCTTCCTCGCCCACATCGCCGAGTGGGTGTTCGGCAGCCGCAGCGCCGTGGGCCGCACCGCCGCCGCGATCACCACCGAGGCGGCCGGCGCCACGGGCACCGCGGGCGCCGCGAGCGCACAGGGCGGCGGCACCGCCGTCCTGGAGCGCCCCAAGGTCGTCACCCGCTCCGGCCCCGGCAGCCGCGACGTGCCCGACGGCCCGGGCGCCGCGGGCACCAGCGAGAAGGGCGACGTCTACGGCCGCATCGCCATCTCGCTGACCGTGCTGTCCTTCCTGCTGCACGCGGGCTCGGTGCTCACCCGGGCGCTGTCCGTGGAGCGGGCGCCCTGGGGCAACATGTACGAGTTCTCCACGACCTTCGGCATGACGGTCGTCGGCGTCTACCTCGGCCTGCTGGCCTTCAAGAAGAACGTGCGCTGGCTCGGCCTGCCGCTGACCACCACGATCCTCCTGGACCTCGGCCTCGCCGTCTCCGTGCTCTACACCGAGAGCGACCAGCTCGTCCCGGCCCTGCACTCGTACTGGCTGTGGATCCACGTCTCCACCGCCATCCTGTGCGGCGCCGCGTTCTGGGTCGGCGCCTGCTCCACCCTGCTCTACCTCTTCCGCGACGGCTACGAGGCCCGCCTGGTCGAGGGCCGCACCGGCGCCGGCCTGCGCCGCTACCTGAACGAGCTGCCGCAGGACCGCAAGTACGCCCGCTTCAAGGCCAAGCTCGCGCTGCGCACCGACAACCCCATGTCGCGCCTGCCCTCCGCCGCCACCCTCGACAAGCTGGGCTACCGCATCAACGCCACGGTCTTCCCGCTGTGGACCTTCACGATCGTCGCGGGCGCCATCTGGGCCGAGGCCGCCTGGGGCCGCTACTGGGGCTGGGACCCCAAGGAGGTCTGGTCCTTCATCACCTGGGTCGCCTACGCCTGCTTCCTGCACGCCCGCGCGACCGCCGGCTGGAAGGGCCGCAAGGCCGCCTACATCGCGCTCGCCGCGTTCGGCTGCTACATCTTCAACTACTACGGCGTGAACATCTTCGTCACCGGCAAGCACTCCTACGCCGGCGTCTGAGCGGTCACCCGCACCCCGCACAGCAGCCCCCCGTACGGCCCGTTTCCCGCACTCCCCGGAGCGCGGGAGGCGGGCCGCGGTGGTAGAGCTGGACCCATGGAGATCCCCTCCCTGTACGGCAAGTCCGAGCCCCGGGGCGAGGACAGCCACCTGCTGCGCTACGAGCTGTCGCTCCCCTTCCCCAAGGCCGAGGTGTGGCTGGCCATCGCCACCCCCGAGGGCCTGCCGACCTGGCTGGCCGCGGCCGAGCCCTTCGAGCAGCGCGAGGGCGGGGCCATCACCCTGCGCTGGCTGAACACCGACGCGGCCGGGCACTCCACGGTCGCCCCCGGCCGGGTCACCGCCTGGCAGCCGCAGCGGCTGGCCGAGTACACCGTCGACATCCACGGCCGGATCCGCTTCGAGCTGGAGGACGCCCCCGCCAGCGTCGGCGGCACCCTGCTGCACTTCACCAACGAGTTCGCCGGCCCCGACAACGTCCGCCTGGACTGCCTTGCGGGCTGGCACCACCACTTCGAGTACCTCCTGGAGGCCCTCGCCGGCCGGCCCGCCGACTGGACGGGGTGGACCCTCGAACGGTGGCGGAAGCTGCGCGCGGAGTACGAGCTGCGCGGCACCGGCGACCCGGGCGAGCCGCCGGGCGGCGCCACCGGCTGACGTCCACGGGCTGCGCAGGCCCCGCCGGTCCGTCAGCGCCGGGGCCGGCTGCCCTTCTCCTGCTCGGGCGGCTGCTGGCGGGCGCCCGGCAGCGTGGGCTTGGGCAGGTGGGCGACCTTCCAGCGGGCCTCGTCGAGCTGCTCCTTGGTGTCCGCGGGCAGCCGCGGCGGCCGCGGGGCCTTGTCGGTGAAGCCGAAGGCCGAGGTCAGGTCGCCGAAGGTGCGGCGGCGCCAGGCGCTGATGTTCGGCTCCCGCACCCCCGTCCACACCTCCAGGAAGCGCAGCACCGAGGTGTGGTCGAAGGCGTCGCCCGCGGCCCAGCCGCCCACCGTCCACGGCGAGACGATCAGGCACGGCACCCGGAAGCCGCCGCCGATCGGCAGCTTCCCCACGAACTCGTCCGCGGTGCCCGCCGGGGGGACCGGCGGCGGCACGTGGTCGAAGAGCCCGTCGTTCTCGTCGTAGTTCAGGATGAACGCCGTCTTCGCCCACACCTCGGGGTTGTCGGCGATGGCCTCGATCTTCTTGGCCACGTAGTCCGCGCCGGCGGCCGGCAGGTAGCGCGGGTGCTCGGACTGCGCCGCGGTCGGGATGATCCAGGAGACGGCCGGCAGCCGGCCGTTCCGGGCGTCGTCCTCGAAGGTGCCCGCGGGCAGCCGGCGCATCCCCCGCTCGTACAGCGGATCGCCCGGCTTGGCGTCCTTGAACTGGGCGAACTGCTCCAGGAGGTTGCAGCCGTAGTTGTCCTCCTCCTGGTAGACGCGCCAGCTGACGCCCGCCGCCTGCAGCCGCTCGGCGTAGGTGGTCCAGCGGTAGGGGGAGGGGGCGGTGTTGTCGATGACCGGGCCGCCGCGGGTGGCACCGGGGTCGATGGTGCCCGTCATCCAGTAGAGCCGGTTGGGCCAGGTGGGGCCGAGGACCGAGCAGAAGTAGTTGTCGCAGAGGGTGAAGGTCTCCGCGAGCGCGAACTGGAAGGGGATGTCCTCGCGCGTGTGGTAGCCCATCACGTACGGGCCGTTCGCGCCGTCGGCCTTGCGGTGCGCCGGCATCCAGCGGTCCATCTTCCCGCCGTTCCACGCCTCGTGCTGGACGGCCCAGGCATGGCTGGTGGACGGGATGGCCTGGGCGCTCGTCTTCTGCGTGTCGAGCCGGAACGGCAGCAGGTAGCCGGCCGGGTTCTTCTCGTCCGGCTGGTGGAAGACGTCGCGGCCGCCCGGCAGCTTGACGGCGTCGGGGTCGGCGAAGCCCCGTACGCCCTTGAGGGTGCCGAAGTAGTGGTCGAAGGACCGGTTCTCCTGCATGAGCAGGACCACGTGCTCGATGTCGCGCAACGAGCCGCGCCGGGCCGGTCCGGCGGCGACCGCCCGCCGCACGCTCGGCGGCAGCAGCGACAGTGCCGCGGCGCCGCCCACGGCGCCCGCGGCGGAGCCGATGAGTCTGCGTCGGGTCATGTCGGGCATGGCGTGTGCCCCTCTCCCTGGAGTCGCGTGAGGCCTCAGTGTGGCCTGTCGGACTCTCCCGGCACGGGTGTGTCAAAGGCAGGAGAGGGTGCGTGAACGGGGTGCCAAATGGCTGTGAAGAGGGACGAGTTGATCTCTGAGGCGGCGTACGGCGGCCGGGATCGGGTTTTCTTATTACCCGATCGGGCGATGGGCGGCTACGCCGTACGGCGGGTGACTGCCGTGACACCGGGTGACGGCCGGACGGGCGAATCCTCCGACCGGCCGTCAGGGCGCGGCCGCGGGGGCGGATCCGGGGGCGGATCCCGGGGCGGGATCAGGCCGCGGGCGGCGGGTCGCCCTGGTCGCGCCGGAGGGACTTCAGGAACTCGGGGTTGTCGTCGGGCGCGACCCACTTCCGCTCGCCGCCCCGCCCGTGGCCGCGCGGCCCGGCCGCGGCACGCGGGCGCCCCGCGATCAGCCAGGCGACCGGCCCGATCAGCACCTCGCCGAAGAGCAGGATGACGATCACCCAGGCGATCTTCGGCAGGCCGCGGACCTCTTTCTCCGGGGTGTTCAGACAGTCCACGAAGGCGTAGATCCACAGCGCCAGGATCAGCAGGAACGGCAGATACCTGAGCATGTCGGACGGCTCCCCGGGGACGGCGGTACGGGCCGCTCGGCGGCCCCGATACCGGTCCAGCGTAGTGCGTGCTTGATACTGGAGCGCATGGCTTACGACGACCTTCGCTCGTTCCTCCGGGCGCTGGAGCGCGACGGCGACCTCAAGCGCATCAAGGCGGAAGTCGATCCGTACCTGGAAATCGGTGAGATCACCGACAGGGTGAACAAGGCGGGCGGCCCCGCGCTGCTCTTCGAGAACGTCAAGGGCGCGGACATGCCGCTCGCCATGAACGTCTTCGGGACCGACCGCCGGCTGCTCAAGGCGCTCGGACTGACGTCCTACGACGAGATCAGCGACAAGATCGGCGGACTGCTCAAGCCCGAGCTGCCGCAGGGCTTCGTCGGCATCCGCGAGGCGTTCGGCAAGCTCGGCTCGATGACGCACGTGCCCCCGCGGAAGATCAAGGACGCTCCGGTGCAGGAGGTCGTCCTCACCGGCGACGACGTCGACCTCGACAAGCTGCCGGCGCTCTTCACCTGGCCCGAGGACGGCGGCTCCTTCTTCAACCTGGGCCTGACCCACACCAAGCACCCGGAGACGGGCGTGCGGAACCTGGGCCTGTACCGCCTGCAGCGCCACGACAAGCGCACCATCGGCATGCACTGGCAGATCCACAAGGACAGCCGCAACCACTACCAGGTCGCCGCCAAGCGCGGCGAGCGGCTGCCGGTCGCCATCGCCTTCGGCTGCCCGCCGGCCGTCACCTACGCCTCCACGGCGCCGCTGCCCGGCGACATCGACGAGTACCTCTTCGCCGGCTTCGTCTCCGGCAAGCGCATCGAGATGGTCGACTGCAAGACCGTTCCGCTGCAGGTCCCCGCCAACGCCGAGGTCGTCGTCGAGGGCTGGCTGGAGCCGGGCGAGATGCTCCCGGAGGGCCCCTTCGGCGACCACACCGGCTTCTACACGCCGCAGGAGCCGTTCCCGGCGCTGACGATCGACTGCGTGACGATGCGCAAGCGGCCGCTGCTGCAGTCCATCGTGGTCGGCCGCCCGCCGACGGAGGACGGCCCGCTGGGCCGGGCCACGGAGCGGTTCTTCCTGCCCCTGCTGAAGATCATCATTCCGGACATCGTGGACTACCACCTGCCGGAGTCCGGCGGCTTCCACAACTGCGCGATCGTCTCGATCGACAAGAAGTACCCCAAGCACGCGCAGAAGGTCATGCACGCGATCTGGGGCGCGCACATGATGTCGCTGACCAAGCTGATCATCGTGGTGGACGCGGACTGCGACGTGCACGACCTGCACGAGGTGTCCTGGCGGGCCCTCGGCAACACGGACTACGCCCGCGACCTGACGGTCGTCGAGGGCCCGGTCGACCACCTCGACCACGCCTCGTACCAGCAGTTCTGGGGCGGCAAGGCGGGCATCGACGCGACGGCGAAGTGGCCCGAGGAGGGCTACACGCGCGACGGGGGGTGGCCGCACATGGTCGAGTCCGATCCGGAGACGGCGGCGAAGGTCGACCGCAGGTGGAAGGAGTACGGGCTGTGACGTCCGCAGCGGAAGGGGTCCTCAACCCGGGCCCGGCGCCGTCGAGCGGCAAGGTGAAGGCATTCCTCCGGCTCGTGATGATCGAGCACTCGGTCTTTGCGTTGCCCTTCGCCTACATCGCCACCCTCACCGCGATGTTCCGCACCTACGGCAACGTCCACTGGACGCGGCTGCTGCTGGTCACCGTCGCGATGGTGGGCCTGCGCACCTTCGCGATGGCCTGCAACCGCATCATCGACCGCGAGATCGACGCCCGGAACCCGCGCACCGCGAACCGCGAGCTGGTCACCGGCGCGGTGTCCGTGCGCTCGGCGTGGACCGGCGCCGGGATCGCCGTCTTCTTCTTCCTGGGCGCGGCGGCCCTGCTGAACCCGCTGTGCCTGGCGCTGGCCCCGATCGCGGTCGTGCCGATGGTGGTCTACCCGTACGGGAAACGATTCACCGACTTCCCGCACGCGATCCTGGGCCTGGCCCAGGCGATGGGCCCGGTGGGCGCGTGGCTCGCGGTGACGGGGGAGTGGTCCTGGGAGGCGGTGGTCCTGGGGCTCGCGGTGGGCGTGTGGATCGGCGGCTTCGACCTGATCTTCGCCTGCCAGGACGTGATGGCGGACCGCGCGCACGGGGTGAAGTCGACGCCGGCCCGCTTCGGCGTCCCGGCGGCGCTGCACGGCGCGCGCGTGTGCCATGTGATCACCACGGGCCTGCTGGCCTGGTACGGGGCGATGACGGATGCGGGGGTGTTCTTCTGGGTCGGTCTGGCCGTCGTGGCCGGGGCGTTCCTCTACGAGCACACGATCGTCAAGCCGCACGACCTGTCCCGCCTGAACAGGGCATTTTTCACGGTCAACGGCTTCATCGGCATTGCGCTTTTCGTGTGCGCCCTGCTGGATCTGGTGGCGCGGGGCCTCGGCGTCTAGCCGGGGCCGCCTCGCGCGGGCGCTCCCGGGCCTGCGGCTAGGCTCGGGGGCGTGGAGCCGTACGAACGAGTAACGCAGCGCCCGGAGCGCCGGCCGTGGGTGGTCGGGGTGTCCGGGGCGTCCGGGACGCCGTACGCCGCCGCCGTGGTGCGGGGGCTGCTGGCGGCCGGGGAGGCCGTCGACCTGGTGGTGAGCCGCGCGTCGCGGCTGACGCTGCTGGACGAGACCGGGATCAAGTTCCGCGACGCGCACTGGCAGGACGACCTGCGCGAGTGGCTGGCGCTGGGGGCCGACGGGAAGCCGCACTTCGGGGAGGCCGTCCTCGACGACGTCCGGTTCTGGCCCGCCGGGGATCTCGCCGCGGGGCCGTCGTCCGGCTCGTACCCGGCGAAGGGGATGCTGATCGTCCCGGCGAGCACGGCCTGTGTGGCCGGTGTGGCGCTGGGGTTGTCGAAGGACCTGCTGCAGCGGGTCGCGAGCGTGACGCTGAAGGAGCGGCGGCCGCTGGTCGTCGCCGTGCGGGAGACGCCGCTGAGCGGTCAGACGCTGCGGCAGCTGGTGGCGCTCGACGAGGCGGGCGCAGTGGTGCTGCCCGCCTCTCCGGCGTTCTACGCGGGTGCGACGCACATCCAGGATCTGGTGGACTTCGTCGCGGGGCGGGTGCTCGATGCGGCGGGTGTGCCGCACCGGCTGTACCGCCGGTGGAAGGGAGAGCTGGGTGGTGCGCGCTCCCCGGAGGGGGACTAGCGCTTATTGGCGCGCGCGGCCCGGCTGATGCTGCGCGCGGCCCTGGCCTCGGCGCGGCGCTCGGCGGTCTGGTGGGCACGCGAGCGGTTGGCCAGGTCCTGCATCTCACGCATGCGGGCGTAGGCCATCTCGATCGTGTACACGGTTACGTCACTCCTGAAGGATCGTCGTTGATCTAGCGAGTTGAGCGAAGATTTACGGGCTACAAAGCCCCGCATGCCTTAGATTCTACATGAAACGCGGCGAGTTCGCCGATTATTGAAAGGTGCCAGGTTATGGACGCGGTGGACAGGCAGCTCATCCAGGCCCTCCGGGAGAACGGCCGGGCCTCGTACGCGGAGCTGGGCCGGCTCGTGGGCCTCTCCGGGCCGAGCGTCACCGACCGGATCAACCGCCTGGAGGCGGCCGGCGTCATCACGGGGTACCGCGCGACCGTCAACGCCGCGTCGCTCGGCCTCGGCGTCACCGCCCTGATCGGCCTGCAGCTGTCGGACAGCGCCGACCACGAGGACGTGGCGCGCCGGCTGCGCGACCTGGCCGAGATCGAGGACTGCTGGTTCATCGCGGGCGACGACTCGTACATGCTCAAGGTCCGCGTCAGCGACGTGGACGGCCTGGAGCGCACCATCCGCCGGCTCTCCGGCACCAAGGGCGTGAGCCGCACCCGCACCACGATCGTGCTGTCCACGAAGTGGGAGAACCGGGTCGGCGAACTGCCGGACGAGGCGTAGGGATACGCTCGGAGAGTTGCGTAAAGCGGAAGTATCGGAGAGGCGGACGTCATGGACGCTGGGCTCAAGCGCGAGCTGGAGGAGAAGGTCCTCGCCGGGGAGCGGCTGACCCGTGAGGACGGCATCGCCCTCTACGAGTCCGACGACCTGGCCTGGCTGGGCGGGCTCGCCCACCACGTCCGCACGCAGAAGAACGGCGACGTCGTCCACTTCAACGTCAACCGTCATCTGAACATGACGAACGTGTGCACGGCGTCGTGCGCGTACTGCTCGTTCCAGCGCAAGCCGGGCGAGAAGGACGCGTACACGATGCGCATCGAGGAGGCCGTGCGCCTCGCCAAGGCGATGGAGAGCGAGAACCTCACCGAGCTGCACATCGTCAACGGCCTGCACCCGACGCTGCCCTGGCGCTACTACCCGCGCTCCCTGAAGGCCCTCAAGGAAGCGCTGCCGAACGTCTCGCTGAAGGCCTTCACCGCCACCGAGATCCAGCACTTCGAGAAGATCTCCGGCCTGCCCGCCGACGAGATCCTCGACGAGCTGATCGACGCCGGCCTGGAGTCGCTGACCGGCGGCGGCGCGGAGATCTTCGACTGGGAGGTCCGCCAGCACATCGTCGACCACGACACCCACTGGGAGGACTGGTCGCGCATCCACCGCCTGGCGCACTCCAAGGGGCTCAAGGGCCCGGCGACGATGCTCTACGGCCACATCGAGGAGCCGCGGCACCGCGTCGACCACGTCCTGCGGCTGCGTGAGCTGCAGGACGAGACCGGCGGCTTCCACGTCTTCATCCCGCTGCGCTACCAGCACGACTTCGTGGACATGAAGGACGGCAAGGTCCGCAACCGCCTGCAGGCCCGGACCACGATGGCGACGGGCGCCGAGGCGCTGAAGACCTTCGCGGTCTCGCGGCTGCTGTTCGACAACGTGCCGCACGTCAAGGTGTTCTGGGTGATGCACGGCGTGCAGACCGCGCAGCTCGCCCTGCAGCACGGTGCGGACGACATGGACGGCTCGGTCGTCGAGTACAAGATCACGCACGATGCGGACAACTACGGCACGCCCAACAAGCTGACCCGTGACGATCTGCTGGAGCTGATCCGCGAGGCGGGCTTCCGCCCGGTGGAGCGGAACACCCGCTACGAGATCATCCGCGAGTACCCGGGCCCGGACGCCTCGCTGCGCGAATCGCCGCAGCCGATGCGGGTCTGAGATCCACTTCGGGGCGTGCTGTACTGGTTTGGCTGAAGAAGCGCGCCCCCCTTCGGTCGTCGTCGAGAAGAAGGTCCCGTCCGTGAGTAGCCAGAAGTACGCGTCGCTCCGTTACACCGCCCTGCGATTCGCCCTGCTCATCGGCTGCTTCGCCCTCGTCTACGTGCTCTGCTACGCGCACGTCATCCCGCTGGGCGTGGGCAGTTCGAACCTCATGTGGATGGTGCTGCTGTCGCTGATCCTGTCGGCGCCGCTGAGCTGGGTGCTGCTGCGCAAGCAGCGCGACGCGATGTCCGTGCAGATCGTCGAGCGCGTGGACCGGGCGAAGGACCGCATCAACTCCAACGCCGCTCAGGAGGACGGGGCGTGACCGACGAGGTGTAACCCTCGTCACGTTTGCCCGATTTTTCGCCGATGCCCCGGCGTGGAGCTTCCCGCTCCACGCCGGGGCATCCGGCGTTTCGGGGGCGTACGGGTGCCCCGCGTACCCAAAGAAGACCTTTGGGCTCCTCAAAGTCCGAGTGTTAACGTATTGGACATGAAGACAGCAGCAGCGCACCAGTTCCCCACGGGCCCCGTGCTCGTGGCGCGCCTGCACGTCGATCTTTGCCGCTGTGTCTCCGCGGCCTGTTGTCGCCGCTGACGCCATGTCCACCGCGGCCGGAGATCCTGCGCAAACGGATTTCCCCGGCGCCTCACGCCCTTTTTCTTCCGTCTGTAACCGGAGCTTCCGTTGTCATCGACACCCCCGTCCCCCACGGCGTCCCTGCGCGGGCGCATACCCAACGTCCCGTTCTGGGCCCAGATCCTGCTCGGTCTCGTCCTCGGCGCCCTGCTCGGCTGGGCCGCCAAGAGCGGTGACATCTCCTGGCTGTCCACCACGCTGGGCAAGATCGGCGACATCTTCGTCCAGCTGCTGATGCTGGTGATCGCGCCGCTGGTGTTCTTCGCGATCCTGGTGTCGATCACCAACCTGCGGAACGTCTCCAACGCCGCCCGGCTGGCCACCCGCACCCTGATGTGGTTCATGATCACGTCGCTGATCGCGGTCGTCATCGGCCTCGGCATCGGCCTGCTCACGGACCCGGGCGCGGGCACCGGCCTGACCGCCGCCGACGGCGCCGAGCCCAAGAAGCACGGCTCCTGGATCGACTTCCTCACCGGGATCGTCCCGACCGACATCGTCACGCCCTTCACCGAGCTCAAGGTCCTGCAGATCGTCTTCATGGCCGTGGTCGTGGGCATCGCGATCCTGAAGGTCGGCGAGAAGGCGCAGCCGGTCCTCACCCTCAGCCACTCCGTGCTGGAGCTGCTGCAGAAGGCCCTGTGGTGGGTCATCAAGCTCGCCCCGCTGGGCACGCTCGGCCTGGTCGGCACGGCCATCTCCACGTACGGCTGGAACCTGCTGAGCAAGTACGCGACGTTCACCGCGGACATCTACGTGGGCTGCGCCATCGTGATGTTCGGCGTGTACCCGCTGCTGCTGGCCGGCGTCGCCAAGGTCAACCCGCTGCAGTTCTTCAAGGGCGCCTGGCCGGCCATCCAGCTGGCCTTCGTCTCCCGCTCCTCGGTCGGCACGATGCCGCTGACGCAGAAGGTCACCGAGCGGCTCGGCGTGCCCAAGGAGTACGCGTCCTTCGCGGTGCCGTTCGGCTCGACGACCAAGATGGACGGCTGCGCCTCGATCTACCCGGCCATCGCCGCGATCTTCGTCGCGCAGGTCTTCGACGTGCCGCTGGAGGTCAAGGACTACATCCTGATCGCCTTCGTCTCGGTGATCGGCTCTGCCGCGACCGCCGGCCTGACCGGCGCCACGGTGATGCTGACCCTGACGCTGTCGACGCTGGGGCTGCCGATGGCGGGCGTGGGCCTGCTGCTGGCGATCGACCCGATCGTGGACATGATGCGCACCGCCACGAACGTTGCAGGTCAGTCGGTCGTGCCGATCCTGGTGGCCTCCCGGGAGGGGATCCTGGACCGCGCGGCGTACGCGACGGCCGACGGTTCCCGTCTGGAGGACGGCGAGTCCCGCGTGGACGCGCAGCCCCAGCCCGTGGCCGCCTGACGGTCCGGTTCCCGGCTGCCTGACGGGGCCGGTCCACGCCGCCTGACGGGATCTTGACTGACCCGTCCGTAGGGAGTGGACCGAACGGCCCTACCCCGCATCCCTCCACCCCGTAACATTACCTGCCGGTAACGTGACGGGGGCGGAGGGATGTTTGTCGTGAATGCTGCACAGACCGACGTACTTCAGGCCCAGGGGAAGCCGAAGGGCAGGACGAAGCGCATGCCGCGGGAGGTGCGCGAGCGCCAGATGCTCGACGCCGCCGTGGCCGTGTTCGCGCGCCGGGGGTACCGGGCCGCGTCGATGGACGAGATAGCCGAGCTGGCCGGGGCGTCCAAGCCCCTGGTCTACCTCTACCTGCACTCGAAGGAAGACCTCTTCAGCGCCTGCATCCGGCGCGAGGCGGAGGCGCTCATCGCGGCCGTCCAGGCGGCGGTGGACCCGGGAGCCCCGGCCGACCGGCGGCTGTGGAACGGGCTGCGCGGGTTCTTCGCGCACACCGCCGCGCACCCCGACGGCTGGGCGGTGCTGCACTGCCAGGCGCGCACCCACGGGGAGCCCTTCGCGCTGGAGGTGGCCGCGCTGCGGCAGCGGCTCGTGGACGTCGTCACCCGGCTGATCACGGAGACGGCCGAGGCCGGCGGCTGCACCGAGCCGCTGCCCGAGGTCGAGGTCGCGGGCCTCGCCCACGCCCTGGTGGGTGCGGCCGAGTCGCTCGCGGGGTGGTCCAACGAGCGTGACGGCACCGGCTCCTGCGAGCGGCAGACGGCGGAGACGCTCATGAACTTCGCCTGGACGGGGCTGGAGAATCTGAGGAACGGGCGGCGCTGGGCGCCCGCCCGTTCCTGACGCCGGCGGAGTCCGGGTGCGGGGCCTGCGGCCCGCTCAGCGCTGCACGCCCTTGCGGCGGCGCGCGGTGAGCACCCCGGCCCCGCCGAGGACGCCCGCCGCCGCCAGCGCGCCGCCGATGAGGGCGGGGTCGGTGTCCGGGCGCTCCTGGGGCGCCTCGCCGGCGGCGACGCCGCCCTTGGGGGGCGTTTTGCCGGTGGCGTCGCCGGTCTTCCCGTGGTCGGCGGTCTTCTTCGCGGTCTTCTCCGCGGCCTTCCCGGTGTTCCCGGTGTTCCCGGCGGCGGTGTCGCGGGCGGCCTCGCCGTTCCTGCTCTTGACGGTGGTCTGGGTGATCAGGCCGGTCTTCCGGTCGAGGGTCACCTTCAGGCCGCCGTCGAGGGTGACGGAGGGGGCGGAGGCGGTGAGCGTGGCGAAGACGAAGCCGTCCGGGCCGGTGACGACGGCCTTGTAGGAGCCGTCGCCGAGCTTGGTGATGACGGCGTACTTGCCGTCCTTCAGCTGCACGGTGCGCCGTGAGCCGCCGGTGTCGCCCTTCCGGGCGTCCTGCTTCGTGTCGTTGCCGGTGTCCCTGGCGGTCTCCTCGGCGGTGTCCTGTCCGGTGTCCGGCCGGGACGGCGCCCCGGAGGTCGCGCCCGGCGTGCCGGCGGTGCCGCCGCCGTCCGCGGCGAGCGCCGCGGTGGGCACGGCGACCGTGCCGGCGAGCACGGCGGTGGCTATGGCGGTACGGAGTGCGGTGCGGGTGCTTCGCGTGGTGTTCATGGCCACGACGCTAAAACGGGCGCAACGGGGCACGTATCGGCAAAACGGGCAGACGGCGGGTGGCCGTAAGGACTAGCGGCGGTCTGGAGGGAGCGGCTCCCGAGGCGTAGATTGCCGCCATTTACCGCCCAGTAGGGAGCCGCACGTGTCCGTACCGCACAGCGTCGCCCCACCCCGCGTCACCTTCGTCGAGGGAGTCGTCCGCGAGGCGTCCCTCCCGCCGCTCGTCCCGCCCGTCTCCCGGGGGTCCCTCGGCGACCTGCCCTTCGACAACGCCGCCGAGGCCCCCGCCGACCCCGTCCTCAGCCGCAAGCAGCCCGACGGCACCTGGCGCGACGTCAGCGCCGCCACCTTCGCGGCCGAGGTGCTCGCCACCGCCAAGGGCCTGATCGCCCACGGGCTGCGGCCCGGCGACCGGCTCGCCATCATGGCCCGCACCCGCTACGAGTGGACGCTCCTGGACTTCGCCGCCTGGGCCGCCGGGCTGGTCACCGTCCCCGTCTACCCCACCTCCTCCGCCGCGCAGGTCCGCTGGATCCTGCACGACTCCGGGGCCGCCGCCTGCGTCGTCGAGGGGCCGGAGCAGGCGCGGCTCGTGGCGGCCGAGCGCAGTGCCCTCCCGGGCCTCGCCCACCTGTGGGAGTTCGACGCGGGCGCCGTTCCCCGCCTGATGGCCGCGGGCCGCGGCCTGCCCGGGACGGCCGTCACCGAGGCCCGCGCCACCCGCGGCCCCGACGACATCGCGACCCTCATCTACACCTCGGGTACCACCGGCCGGCCCAAGGGCTGTGTCCTCACCCACGCCAACTTCTTCACCGAAGTCGACAATTCCACCGAGCTGCTGCACCCCCTCTTCAAGGCCGCCGGCAAGGCGCCCGCCGCCACGCTCCTCTTCCTCCCCCTCTCGCACGTCTTCGGCCGGACCGTCGCCGTCGGCTGTATGCGAGCCCGCGTCCGCGTGGGCCACGCCCCCTCCCTGCGCACCGAGGACCTGCTCGCGGACCTCGCCGGCTTCCGGCCCACCTTCCTGCTCGTGATCCCCTACGTGCTGGAGAAGGTCTACAACACCGGCCGGGCGACCGCCGAGAAGCTGGGCCGCGCCGCCTCCTTCGACCGCGCCGCCCGCGTCGCCCGGCGCTGGGGCGAGGCGGAGGCGGCCCGCCGGCACGGCACCGGCCCGGGTCCCGGCCCGGCGCTGCGCGCGGCCCGCGCCCTGTACGACCCGCTGGTCTACCGCCGGATCCGCGCCGCCCTGGGCGGCGAGGTGCGCTACGTGCTCAGCGGCGGTTCCCCGCTCGGCGAGCGCCTCGCGGCCTTCTGCACGGGCGCGGGCATCGAGGTGTTCGAGGGCTACGGCCTCACCGAGACCACGGCCGCCGCCACCGTCACCCCGCCGCACCGTCCCCGCCTCGGCACGGTCGGCTGGCCGCTGCCCGGCGGCGCCGTGCGGATCGCGGAGGACGGCGAGGTGCTGCTGCGCGGCGGGCACGTCTTCGCCGGCTACTGGGACGGCGAGCTGGGGAAGGCGGTGCCCGCGGCGCCGGGGGAGTGGTTCCCCACCGGCGACTTGGGGGCGCTCGACGCGGACGGCTACCTCACCATCACCGGCCGGAAGAAGGAGCTGCTCGTCACCTCCGGGGGCAAGAACGTCGCGCCCGCGCCGCTGGAGGACCGGCTGCGCGCGCATCCCCTGGTCGGCCAGTGCATGGTCGTCGGCGACAACCGCCCCTGCATCACCGCCCTCCTCACCCTGGAGGCCGACGGTATCGCCCACTGGTGCCGCATGCACGGCAAGGAGGGCCTGCCGCCGGAGGAGCTGGTGCGGGACGGCGAGCTCCTGGCCGAGCTGCAGACGGCGGTGGATGACGCGAACGCCCTGGTCTCGCGGGCGGAATCGATTCGCCGCTTCGCCGTCCTGCCCGTGGACTTCACGGAGGAGGCCGGCCACCTCACGCCGTCCATGAAGCTCAAGCGGGAGGTCATCGCCCGGGACTTCGCGGAGGAGGTGGAGCGGCTGTACGAGCGCTGAACCGGGGGCCGCCCGGTCCAGCGCCCGACGCGATCAGCAGTTGCCCGCCGCGGACCTGCCGGCGAACCGGTCGGCGAGCCAGTTCGCCGCCGGGACGGACTCCGCGATCACGCCCACGACGTGCTCGGCCAGCGGCAGCGACTTCCACTGCACGGCTGCCCTCTTCGTGCACCAGGCGGCGCGCAGCTGCTGGGCGCCCTTGTAGGGGATGAGCTCGTCGAGGGTGCCGTGGTAGAGGTAGACGGGCCGGTCGGGGGCGCGGGTGCCGAGGTCGGATGAGTGCAGCATGCGCTGCCAGTCCGGCTCGTGCAGCGGGTTCCTGACCGTCACGTCCGAGATCCGCTTGAACAGGCCCGCGGCGGCGTTCGCGACCACGCAGTGCTTCTTGAGGAAGTCGACGTGCCGCCTGCCCTTGTCGTTGAGGTAGGAGCCGAGGCGCAGCTCGGGGAAGGCCGCGTCCTGCCCGATCGCGCCCATGAGGACCAGGCCGCCGCCGATGCCGCCGTCGTTGTACTCGGCGACCTCGACGAGGTCGGCGGGGACGCCGCCCGCGGCCGTGCCCTTGAGGTTCAGCTCGGGGGCGTACGACGCGTGCAGCTCGGCGGCCCAGCCGGCGGCCTGGCCGCCCTGCGAGTAGCCCATGATGCCGACCGGCGAGCTCTCGGCCAGCCCGGCCTCCGGCAGCCGCAGGGCGGCGCGGGCCGCGTCGAGGACGGCGTGGCCCTCGGCCCGGCCGACGGTGTACGTGTGGTCGCCGGGCGTCCCGAGGCCCTCGTAGTCGGTGACGGCCACCGCCCAGCCGCGCAGCGTGAGCTGCTGGATCAGGTTCGCCTCCACCGTCGTCCCGTACGGGAAGCCGGCCGACGGGGCGCAGTGGTCGGCGAGCCCGATCGTCCCCACGGCGTACGTCACGAGCGGGCGCGGCCCCTTTCTGCCGTCCTGGGGGACGATCACCGTCCCGGAGACGACGTTGGGGGCGCCCTTGGCCGTGGTGGAGCGGTAGGTGACGTGCCAGGCCTTGGTGCCGGTGGGCTGGCCGGGCAGCGGGTGAAAGGACGTCGGCGCGGAGGTGACGACGTCACCCGGCGCGGTGGCGGGCACGGGCCCGGCGGCGCCCGCCGTGCCCGCGAGGCCCAGTGAGACGGCCAGCGCGGCGACGGCGGCCCAGGCCTTCGTACGCAGGTGCCTACGCAAGTGCATGCGGCTCTCCCGACAGTGCAGTGGTGAGGGGTCACTCATGTCTCGTCGCGGATCCCCTCCGCGAAACTCCCCGGGGACGGCGGGAGTCGGGGAGACCGTAGTGACTGACGGGTAGGAAAGAAGCTGACCGGAAAGCTCAGCTTTGCTGACCCCGTTCACGGTCGGCCTTGCTGACCCCGTTCGCGCCCGCCCCGGAGCCGGTACGCCCCCGGCGTGGTGCCCGTCCAGCGGCGGAACGCGCGGTGGAAGGCCGTGTCCTCCGAGAAGCCCAGCCGCGCCGATAGCTCCGCGATCGGCTCCCGCCCCTCCGCCAGCCCGGCCACCGCCGCCTCCCGCAGCACCTGGTCGCGCAGCCGCCGGTAGGACGTGCCCTCCTCCTGCAGCCGCCGCCGCAGCGTCGCCGGGCTGACCGCGAGCCGCGCGGCGAGCTGCGCCACCTCCGGCAGCCGGGCCGCCCGGCGCTGCGGGGCCGCCGCCTCCCGCAGGGCCCGCGCCAGGGCGTGCCGCACCTGCTCGGCGACCGTCGTGCCGTACTCGCGGCGGCTGAGCAGCCCGGCGGGCGCGCGCCGCAGCAGCTCCGCCAGGCCGGCCTCGTCCCGGACGACGGGCGCGGCCAGCCAGCGCGGGTCGAACCCGGCGCGGGTGCGCGGCGCGCCGCAGCGGACCGGGCAGCCGAACAGCAGGCCGTACTCGCCCGCGTACGGCGGCGCCGGGTGTGCGAACTCCGCCCAGCGCAGGGGGATCCTGCGGCCGATCAGCCAGCTCGCCACGCGGTGCCAGACCAGCACCAGGCACTCGGCGACGAAGGGGGCCTCGGCGAGCGCCCGCAGATCGGTGCGCACGGCGAACGCGGCGTCGGGGCCGGTGCGTTCGACGGCGAGGTCGGGGCCGCCGGGGAAGAGGCCGTAGAAGCGGGTGGCGCGGCGCAGGGCCGTGCCGAGGTCGGGGCAGCCGATGCTCGCGTGGCACATCATCGCGAACGTGCCGGGCCGGCTGGGCTCGGGCCCCAGGCCCAGGAACTCGTCGCGGGTGGCCTGCCGGACGGCGGTGACCAGGCGGGTGAACTGCTCGGGCGACACGCGCGCGTGCGCGTCGCCGAGGAGCAGCGGGGGGATGCGGGCGCTCTGCAGGAGCGGCACGGTCTCGATGCCGAGTCGCCGCGGGCCGGTGAGGGTGGCGCGTACGTGATGCACGGTGATCGTGCGACTCGTCATACGGATGACGGTAACTCCGTTGAGCGCCGGGGTCAGTGGGGCCGACCGTTCCGGTCATCCCCTGCGCGGGCGAACGTCCCTAACGTTCGGGAAGGCCCCGGCACGGGGCGCGCTCGCACGCGGGTGCGCCCGTACGCGGATGCGCTCCTACGCGGGGCCCGGGTGGTCCGGCGGTGCCGAGCAGGGATCAGCCACCAGGGAGGAAGCGATGCCGCGCCAGCGCCCCCGTACGCTCGCCGTTCTCGCCCGGTGGGCCGCCGGGCACCACGGCCCCGTGCCCGCCCAGCGGTTCCGCCGCGGCGAAGGGTGGGCGGAGCTCACCTACGACGCCTTGTGGGCCGCCGTGGAGGAGACCGGGCGCGGTCTGATGGCCCTCGGGGTGCGCCCCGGGGACCGTGTCGCCGTGCTCTCCGAGACCAGTCCGGCATGGACCCGTACCCACTTCGGCGCGCTGGCCGCCGGCGCCGTCGTGGTGCCCGTCTACCCGACGGCGGGCGACGAGGAACTGACCTGGGTGCTGGCCGACTCGGGGGCCTCCGTGGCCGTGTGCGGGAACGCGGACCTGGCGGCGCGCGTGACGGCCGTCCGCGGCAAGCTGCCGGAACTGCGGCACGTGGTGCTGATGGACGACCCGCTGCCCCACGGCGAGGTGCCCGCGGCGGAACTCCTCGCCCGGAGCGCGGCCGTCACCCCGGCCGACCTGTGCGCCGTCGTCTACACCTCCGGCACCACCGGCCCGCCCAAGGGCTGTTGTCTCACGCACGGCAACTTCACGGCCGTCGACGACGCCTCCGCCGACCTCGTCGGGGGCGGGCCCGGCGACGTCACGTACCTCTACCTGCCCCTCGCGCACCTCCTCGCCCAGCTGATCCAGCTGTCGGTGTTCGTCCGCGGCGGCACCCTGTGCTACTTCGGCGGGCGGATCGAGGACGTCGTCGCCGAGCTGGCCGAGGTGCGGCCCACGCACCTGCCGTCCGTACCGCGCCTGTTCGAGAAGGTGCACGCGACGGTGGTGTCGCTGGCCGAGGCCTCGGGGCCGGACGGCCGGGCCCGCCTTGAGGCGGCGGTGCGGACCGGGCTGGAGGCCGCCGGCGTGCGCGCGCGGGGCGAGGAGCCGGCGGGTGAACTGCTCGCGGCCTGGCGGGCGGCGGACGAGAGCGTGTTCGCACGGGTCCGGGCGGCCTTCGGGGGACGGCTGAAGCTTGCCGTCACCGGAGCGGCCCCGATCGCCCCGCAGACCCTGGACTTCCTGCGCGCCTGCGGCATCGCCCTCTACGAGGGCTACGGCATGACGGAGGCCACCGGCGTGATCACCCTGAACCACCCGGGCGGGGTCCGCCCCGGGACGGTGGGCAGGCCGGTGCCCGGCGTAGAGGTGCGGATCGCGGAGGACGGCGAGGTGCTGGCCCGCGGCCCGGGGGTCTTCGCGGGCTACCGCAACGCCCCGGCCGCGACCGCCGGGATGCGGGATACGGAGGGCTGGCTGCACACGGGGGACCTCGGCGCGCTCGACGCGGACGGCTATCTCACGATCACCGGCCGGAAGAAGGACCTGATCATCACGTCGGGCGGCAAGAACCTCGCGCCGTCGCCGGTCGAGTTCGCCGTGCAGCAGTCCCGTTGGGTCTCCCGCGCCGTGCTGATCGGCGACCGCCGCCCCTATCCGGTGGCGCTGCTCACGCTGGACGCGGAGGAGGTCGGGGCCTGGGCGGCGCGCGAGGGCGTGGACCTCGGCGGCCGGCCGGCCCGGCACCCGGCGGTGCGGGCGCTGTGCGCGGAGGCGGTGGAGGCGGCGAACGCAACGGCGTCCCGGCCGGCCCGGATTCGGGCCTTCGGGATTCTTGACGGAGATTTCACAGTGGCGGACGGGACGCTGACGCCGACCCTCAAAGTCCGGCGGTCCGTGATCGCCGAACGCTATGCGATCGAAATCAATGCGTTGTACGACAGAAAGTGAAAGAAACTGGTCAACAAGAAGTCGCTAAGGGAGGGTTAACGATCAGCGACGGGTAGGGGAAAGGCAGGAGCCCCGCCCCTCCGCCGAAGCGGAGGAGCAGGGCTCCTTGGGTACAGCGCGTCGACCGCGATCGGTCGAGCCGTCGCACCGGAGGGATCCGAGGATCAGACCGGGGTGACGTTCTCCGCCTGCGGGCCCTTCGGGCCCTGCGTGACGTCAAAGTTGACCTGCTGGTTCTCCTCGAGGGAGCGGAAGCCAGAGGCGTTGATCGCGGAGTAGTGGACGAAGACGTCGGGGCCCCCGCCGTCCTGGGCGATGAAGCCAAAGCCCTTTTCAGCGTTGAACCACTTCACGGTTCCGGTAGCCATAAAGCCCTCCTTGGGCCCAAAGGGTTGCCCTGCTCCAGAACCTGCGAGAAGTCTGAAAACTACAAAAGCCTGCGGGTCACATGCTCCGCAGGCTCTGTACTGCAAGGGAAACCAAACTGCAACTTGCGGCGAGCCTAGCACGCGAGGGTTCTCGCGCGGAAGGAGTTGAAGATCACGCTGTCGGATGGTTTTCCCGGTGTTCCTGACGGAAAAGATCCCCAGTCGGGCACCGCCCGGGCGCACCCCGCCCCCGCCGTCCCGGCCGCCCGGGGCTAGCCTCCGGATGTGGACATTTCTGCCTCGGCCGTAGAGACCGACCCCGAAGCCGGCACCCCCCAGCGCAGCCGTCCGCGCGTGGGTCACATCCAGTTCCTGAACTGCGTGCCCCTCTACTGGGGCCTCGCGCGCACCGGCACCCTGCTGGACCTGGACCTGACCAAGGACACCCCGGAGAAGCTCAGCCGGCAGCTGATCGAGGGCGAGCTGGACATCGCCCCGGTCACCCTCGTCGAGTTCCTGCGCAACGCGGACGACCTGGTCGCCCTGCGCGACATCGCCGTGGGCTGCGACGGCCCGGTCATGTCCTGCGTGATCGTCTCGCAGGTCCCCCTGGACCGGCTGGACGGCGCCCGCGTCGCGCTCGGCTCCACCTCCCGCACCTCCGTGCGGCTGGCGCAGCTGCTGCTGGCCGAGCGGTACGGCGTGCAGCCGGACTACTACACCTGCCCGCCGGACCTGGGCCTGATGATGCGCGAGGCGGACGCCGCGGTGCTGATCGGGGACGCCGCCCTGCGGGCCTCCCTGCACGACGCCCCGCGGCTGGGCCTGGAGGTCCACGACCTCGGGCAGATGTGGAAGGACTGGACGGGGCTGCCGTTCGTCTTCGCGGTGTGGGCCGTGCGCCGGGAGTACCTGGCCCGCGAGCCGCACATCGTGGCCAAGGTCCACGAGGCCTTCCTGGCCTCCCGGGACGTCTCCCTGGAGGAGGTGGCGAAGGTGGCCGAGCAGGCGGCGCGCTGGGAGGCCTTCGACGCCGGGCTGCTGGAGCGCTACTTCACGACGCTGGACTTCCGCTTCGGCCCGGACCAGCTCGCGGGCGTCACCGAGTTCGCCCGCCGCACGGGCCCGACGACGGGCTTCCCGGCCGACGTGCGGGTGGAACTGCTGGAGCCCTGACCCCCCGGAGGGGATCAGGGCTCCTGGAACAAGCAGTCAGCCTGGAGGCTACGGGGCGACGGGGCCCACCATGTGCTCACTGATCCACTGCATGCTGCCCGCGTTCATGCCCTCGATGTAGGTCTTGGCGTTGTGCCGACCGCCCTCGATCTTCTGCAGGCGCGTGTGGACCGGGCCCTTGTTGCCGTAGGTCGCGATGAACTTGTCCACGTGCGGGATGACGCTGGCCTCCTTCGTCCCGTACTGGAACGCGAGGTAGACGTCGGTCCCGGGCTTGTTCGCGGCGATCAGGTTCTTCGCGAGGACCTCGGGGTTGTTCTCGGCCTTCTCCTTCTCGTGGCCCTTCCACAGCGGGGAGTCCGGGACGATGTCCGGGCCGGAGGCGATCACGGCCTTGAACTTGTCCGGGTGCTTCAGGACGGCCTTCAGGCCGGAGAAGGCGCCGGAGGAGGAGCCCATGAACGCCCAGCCGTCGCGCGACTTCACCGTGCGGAAGTTGGCCTTCACCAGGTCCGGGACGTCCTCGGTCAGCCAGGTGCCCATCTTGGGCTGGCCCGGGATGTCACTGCCGTCCCAGTAGAGGCCGCCGTCGTCCGGCTTCGGGTTGAGGACCGGCATGGCCAGGATGAACGGCTTGCCCTTGCCCTCGTTGTACCACTTGGTGACCGACGACTCGAGGTGCAGGCCTCCGTCGTCCATCCAGTAGTTGTTCGGGAAGCCGGGGCCGCCGGGGAGCGCGATGAGGACCGGGAAGCCGTGGTCCTTGAACTTCGGGTCGTTGTACGCCTTGGGCGCCCAGACCCACACCTTGCCCTTGAAGCCGGACTTCTTGCCGTCCAGGGTCGTCACGGCGACCTGGGTGCCGTCCGACAGGGTGCTGGTGTTCTTGAACTCGGCCTTGGGGCCCGTCGGCATCAGGACCTTGGAGTCCGCCTTCTGCGGGCCGTTGGCGCCGCCCGCCTGGCCGCCGCCGGGCTGGTCCTGGCCGAAGCTGACCGGCTTGCCCTTGTCCGAGAACGGCCCGAACTTGAAGTAGTTCATGATGCCGGCGGCTATCAGGCCGACCACGGCTATGGACGCCACGATGATCGTCCATCGTTTGGCGCGGGATGCGCGGCGGTGGCCCTGGGACTGGTAGGCCCCATCTTGCGAGTACGTCATCGCGTCGCTCCGGACGTTGCTGCTGCCCCGAAGGACATGACGGTTTGTTCCGTCCTGGTGGATGGGGAAACCGCCCTGGGGGGTTCCTGGGACACCCCGTGAATTGAGTCATAGGCCGAAAAACCGGGGCCCCAGGCCCCCGCCGGGGGAGGCGAAAGGCCCGATGGAACCCTTGCTGCCGGAAGATCCGCAGGTCATCGGTGTGTACCGGCTGCTGGGCCGGCTGGGGGCGGGCGGCATGGGCCGCGTGTACCTGGGTCGCAGTGCCGGCGGCCGGACCGTCGCGGTCAAGGCCGTTCATCCCCATTTTGCCCTGGATGAGCAGTTTCGCGCGCGCTTTCGGCGCGAGGTCGAGGCCGCACGCAGCGTGGGCGGGTCGTGGACGGCTCCCGTGCTGGACGCGGACCCGGACGCCGCCGTGCCCTGGGTGGCGACCGGCTACGTGGCCGGCCCGTCCCTCACCGAGGCCGTCCTGGCCGGCGGCCCCCAGCCCGAGCGGACGGTGCGGGCCCTCGGCGCGGGGCTCGCGGAGGCCCTGGCGGCCGTCCACGCGCTCGGCCTCGTCCACCGCGACGTCAAGCCGTCCAACGTGCTGCTCACCCTCGACGGGCCCCGGCTGATCGACTTCGGCATCGCCCGGGCCACGGACGGCACGGCGTCGCTGACCGCCACGGGCGTCTCGGTCGGCTCACCCGGCTACATGGCCCCGGAACAGATCCTCGGCCACGGGGTGACGGGTGCGGCGGACGTCTTCTCGCTGGGGGCCGTGCTCGCCTACGCGGCCACGGGCGAGGCGCCCTTCGCCGGGGACGGCGCGGCGGTGCTGCTCTACAAGGTCGTCCACGAGGCGCCGGTCCTCGGCCCGGGCCTCACCGGGGACCTGCGCTCCCTGGCCGGTGAATGTCTGGCCAAGGATCCGGTGGCCCGCCCGGCCCCGGAGGAGGTCGCCCGCCGGCTGGCCCCGGACGGCGCCGGTGCCCTGGTGGGCGCGGGCTGGCTGCCCGGGCCCGTGGTGGAGCGCGTGAGCCGGCGCGCGGTGGAGCTGCTGGACCTGGAAGGGGGCGCGCCCACGGCCCTGGACGCGGGCCCGCTCCGGGCGGGCGCCGCCCCGCCTCCCACCGGCGCCGCGTCCCCGGCGGACGCCGTGCCGCTCCCGTGGGGTGCCGGGCAGCCGCCCGCGGCGGAGGCCGCGGAGCCCGCCCGGAGAGCCGGAGAGGGACGGCGCAGAACGAGGGCCGTGCTCGTCGCGGTCGGTGCGCTCCTGGTCGCGGCGGCCGTCGCCGCGATCCTCGGCTCCGGCCTCCTGCGGGGCGGGGGCGGCGACAAGGGCGGGACCGGCGGCACCGGAGGCGGCCGGGCGAAGTCCGTACCCGAGCAGTTCCTCGGCACCTGGACCGGGCAGGTCGTCCAGAGCGACGGCACCCCCAACGGGACGATGACCGCCGTCATCGCCGACGGCGCCCCCGGCACCTACGTCGTCCGCACCACCTACTCCGCGCTCAACGTCCTGGAGTGCCACAGCAAGGGCAAGCTGCTCACCGCCGTCCCCACCCGGCTCACCCTGGAGGAGGCCACCGACGGCACGCCGTCGCTCGGGTGCACGGGCGAGACCGCGCGGATCACGTTCTCCCTGGCCGCCGACGGCAAGCTCATGTACACGTCCGAGGACACCAAGGGCGGCAGCCCCCATGCAACCCTCACCCGCCGGGAGGGATGAGGGCTGGCGTAGGCTGGCGGTCGTGTCAAACCCCCTCCGAAGGGACGCCCCGGTGAGCGAGAAGGCCGACCTCACGACCATTGATGTCACAGCCGTCCTCGACCGCGCCGCCGCCGGTGGCCGCATCACTCCCGAGGAGGCGCTGGAGCTCTACCGCTCCGCGCCGCTGCACGCGCTCGGCGCGGCGGCCGACGCGGCCCGCCGCAAGCGCTACGCGGGCACCGAGCACATCGCGACGTACATCATCGAGCGCAACATCAACTACACGAACTCGTGCGTCACCGCGTGCAAGTTCTGCGCCTTCTACGCCCCGCCGAAGAGCGACAAGGTCTGGACGCGCCCCCTCGACGACATCCTGCGCCGCTGCGCGGAGACCGTGGAGCTCGGCGGCACGCAGATCATGTTCCAGGGCGGCCACCACCCGGACTACGGCGTGGAGTACTACGAGGAGCACTTCTCCGCCATCAAGAAGGAGTTCCCGCAGCTGGTGATCCACTCCCTCGGCGCGTCCGAGGTGGAGCACATGGCGCGGATCTCCGGGGTGAGCGCGGAGGAGGCCATCCGCCGCATCCACGCCGCCGGCCTGGACTCCTTCGCGGGCGCCGGCGCCGAACTCCTGCCCGCCCGGCCCCGCAAGGCCATCGCGCCGCTGAAGGAGTCCGGCGAGCGCTGGCTGGAGATCATGGAGCTTGCCCACACCCTGGGCGTCGAGTCGACCTCCACCATGCTGATGGGCACCGGCGAGACCAACGCCGAGCGGATCGAGCACATCCGGATGATCCGTGACGTGCAGGACCGCACGGGCGGCTTCCGCGCCTTCATCCCGTACACCTACCAGCCGCAGAACAACGTGCTGAAGGGCCGTACGCAGGCGACCGTCTTCGAGTACCTGCGGATGATCGCCATCGCGCGGCTGTTCCTCGACAACGTCGCCCACATCCAGGGCTCCTGGCTGACCGTCGGCAAGGAGGCGGGCCAGCTCTCGCTGCACTACGGCGCGGACGACCTGGGCTCGGTGATGCTGGAGGAGAACGTCGTCTCCTCCGCCGGTGCCAAGCACCGCTCCAACCGCATGGAGCTCATCGACCTCATCCGCAAGGCGGGCCGCGTCCCGGCGCAGCGCGCCACCACGTACGAGCACCTGCTCGTGCACGACGACCCGGCGAACGACCCGGTCGACGACCGCGTCGTCTCGCACCTGTCGTCGACGGCGATCGAGGGCGGCACGGCCCACCCCGAGCTGAAGCTCATCGACGCGAGCTGACACCGGACCCGTGCTGACGATGCCGTGCTGACGATCCACACCGCCGGCCTGCTGCTGACCGCCGCCCCCGGCGCCGCCGCGGTGCCCGGCGGCGCGGTGGTGGTGGACGGCGACAGGATCGCGGCGGCCGGCCCGTACGAGGACGTGGCCGCGGCCTTCCCGGGCGCGCGCGTGCGGCGCTGGCCGGGCGTGCTGACGCCCGGTCTGCGCCAGTGGCACGCGGCGTGGCTGCTGGGGAACGCCTATTTCCCGGATCCGCGCGAGTACGACGAGCTGGGGGACCGCCCGCTCACCGGCGAGCGGCTGGCCGCGCTGGAGATGACCGAGACCCGCCGGGCGGGCAGCGTCCGGCGGGGGCTGCAGCAGATGCTGCGGCACGGCACCACGGCCGTGGCCGCGACGGGCGGCTTCCAGGACCCGGTGGTGGCGACCGCGGTCGCCCGGTCGGGGATGAGGGTCGTACCGGCGCGCCTCGCGCAGGGGATCCCGGCCGGCGCTCCGGACCTCGATCCCCTGCGGGAGGGCCGGGACCTGCCCGGCTCCGTCGAGGCGCCTCTGACCGTAGGCGGCCCGGCCGACCTCGCCGCCTTCGACGTGCCGGACGAGGCGGCGCTCCTGGCGGCGGGCGCGGGCAGCTGCGTCGCCACCGTGCTCGCCGGGCGGCTGGTCCACCGGCGCCGCTGAGCGGACGCCTGCGGGCGGCCGCCGGCCGGGCGCCGCACACCCGGCGTCAACGAGCCGTATGGAGGGCGTCCGCGCACGTCAGGGGCCCGTCAAGGCGGAAGATCCCGGTCCGTTCCGCGGGGCAGGATGGGCAGCGCGGGGACGGCCGCTACGGACGTCCCGCGGTGCCACTGTGGAGGGCCCTGGCAACGGTTCGTCATGCCGGGCCGCAAGGGCGCGCAACGCCGGGCGGGGGGTCCGGCGGTCCCGGGGAGCGGGGGCTCCCGGGACGTGCGCAGTCGGCACCGCAGGACGTCCGGTCCTTCCCGGGCGCGCCGTCCCCGTCCAACCCTCTGCGTCCCCTCCCGCCCCGGGGGTGAACAATGGGGTCGTGACCCGAGCATCCCTGGACAAGCAGCCGCACGAAGTCGCCGCGATGTTCGACGACGTGGCGGCCAAATACGACCTCACCAACGACGTGCTCTCGCTCGGCCAGGCCCGTCAGTGGCGCAAGGCCGTCGCCCGGGCCGTCGACGCCCGCCCGGGGGAGAAGGTGCTGGACCTCGCGGCCGGGACGGGCACGTCCTCGCTGCCGTTCACCATGGCCGGCGCCTACGTCGTGCCGTGCGACTTCTCGGTCGGCATGCTGCGCGAGGGCAAGAAGCGCAACCCCTGGATGCCGCTGACCGCGGGCGACGCCACCCGGCTGCCCTTCGCGGACGGGGTGTTCGACGCCGTCACGATCTCCTTCGGACTGCGCAACGTGCAGGACACCGTCGGCGCGCTGCGCGAGATGCTGCGCGTGACCCGGCCCGGCGGCCGCGTGGTGATCTGCGAGTTCTCCACGCCCACGTGGGCGCCGTTCCGCACGGTCTACAGCGAGTACCTGATGCGGGCCCTGCCGCCGGTCGCGCGGGCCGTCAGCAGCAGCCCCGACGCGTACGTCTACCTCGCCGAGTCGATCCGCGCCTGGCCCGCCCAGCCGGAGCTCGCCGCGCTGCTGCAGGAGGCGGGCTGGTCGAAGGTCGCGTGGCGCAACCTCACGGGCGGCGTCGTGGCCCTGCACCGGGGCACCAAGCTCCCGGCGTGACGCGTCCGGAGCGGGCCGGGGCCGGGGCCGGGCCGGCGGGCTGACGGATTGTCATGGGCAGGGCGTCCGGAGTCGATACGATCAAGCCACCCCCGCCCTCCGAATGACCCGCCCGAGCTCCGGAGCGCTCCATGACCTTGCCCTGCTGTCCCGACTGCGGTTCCACGCTCCCCGCGGAAGCGCGCTTCTGCATGAAGTGCGGGCGGGAACGGCCGCGGGGCGGGGCGGAGGCCCCGCCGATACCGGGGCCGCCGGCTGCGGCGGCGATACCGGAGAAGCCGGGCGCGGCAGCGATACCGGCCCCGCCGGCCGCGTCGCCGGCCGCGTCGCCGGCTTCGGACGCGGCGGCTTCGAAGGCGGCTTCGGACGCGGCGCCTGCTCCTGCGGCGCCTGCCTCTGCGGCCCCGGCTCCTGCGGCCCCGGCCCCGGCAGCCCCTGCCCCCGCCGCCGTGCCCCCCGTTCTCCCGCCGCCCCCCGCGCCTTGGACCGTGCCGACCACCGGCGCTCCGGCCGCGCCCGCCGCCGGGCCGGCACCGGCACCCGTACCGCCGCCCGCGCCCGCGTCGACGCCCGGCGCCGCACCGGGCCACCCCGCGCCGCCCTTCCCGCCCGCGCCGGAGGCGAGCCCGCTCGCCGTCATCGGGCCCACCCCCGAGTTCTTCGTGCTCCCCAAGGCCCGCCGCAGGCTCAACCTCGGCTGGGTGGCGGCCGCCGTGGCGGTCGTGGTGATCGGCGGGGCCGTGGGCGGCGGGATCCTCCTGACGCAGGGCAAGGACGACGGCAAGCGGGACGCCGCCCGGATCGAGGACACCGAATCCGTGGAGCCGGCGCCGCCCACGGCGGCACCGAGCAACCCGCCCTCGCCGTCGCCGTCCGCCTCGCCCTCCGCGTCGCCCTCGGCCTCCGCCTCCGCATCGGCGTCCCCGTCCGCCTCCGAGTCCTCCTCGGCCTCGCCGTCGCCGTCCGCGTCGTCGTCGGCGCCCGCGACGGGCGGCCCCGCGCCCGCGGGGTACGAGAACGTGTCCGCCCCGGAGGGGTTCTCCCTCGCGGTGCCCCAGGGGTGGCGCCGGGAGGACAACGGGAGCGGCCAGATCGACTACGCGGGCCGCACCGGCAGCGAGTACCTGCGCATCGGCATCGTGCACGGCACCAAGCAGTCCGCCTACGACCACTTCCAGGACCTGGAGAAGGGCGTGGCCCAGCTGAACGGCTACAAGCGGGTCAAGATGACGCGCAACACCTTCCAGGGCCGCCCGGGCGCCCTGTGGGAGTGGACCTGGGTCGAGAAGTCCTCGGGCCGCACCATGCACGGCCACAACCAGGCGTACGTGGACGGTTCGGGCACGGAGTACGCCATCATGTTCCGCGGCCGGGACGGCGGCGGGGACGCGTACCGCAAGCCCTTCGACACGGCGCTCGGCTCCTGGCGGGCCGGGTAGCCGGGCGCGCTCAGGCGCCCCCTGAACGGCCGGGTGGCCCCCGCCCGGCCGCGGCCGGGCGGCTCATAGACTCGGGTGACCAGTCCTCAGCCGAACGGGAGAGCCGACCGTGACCGATACCGAACACTCCGCGGATGTGATCGTCGTCGGGGCCGGCCCGGCCGGGTCGACCACCGCGTACTACCTCGCGAAGGCCGGACTGGACGTCCTCCTGCTGGAGAAGACGGCGTTCCCGCGCGAGAAGGTGTGCGGCGACGGGCTGACCCCCCGTGCCACCAAGCAGCTCGTGGCGATGGGCATCGACATCTCCGAGGAGGCGGGCTGGCTGCGCAACAAGGGCCTGCGCATCATCGGCGGCGGCGTCCGGCTGCAGCTCGACTGGCCGGATCTCGCCTCCTTCCCGGACTACGGACTGGTCCGCAAGCGCGACGACTTCGACGAGCAGCTGGCCCGCAACGCGGTGAAGGCCGGCGCGCGGATGTACGAGCGCTGCAACGTGGGCGCGCCCGTCATCGACGACCGCACGGGCCGGATCGTGGGCGTCGAGGCGAAGCTGGGCGAGGAGAAGACCCCGGTCACCTTCCGCGCCCCGCTGGTCGTCGCGGCCGACGGCAACTCCTCCCGGCTGTCGCTGGGCATGGGCCTGCACCGCCGCGAGGACCGCCCCATGGGCGTGGCCGTGCGCACGTACTTCACCTCCCCGCGCCACGACGACGACTACCTGGAGTCCTGGCTGGAGCTGTGGGACCGGCGCGGCCCGAAGGACCGGCTGCTGCCCGGCTACGGCTGGATCTTCGGCATGGGCGACGGCACGAGCAACGTCGGCCTCGGCGTGCTCAACACCTCCGATTCCTTCAAGGAGCTGGACTGGCGCGAGGTCCTCAAGGCCTGGTGCGCCTCGATGCCGGAGGACTGGGGCTACACCCCGGAGAACATGACGGGCCCGATCCGCGGCGCCGCCCTGCCCATGGCCTTCAACCGCCAGCCGCACTACACGCGCGGCCTGCTGCTGGTCGGCGACGCGGGCGGGCTGGTGAACCCGTTCAACGGCGAGGGCATCGCGTACGCCATGGAGTCCGGGCAGATCGCCGCGGACGTCATCGTCCAGGCCCACGCGCGCGCTTCGTACGCCCAGCGCGAGCTGGCCCTGCAGCGCTACCCGAAGGTCCTCAAGGACACCTACGGCGGCTACTACACGCTCGGCCGGGCCTTCGTGAAGCTCATCGGCAACCCGAAGGTGATGAAGATCGGCGCCCAGCACGGCCTGACGCACCCGCTGCTGATGAAGTTCACGCTGAAGATGCTGGCGAACCTGACGGACCCGCAGGGCGGGGACGCGATGGACCGCATCATCAACGGGCTGAGCCGGGTGGCGCCGAAGGCGTGACGCGCGGGCGCCGCACGGGCTTCCACCCTTCGGGTGGCTTCCGGGCGCCCCGGACCGCCCGCTCCGGTCCGCTGATCACACCACCCCGTTGAGCAGTGCCTGTCCCAGCGGGGTGAGCGTGTGGTGCACGGAGGGACCCGTGCGGGTGGTGCTGAGCAGGCCCGCCTCCCGCAGCACGGTCGCGTGCTCGCTCGCCGAGGCCGGGGAGATGCCGGTGCGGCGGGCGAGCTGTGCGGTGCTGCCGCCCTCGGCCGCCGCGTCCAGCACCCGGGCGCGGGTGCGTCCGAGCAGCGCGGTCAGCCGCCCGAGTCCGCCCGGGGCGGTGGGGCGGGAGAGGACCGCCTGGTAGGCGGACAGGTCGAGGGCGACGGGGTAGCACAGGTCGATCGGCGCCTCGTCGTCCGCGCTGTGGGCGCGCGCCGTGGGGTGCGGCCAGAAGAACGAGGGCGTGAGCGTCAGGCCGCGGCCCGCCAGGTGCACGTCGTGGAAGTCCCGGTGGAAGCCCTCGTTGTGCATGCAGGGCACGTGCAGCACGGGCGACTCCCAGCGCACGGTGGGGTGCAGGGTGGCGAGCAGGTGCTCGACGCCCTGTTCCGCGGCGGTGCGGATGCGGCGCGTGCGGTCGGCCTGCACGCAGGCGGTGACCTGCGACCAGTACGGCGCGAGGGCCGTCTCCCAGTACGAGCGGAAGGCCTGGTCGACGGTCCGGGCGGCCGGGCGGTCGGCGGTGTGCAGGTCGCCGAACCACTGCGGCACGGGGCGGTGGTCCAGCGCGCACTCCAGCTCGGCCGTCCAGACCTTCCGCGGCAGGGACCACACGGACTCCAGGCTCTCCGCCAGCGAGCAGGCCCCGTCCTCGGCGTGCAGGAACGCCTCGGGGAGGTACTCGCCCATGTTGGCCGGGGCGAGCTCCAGCAGGGGCCGCATGAGCGGGCTCAGGCCGCGCTGGGTGCGGTGCCGCCAGCCCTCCAGGGCGATCCCGCCCATCCACCGGTTCTGCAGGACGGGCAGGCTCAGTGCCGCCTCCGCCAGCGGATCGGGGCCGGGCGCGAGGCGCACCCTGCCGAGATCTTCGGGGCCGAAGTGGATACGCAGCACGGTGACCGAAGGTAGCGCCCCGGCGGTATCGGCCAACTGTCCAGATCTGGACAACTTTACGGGGAGCCCGGATTCGGCTGCCGCCGAAGGGCTTTGTCCCCGCGATGACGGTGCTTGCAGACTTCACATACCGGGACGGGCGCTTCTCATGCGGCTCGGAGCGCCCGCCCCGGTACCGGGGGAGGCACGGATGTCCTGGGGGCGACGGGGGTCGCAGGGTGTCCGTGCGGGCAGGCCGCGCCGCGGGCCGTGCGGGGGACACGGCCGCCGGCGGGCATGCCGAAGGGCCGCCGTCCCGAGCGGTGGGACGGCGGCCCTTCGCAGGTGTGCGAGCCGCTGGGCGGTCCGGCGTCAGAGGACGCGGACGGCACCCGTGGGCGGGGAGTAGCTCATGTCGCGCTCGACGATGCCCGTGCTCGGGTTCTGCGCGCCGATGAACTTGCCGCCGCCGATGTAGACGGCCACGTGGTACGCGCTGCCCGCGGAGCCCCAGTAGAGGATGTCGCCGACCTGCAGGTTCGAGGTCGACACCTGGGTGCCGGCCGTCGACTGGTCCTGCGAGACGCGCGGCAGGTCGATGCCGATCTGGCTGTAGGCGGCCATGACCAGGCCGGAGCAGTCGTAGGAGGACGGGCCGGTGGAGCCCATCACGTACGCCTTGCCGACCTGGGCCCGGAGGAAGGAGACCAGGGAGGCGGTGCTGCCGGTGGCGGTGCCGCTGCTCTTGGAGGAGGACGAGGCGGGGGCGTCGGCGTCGGCGTCCTCGGAGGTCTGGGCGGCGGACTTGCTGCTCAGGCTCTGGCGCTCGTTCGCGCGGGAGGCGCGGGCCTCCTCCTTCTCGCGCTTCTCCTTGGCCGCGGCGGCCTTGCGCTCGGCCTCCGCCTTGCGCTCGGCCTCGTCGGCGGCCTTCTTGGCGGCGGCCTCGACCTTGCTGGTGGCCTCGTCCTGCTGCGCGCGGTCCTGGTAGTCGAAGGCGGTCTGCTGGGTGGCCGCCGCGCTCTGCGCGATGGACGTGGCCAGGGCCGCGTTGACCGCGGGCATCTCGACGGTCGCCTCGACGGGCTTCTCGGCGGCGGTGGCGGAACCGGCGCCGGCCACGGCCAGGGTGCTGAGGACGCCACCGGCAACACCAGTGCGGACGACCCACGACTGGGTGGCCGTACGACGGGGCTTCCGGTGGCTGGTTATGTGCGCGTTGGGGGACATGGGACAACGGACTATCAGTCCGCGCAGGTTGAGTTCAATAAAGGTGACGTGCGTCACAATTGACGTGGACGCGCCCAGAATTCGGGCATTTGATCACGGGAACATCACGGCGCCTCGCGCCCCGCCGACCCCTATCAGCCGCCTCAGCATGGGGTTTTGGCCATCGGTCATGATCGGCGATGGTCATATCACCATCACGGCTCACGTGTCGAGGCTACCCGGCAAAACCGGCCCTAGACCCGTCCGGCGCGTGGCGCAGCTCACGTCCCGCCCGCCCCGTGCGAGCTCTCGTGAACGGAGACACCAGCCGTTGCCCGGCGCGGCCTCCGGGGCGATGCCGGGTCAGTGAACGGCGCTCCTATATCAGTTGAAGGCACCCGGTGCCAATTTGCGTGCGCGCGGCATCGCTTGATAGTGCGACACGTCTCCGACCAGGCCCTGAGCGTCCGATTGTCACCTCTGGTGATCACTCGGCCGCTTCGTGTATGAAGATCGCCGCTCATCCGACTTGATGATCGTTCGTCAGGTGGTGGAGATCACAAACGCGGGTGTGTACCCCGTGTCGCAGATCACAGACCGGCGGGCATAGGATGCAATCGACCCGGGCTTGTGAACTGCCTCACATATCGGTGATCTTCGCGGTGATCTCCGGTGGTCGTCACCGTGGGCGGGGCGCCCGACCGGGTCCGGTAAGCCGGCAGTCAGCGTCGACTGGAAGGAGCGAGGAGCGGTGAACGCCTACGCGCCCATCCTCGTACTGGGAGCCCTCGGGGCAGGCTTCGCGATCTTCTCCGTGGTCATGGCCTCGCTCATCGGGCCCAAGAGGTACAACCGCGCCAAGCTCGAGGCCTACGAGTGCGGTATCGAGCCGACCCCGCAGCCCGCGGGCGGCGGGCGCTTCCCGATCAAGTACTACCTGACGGCGATGCTCTTCATCGTCTTCGACATCGAGATCGTCTTCCTCTACCCCTGGGCCGTCACCTTCGACGCCCTGGGTCTGTTCGGGCTCGTGGAGATGCTGCTCTTCGTGCTCACCGTCTTCGTCGCCTACGCCTACGTCTGGCGCCGCGGCGGCCTGGAATGGGACTAGGGGGCACCACATGGGACTCGAGGAGAAGCTGCCCAGCGGCTTCGCGCTGACCACCGTCGAGCAGGCCGCCGGCTGGGTCCGCAAGTCGTCCGTCTTCCCGGCGACCTTCGGCCTGGCCTGCTGCGCCATCGAGATGATGACCACCGGCGCCGGCCGTTACGACCTGGCCCGCTTCGGCATGGAGGTCTTCCGCGGCTCGCCCCGCCAGGCCGATCTGATGATCGTCGCCGGCCGGGTCAGCCAGAAGATGGCCCCCGTCCTGCGTCAGGTCTACGACCAGATGCCCAACCCCAAGTGGGTGATCTCCATGGGCGTCTGCGCCTCCAGCGGCGGCATGTTCAACAACTACGCGATCGTCCAGGGCGTCGACCACATCGTGCCGGTCGACATCTATCTCCCCGGCTGCCCGCCGCGGCCCGAGATGCTCATGGACGCGATCTTGAAGCTGCACCGGAAGATCCAGGGCGAGAAGCTCGGGGTGCACCGCGAGGAGGCCGCCCGCGAGGCGGAGGAGGCGGCCCTCAAAGCCCTGCCGTTGATCGAGATGAAGGGGCTGCTGCGGTGAGCGAGCAGGAACGGGTCCCCCCCGAGCAGGTCCCCGCCCAGCGGGAGGAGACCGGCGAGGCCGTCCGCGTCCAGCGCGGCATGTTCGGCGCCCGCAACGGCGGCGACACCAGCGGCTACGGCGGCCTGGTGCGGACCGTACGGCTGCCCGGCGAGGCCACCCGCCCCTACGGCGGCTACTTCGACGAGGTGGCGGACGAGTTCGAGGGCGCCCTGGAGGAGCAGGGCCTCCTCCCGGGGAACGTGATCGAGAAGACCGTCGTCGACCGCGGCGAGCTCACGTTCCACATCGCGCGCGAGCACCTGCCCCGCGCCGCCCGCACCCTCCGCGACGACCCCGCGCTCCGCTTCGAGCTGTGCACGGGCGTGAGCGGAGTGCACTTCCCCGGCGACAAGGGCCGCGAGCTGCACGCCGTCTACCACCTGCGCTCGATCACTCACAACCGGTTGATCCGGCTGGAGGTGAGCGCCCCCGACGCCGACCCGCACATCCCGTCGGTCGTCGACGTCTACCCCACCAACGACTGGCACGAGCGCGAGACCTACGACTTCTTCGGCATCGTCTTCGACGGCCACCCCGCGCTCACGCGGATCATGATGCCGGACGACTGGCAGGGCTTCCCGCAGCGCAAGGACTACCCCCTCGGCGGCATTCCCGTCGAGTACAAGGGCGCCCGCATCCCGGCTCCGGACGAGCGGAGGTCGTACAGCTGATGAGCGCATCACAAGCAAGCCCGCGTGAGACGACGGAAGGCACCGTCTACACGGTCACCGGCGGCGACTGGGACGAACTCGCGGCCACCGCCAAACAGGCCGACGACGAGCGCATCATCGTCAACATGGGTCCGCAGCACCCCTCCACCCACGGAGTGCTCCGGCTGATCCTGGAGATCGACGGCGAGACCGTCACCGAGGCCCGCTGCGGCATCGGCTATCTGCACACCGGCATCGAGAAGAACCTCGAATACCGGACCTGGACCCAGGGCACCACCTTCGTCACGCGCATGGATTACCTGACGCCGTTCTTCAACGAGACGGCGTACTGCCTCGGCGTGGAGAGGCTCCTGGGCATCGAGGAGCAGATCCCCGACCGCGCCACGGTCATCCGCGTGCTCCTGATGGAGCTGAACCGAATCTCCTCGCACCTGGTGTGCATCGCCACCGGCGGCATGGAGCTCGGTGCCACCACGATCATGATCTACGGCTTCCGGGACCGCGAGCTCGTCCTCGACGTCTACGAGCTGATCACCGGCCTGCGCATGAACCACGCCTACGTCCGCCCCGGCGGCCTCGCGCAGGACCTGCCGCCCGGCGCCGTGGACCAGGTGCGCGAGTTCGTGAAGAAGATGCGCAAGAACCTGCCGGAGTACGACAAGCTCGCCACCGGCAACCCCATCTTCAAGGGCCGCCTGCAGGGCGTCGGCCACCTCGACCTCGCCGGCTGCATGGCCCTCGGCGCGACCGGCCCCATCCTGCGCGCCACCGGCCTGCCGCACGACCTGCGCAAGTCCCAGCCCTACTGCGGCTACGACACCTACGACTTCGAGGTGCCGACCGCCGACACCTGCGACTCCTACGGGCGCTTCCTGATCCGCCTGGAGGAGATGCACCAGTCCCTGCGGATCATCGAGCAGTGCCTGGACCGGCTCGCCCCCGGCCCGGTCATGGTCGCGGACAAGAAGATCGCCTGGCCCGCCCAGCTGGCCCTGGGCCCCGACGGCCTCGGCAACTCCCTCGACCACATCAAGAAGATCATGGGCACCTCCATGGAGGCCCTGATCCACCACTTCAAGCTGGTGACGGAGGGCTTCCGGGTCCCGCCCGGCCAGGTCTACGCCGCGGTCGAGTCGCCCAAGGGCGAGCTGGGCGTCCACGTCGTCAGCGACGGCGGCACCCGCCCCTACCGCGTCCACTTCCGCGACCCGTCCTTCACCAACCTGCAGTCCATGGCGGCGATGTGCGAGGGCGGCCAGGTGGCCGACGTGATCGTCGCGGTGGCGTCCATCGATCCCGTGATGGGAGGCGTCGACCGGTGACTCATGACGTACAGCTCGGGATGCCTCGGCTTCCCGCGCCCGACTATCCCGCCGACGTGCGGGAGCGGCTCGCGGCCGACGCGCAGGAGGTGATCGCCCGCTACCCCGACAGCCGCAGCGCCCTGCTGCCGCTGCTGCACCTCGTGCAGGCCGAGGAGGGCCACGTCACCCGCACCGGCCTGCGGTTCTGCGCCGAGGTGCTCGGCCTGACCAGCGCCGAGGTCACGGCGGTCGCCACCTTCTACACCATGTACCGGCGCGAGCCCGGCGGCGAGTACCAGGTGGGGGTGTGCACCAACACCCTGTGCGCCGTCATGGGCGGCGACGCCATCTTCGAGGGCCTGCGCCGCCACCTCGGCATCGGCAACGGCGAGACCACCCCCGACGGCAAGGTCACCCTCGAGCACGTCGAGTGCAACGCCGCCTGCGACTTCGCGCCCGTCGTGATGGTCAACTGGGAGTTCTTCGACAACCAGACGGTCGAGAGCGCCAAGGCCCTCGTGGACGACCTGCGCGCCGGCCGCGGCGCCGAGCCGACCCGCGGCGCCCCGCTGTGCACCTTCCGGGAGACCTCCCGGATCCTCGCCGGCTTCCCCGACCCCCGCCCGGGCGCGGTCGAGGCGAGCGGCGGCGCGGGCCCGGCCTCCCTGGCGGGGCTCCGGCTGGCCAAGGGCGAGAACGCGCCTCGCGTCGGCCCGCCCCGCAGCGCCCCGGCGCAGGGCGACGGCCCCACACCGCATCGCGAGGAGGGGGAGGGATGACCATGGCACCAGCGATGGGGGAGACGAGCCCGGAAAAGCTGCTCGCTCCCGTGCTGAGCGCCTTCTGGGACGAGCCGCGTTCCTGGACGCTGGAGACCTACCTGCGCCACGACGGCTACCAGGGCGCGCGCAAGGCGCTCGCGATGGCCCCCGACGACGTCATCGGCTACGTCAAGGACTCGGGCCTGCGCGGCCGCGGCGGCGCGGGCTTCCCGACCGGGATGAAGTGGCAGTTCATCCCGCAGGGCGACGGCAAGCCGCACTACCTCGTGGTCAACGCGGACGAATCCGAGCCCGGGGCCTGCAAGGACATCCCGCTGCTCTTCGCCGCCCCGCACACCCTCATCGAGGGCATCGTGATCGCCTGCCACGCGATCCGCTCCGAGCGGGCCTTCATCTATCTGCGCGGAGAGGTCGTGCCGGTGCTGCGCCGGCTGCACGAGGCCGTGCGCGAGGCCTACGCCGCGGGCTACCTCGGCAAGAACGTCCTCGGCTCCGGGATGGACCTGGAGCTGACCGTGCACGCGGGCGCGGGCGCGTACATCTGCGGCGAGGAGACCGCCCTCCTCGACTCCCTGGAGGGGCGCCGCGGCCAGCCCCGGCTCCGGCCGCCCTTCCCCGCCGTCGCGGGCCTCTACGCCTGCCCCACCGTGGTGAACAACGTCGAGTCCATCGCGTCGGTTCCCGCGATCCTCAGCAAGGGCAAGGAGTGGTTCCGTTCGATGGGCACCGACAAGTGCCCCGGATTCACGCTCTATTCGCTCTCGGGCCACGTCGCGAACCCCGGCCAGTACGAGGGGCCCATGGGCATCACGCTGCGGCAGCTGCTCGACATGAGCGGCGGCATGCGGCCGGGCCACCGGCTGAAGTTCTGGACGCCGGGCGGCTCCTCCAGCCCCATGTTCACCGCCGAACACCTCGACGTGCCGCTGGACTTCGACAGCGTGGGCGCCGCCGGCTCCCTGCTGGGCACCAAGTCGCTGCAGTGCTTCGACGAGACGACGTGCGTGGTGCGCGCGGTCACCCGCTGGACGGAGTTCTACGCGCACGAGTCGTGCGGCAAGTGCACCCCCTGCCGCGAGGGCACCTACTGGCTGGTCCAGCTGCTGCGCGACATCGAGGCCGGCAAGGGCCGCAAGTCCGACCTCGACAAGCTCGCCGACATCTCCGACAACATCAACGGCAAGTCCTTCTGCGCCCTCGGCGACGGCGCCGCGGCGCCCATCCTCTCCTCGCTGCAGCACTTCCGCGCGGAGTACGAGCAGCACATCACGGGCCGGGGCTGCCCCTTCGACCCGTCGAAGTCGACCCTGTGGGCCGACGGCCCGCAGAACTCCCACCTGGAGGTGAACGCGTGACGGTCACGACGTCTGCCCCCTCCGGAGGAGGGGGCGCGGAGCCGCCGCCGGAGGACCTCGTCTCCCTCACGATCGACGGCGCGGCGATCTCCGTCCCCAAGGGGACGCTGGTCATCCGTGCCGCGGAGCTGCTGGGCATCGAGATCCCCCGCTTCTGCGACCACCCGCTGCTCGACCCGGCGGGCGCCTGCCGGCAGTGCATCGTGGAGGTCGAGGGCCAGCGCAAGCCGATGGCCTCCTGCACCATCACGTGCACGGACGGCATGGTCGTCAGGACGCAGCTGACCTCGCCCGTGGCCGAGAAGGCGCAGCGCGGCGTGATGGAGCTGCTGCTGATCAACCACCCGCTGGACTGCCCCGTCTGCGACAAGGGCGGCGAGTGCCCCCTGCAGAACCAGGCGATGACGGCGGGGCAGGCCGACACCCGCTTCGAGGGCCGCAAGCGCACCTTCGAGAAGCCGGTGCCGATCTCCCCGCAGGTGCTGCTGGACCGCGAGCGGTGCGTGCTGTGCGCGCGCTGCACCCGCTTCTCCCAGCAGATCGCGGGCGACCCGATGATCGAGCTGCTGGAGCGCGGGGCGCTGCAGCAGGTCGGCACGGGCGAGGGCGCGCCCTTCGAGTCGTACTTCTCCGGCAACACCATCCAGATCTGCCCGGTGGGCGCGCTGACCTCGGCTGCGTACCGCTTCCGTTCGCGCCCCTTCGACCTGGTGTCGTCGCCGTCGGTGTGCGAGCACTGCGCGGGCGGCTGCGCGCTGCGGACGGACCACCGGCGCGGCAAGGTGATGCGCCGCCTCGCCGCCGACGACCCCGAGGTCAACGAGGAGTGGGTGTGCGACAAGGGCCGCTTCGCGTTCCGCTACGCGCAGCGGCCGGAGCGCTTCGCCCACCCGCTCGTGCGCAGCGCCGAGGGGGTGCTGGAACCGGCGAGCTGGCCGGAGGCCCTGGACGCCGCGGGGCGCGGGCTGGCGGCCGCGCGCGGCAGAGGGGGTGTCCTGACGGGCGGCCGGCTGACGGTCGAGGACGCGTACGCGTACGCCAAGTTCGCACGGGTGGCGCTCGACACGCACGACGTGGACTTCCGGGCCCGGGTGCACAGCGGTGAGGAGGCCGACTTCCTGGCCGCCCGCGTTGCAGGCCGCGGCCGGGATCTCGACGGCAGCGGGCTGACGTACGCGGCGCTGGAGAAGGCCCCGGCGGTGCTGCTGGTGGGCTTCGAGGCGGAGGAGGAGGCGCCCGGCGTCTTCCTGCGGCTGCGCAAGGCCTGGCGCAAGCACGGGCAGCGCGTCTTCGCGCTCGCCACGCACGCCAGCCGCGGCCTGGAGAAGGCCGGCGGCACGCTGCTGCCCGCCGCGCCCGGCACCGAGACCGAGTGGCTGCGGGCGCTGGCCGACGCCGCGGCCCCGGACGCCCCGGGGCAGGCCGCGGCCGACGCCCTGCGCGCCGACGGGGCCGTGATCGTCGTCGGCGAGCGGCTCGCGGGCGTGCCCGGCGCGCTGTCGGCCGCCGTTGCGGCCGCCGCGACGACCGGGGCGCAGCTGGTGTGGATCCCGCGCCGTGCGGGGGAGCGGGGCGCGATCGAGGCGGGGGCCCTGCCGGGGCTGCTGCCCGGCGGTCGCCCGGCCACCGACCCGCGGGCGCGCGAGGAGACCGCGGCCGCCTGGGGCGTGTCCGACCTGCCGCGTAGCCCCGGCCGGGACACCGGCCAGATCGTGGAGGCGGCGGCCAGGGGCGAGCTGGGCGCCCTGCTGGTGGGCGGCGTCGAGGTCGCGGACCTGCCCGATCCGGCACGCGCGCGTGAAGCGCTCGACGCCGTCGGCTTCCTGGTCAGCCTGGAGCAGCGGCCCAGCGAGGTGTCGGACCGGGCGGACGTCGTCCTGCCGGTGGCGGCCGTGGCGGAGAAGGCGGGCACGTTCCTCGACTGGGAGGGCCGGGCCCGCCCGTTCGAGGTCGCGATCAAGCCCGATCAGCTGCCGAGCCGCCACGTGCCGGCGGACGCCCGCGTGCTGCACATGCTGGCGGACGCCATGGGCATCGGGCTCGGCCTGCCGGACGTCGACGCCGTCCGCGCGGAGCTGCGCCGCCTCGGCCCCTGGGCCGGGGCGTACGCCGCGGACCCGGTGGAGACCGCCCGGCCGCTGCCGCAGCCGGCCGCCGGGGAGGCGGTGCTCGCGGGCCACCGGATGCTGCTGGACCGGGGCCGCCTGCAGGACGGCGACGACGCCCTCGCCGGCACGCGGCACGCGGCGCTCGCCCGGCTGTCCGCGGCGACCGCCGCGGAGGTGGGCGTGCGCGACGGCGAGCTGCTGGCGGTGACGGGCCAGGCCGGGACGGTGCGGCTGCCGCTGCGCGTGACGGCCATGCCGGACCGCGTGGTGTGGCTGCCGCTGAACTCGGCCGGTGGCGGCGTCGCCGGGGACACCGGCGCGCGCCCCGGCGAGCTCGTACGGATCGGGGCGGATTCCGGTGAGGGCACCGGGACCGGGACACCGGAGGCGCGGTAGTGAACGCTGTGGAAGCTGTGCAGGCTCACCGACTGACCGGACTGGCCGCCGAGGACCTGTCGATGTTCGGCCGGGACCCGTGGTGGCTGGTCGTCGTCAAGGCGGTCTTCTGCTTCGCGTTCGTCATGCTGACCGTGCTGTTCTCGATCGTCTGGGAGCGCAAGGTCGTCGCGTGGATGCAGCTGCGCATCGGCCCCAACCGGCACGGCCCGTGGGGGATGCTGCAGTCCCTCGCGGACGGCATCAAGCTGATGCTGAAAGAGGATGTGATCGTCAAGCGGGCGGACAAGGCGGTCTATCTGCTCGCCCCGGTCGTGGCGGCCGTGCCCGCGTTCATGGCGATCGCCGTGATCCCCTTCGGCCCGGCCGGCAACGAGATCTCAATCTTCGGGCACCGCACCACGATGCAGCTCACGGACCTGCCGATCGGCGTGCTCTACATCCTCGCCACGGCCTCGGTGGGCATCTACGGCATCGTGCTCGCGGGCTGGTCGTCCGGCTCGACGTACCCGCTGCTCGGCGGCCTGCGCTCGTGCGCGCAGATGATCTCCTACGAGATCGCGATGGGCGTCTCCTTCGCGGCCGTCTTCCTCTACTCCGGGTCGATGTCGACCTCGGCGATCGTGGAGGCCCAGCACGACCGCTGGTACGTGCTGCTGCTGCCGGTGTCCTTCCTGGTCTACATCGTGGCGATGGTGGGCGAGACCAACCGGGCGCCGTTCGACCTGCCGGAGTCCGAGGGCGACCTGGTCGGCGGCTTCAACACCGAGTACTCCTCCATCAAGTTCGCGATGTTCATGCTGGCCGAGTACGTCAACATGGTCACCGTCTCGGCCGTTGCGGTGACGCTGTTCCTGGGCGGCTGGCGGGCCCCGTACCCGGTCTCGGCCTTCTGGGAGGGCGCGAACCACGGGTGGTGGCCGCTGCTGTGGTTCGTGATCAAGCTGCAGCTGCTGCTGTTCTTCTTCATCTGGCTGCGCGGGACGCTGCCGCGGCTGCGCTACGACCAGTTCATGAAGCTGGGGTGGAAGGTCCTCATCCCGGTCTCGATGGTGTGGCTGATGCTCGTCGCCTCGGTGCGGGCCCTGCGGAACGAGAACTACGACTTCCAGCAGATCGTGCTGTACGTCGGCGGCGGTGTCGTCGCGGTCCTGCTGCTCTCCTTCGTGGCGGACATCTTCCGCAAGGGCGAGCGCGGCCAGGGCGACGGAGAGGCCGCGCCGGAGCGGGAGTTCGACCCGACGGGCGGCGGGTTCCCCGTGCCGCCGCTGCCCGGGCAGACCCTTCCGCCGGTGCCGCGCCGCAGGCCGCGCCGTGACGGAGAGCTCATTGTCAGTGGCGGGCCCGATACTGTGCGTGACGGAAAGGAGGGCTGACGGCGGTGGCTACCGAACCCGCGCGGGGCGATGATCCCCGCGACCCCCCCCGCAATCCCGTGGCTGGCTTCGGCGTGACCTTCAAGGCCATGTTCAAGAAGCGGCTGACCGAGCAGTACCCGGAGTACAAGAAGCCCACGGCCCCCCGCTTCCACGGCCGCCACCAGCTCAACCGGCACCCGGACGGCCTGGAGAAGTGCATCGGCTGCGAGCTGTGCGCCTGGGCCTGCCCCGCCGACGCCATCTACGTGGAGGGCGCGGACAACAAGGACGAGGAGCGCTATTCGCCGGGCGAGCGCTACGGCCGCGTCTACCAGATCAACTACCTCCGCTGCATCCTCTGCGGCCTGTGCGTCGAGGCGTGCCCGACCCGCGCCCTCACCATGACCAACGAGTACGAACTGGCCGACAGCAGCCGCGAGTCGCTCATCTATACAAAAGAGGAGCTCCTGGCCGGCCTGGAGGAGGGCATGGTCGACAGCCCGCACGCGATCTTCCCCGGCATGACCGAACAGGACTACTACCGGGGCCTGGTGACGGAGGCCGCGCCCGGCACGGTCCGCCAGGTCGCCGTCACCAAGGGAGAGAAGCCCGACGAGGAAGGGGCCGACGCATGAACGCCTCTTCCCCGGCCCTCTCCTCCCTGGCCGCCTCGGCCGCCTCCACCACCTCGACGGGCGAGGCGGTCCAGTTCTGGATCCTGGCGGTCGTCGCCGTCCTCGGGGCGCTGGGCGCCGTCTTCATGAAGAAGGCCGTGCACAGCGCCCTCTCGCTCGCCGGCACCATGATCGTCCTGGCGGTGTTCTACCTCGCCAACGGCGCCTACTTCCTGGGCGTCGTCCAGATCGTCGTCTACACCGGCGCGATCATGATGCTGTTCCTCTTCGTCGTCATGCTCGTGGGCGTCACCGCGGCCGACTCCCTCAAGGAGACCATCAAGGGCCAGCGGTGGCTCGCCGCCCTGTGCGTGCTCGGCTTCGGCATCCTCCTCATGGCCGGCATCGCCAACGCCTCCCTGAAGGAGTTCAACGGCATCGGCCGGGCCAACGCCGGAGGCAATGTGGAGGGCCTCGCCGCCCTCCTCTTCACCAAGTACGTCTTCGCGTTCGAGGTCACCGGCGCGCTGCTGATCACCGCGGCCGTGGGCGCGATGGTGCTCACCCACCGCGAGCGCACCGAGCGCGCGGCCACCCAGCGCGAGCTCGCCGAGCGGCGCGTCCGCGAGGGCAAGCAGATCACCCCGCTCCCCGCCCCGGGCGTCTACGCCCGGCACAACGCCGTCGACATCCCGGGCCTCCTCCCGGACGGCACCACGTCCGACCTCACCGTCAGCCCCACCCTGCGGGCCCGCGGCCAGGTCCGTGACGTCTCGGGCGAGGCCCTGGAGGACCTGGCGGCCCTGGAACAGCGCTCGGGCGACTGGCAGGAGCGCGGCCGCAGCGAGGACACCGGAGCGAAGGGGGCGAGCAAGTGAATCCGGTCAACTACCTCTACCTGGCGGCCCTCCTGTTCACCATCGGGGCGGCCGGCGTGCTCATCCGGCGGAACGCGATCGTCATCTTCATGTGCGTCGAGCTGATGCTGAACGCCTGCAACCTGGCGTTCGTCACCTTCTCCCGGCTGCACGGCAATCTCGACGGCCAGATCATCGCCTTCTTCACGATGGTCGTGGCCGCGGCCGAGGTCGTGGTGGGCCTCGCCATCATCGTGACGATCTTCCGCTCCCGGCACTCGGCCTCGGTGGACGACGCCGGCCTGCTGAAGCTGTAAGGGGACGCTGACGTGGAGAACCTCATCGGATTGCTCGTCGTGGCACCGCTGCTGGGCGCGGCCGTGCTGCTGTGCGGCGGGCGCAGGCTCGACCGCGGCGGGCCCTGGATCGGCACGCTGTTCGCGGCGGTGTCCTTCGCGATCGGCGTGGTGCTCTTCGCCGCGCTGCTCGGCCGCGACGCCGACGACCGCACGCTGGACGCCACGGCCTTCAGCTGGGTGCCCGTCGGCGGCTTCCGCGCGGACGTCGGCTTCCACCTCGACCAGCTGTCGATGACCTTCGTCCTGCTGATCACGGGCGTGGGCACGCTCATCCACCTCTACTCGGTGGGCTACATGGCGCACGACGAGCGGCGGCGGCGCTTCTTCGGCTATCTCAACCTCTTCCTCGCCGCGATGCTCCTGCTCGTCGTCGCCGACAACTACCTGCTGCTGTACGTGGGCTGGGAGGGCGTCGGCCTCGCCTCGTACCTGCTGATCGGCTTCTGGCAGCACAAGCCGAGCGCGGCCACCGCCGCCAAGAAGGCGTTCCTCGTCAACCGCGTCGGCGACATGGGCCTGTCCATCGCGATCATGCTGATGTTCACCACGTTCGGCACCTTCGCGTTCGGGCCCGTGCTGGAGCGGGCCACGGAGGCGGGCGAGGGCAAGCTGACGGCCGTCGGGCTGATGCTGCTGCTCGCCGCCTGCGGCAAGTCCGCCCAGGTGCCGCTGCAGTCCTGGCTCGGGGACGCGATGGAGGGCCCGACGCCGGTCTCGGCCCTCATCCACGCGGCCACGATGGTGACCGCCGGCGTCTATCTGATCACCCGCTCCGGCGCGATCTTCAATGCGGCGCCGGACGCGCAGACCGCGGTGGTCACGGTCGGCGCGGTCACGCTCCTCTTCGGTGCGATCGTCGGTTGCGCCAAGGACGACATCAAGAAGGCCCTGGCCGGCTCCACCATGTCCCAGATCGGGTACATGATCCTGGCCGCCGGGCTCGGGCCGATCGGCTACGTCTTCGCGATCATGCACCTGGTGACGCACGGCTTCTTCAAGGCCGGTCTCTTCCTCGGCGCCGGCTCGGTCATGCACGGCATGAACGACGAGGTCGACATGCGCCGCTACGGCGGCCTGCGGAAGTACATGCCGGTCACGTTCGTCACCTTCGGCCTCGGCTATCTCGCCATCATCGGCTTCCCCGGGCTGTCCGGCTTCTTCTCCAAGGACAAGATCATCGAGGCGGCCTTCGCCAAGGGCGGCACCGAGGGCTGGATCCTGGGCGGCGCGGCCCTGCTGGGCGCGGCCATCACCGCGTACTACATGACCAGGGTGATGCTGCTGACCTTCTTCGGCGAGAAGCGCTGGCAGCCGGACGAGCGCGGCGAGCTGCCGCACCCGCACGAGTCGCCGCGGACGATGACCGTCCCGATGATCGTGCTCGCCTTCGGGTCGGTCTTCGCCGGCGGCCTGTTCAGCATCGACGACACCTTCCTGAAGTGGCTGGAGCCGGTCACCGGGCACGCGGAGGGGCACTCGCCCGTCAGCGCCCTGACCGTCACCGCGGCCACCATGGTCGTGCTCGTGATCGGCGTGGCGATCGCCTGGGCGCAGTACGGGCGCAAGCCCGTCCCCGTCACGGCCCCCCGCGGCAGCCTGCTCACCCGGGCCGCCCGGCGCGACCTCCTGCAGGACGACTTCAACCACGTGGTGCTGGTCCGCGGAGGCGAGCACCTCACCCGCAGCCTGGTCTACGTCGACCACACCCTGGTCGACGGCGTCGTCAACGGCACCGCCGCCTCCGTGGGCGGCCTGTCGGGCCGGATGCGCAAGCTGCAGAACGGCTACGCCCGTTCGTACGCGGTCTCGATGTTCGGCGGTGCGGCGGTGCTCATCGCCGCCACCCTGCTGATGAGGGCGGTTTAGCCATGTCCTTTCCCCTGCTGACGCTCACGGCCGCGGTCCCGGCGGTCGGCGCGGTCGTCACCGCGGCCGTGCCGGCCGGGCGCCGCACCGCCGCCAAGTGGCTCGCGCTCGCCTTCTCGCTCGCGACGCTCGTCCTGGCGGCCGTGCAGCTCGTGCGCTTCGACCCCGACGCGAAGGGGCCCTTCCAGCTCACCGAGTCGCACGCCTGGATCAAGGACTTCGGGGTCCGCTACGAACTGGGCGTGGACGGCATCGCGGTCGTCCTGATCGCCCTGGCCGCGCTGCTGATCCCGTTCATCATGCTGGCCGGCTGGCACGACGCCGACCCCCAAGAGAGCGGATCTTCCCGCTGGCGCCCCACCCAGGGCTTCTTCGCGCTGATCCTCATGGTCGAGGCGATGGTGGTGATCTCCTTCGAGGCCACCGACGTCTTCCTCTTCTACATCTTCTTCGAAGCCATGCTCATCCCGATGTACTTCCTCATCGGCGGCTTCGGGGACCGCGCGGGCGAGCGCACCGAGGGGGACGCCGCCGCCCAGCGCTCGTACGCCGCGGTGAAGTTCCTCCTCTACAACCTCGTCGGCGGGCTGATCATGCTGGCCGCCGTCATCGGGCTGTACGCGGTCACCGCCGACCAGCTCGGCACGGGCACCTTCTCCCTCCAGGAGATCGTCCAGGCGCGCGCCGCCGGCAAGCTGGACCTCGCGACCACCACCGAACGGGCCCTGTTCCTCGGCTTCTTCTTCGCCTTCGCCGTGAAGGCCCCGCTGTGGCCGCTGCACACCTGGCTGCCCAACGCCATGGGCGAGGCCACCGCCCCCGTCGCCGTGCTGATCACCGCCGTGGTCGACAAGGTCGGCACCTTCGCGATGCTCCGCTTCTGCCTCCAGCTCTTCCCGGAGGCCTCGAAGTGGGCCACCCCCGTCATCGTCGTCCTGGCGCTGATCAGCATCCTCTACGGGGCGCTGCTCGCGGTCGGGCAGCGCGACATCAAGCGGCTGGTCGCCTACGCCTCGATCTCCCACTTCGGCTTCATCGTGCTCGGCATCTTCGCGATGACCAGCCAGGGCCAGAGCGGCGCGACGCTCTACATGGTCAACCACGGCATCTCCACGGCCGCGCTGATGCTCGTCGCCGGCTTCCTGATCTCCCGCCGCGGCTCGCGGCTCATCGCGGACTACGGCGGCGTGCAGAAGGTCGCCCCGGTCCTCGCCGGCACCTTCCTCGTCGGCGGTCTCGCGACGCTGTCGCTGCCGGGCCTCGCGCCGTTCGTCTCCGAATTCCTCGTCCTGGTCGGCACGTTCAGCCGCTATCCGGCCGCCGGTGTGGTGGCCACCCTCGGCATCGTGCTCGCCGCCCTCTACGTCCTCGTGCTCTACCAGCGCACCATGACCGGGCCGGTGAAGGAGGAGGTGCGGGGCATGCCCGACCTCAGGGCGCGCGAGCTGGTCGTCGTCACCCCGCTGATCGCCCTGCTGCTCTTCCTCGGCGTCTACCCCAAGCCGGTGACCGAGATCCTCGACCCGGCCGTCCGGCACACGATGTCGCAGGTGCACGAGGCCGACCCCCAGCCCGACGTGAACGATGTGGAGGCCGCGAAGTGAGCCACGCAGCATCCGTCCACAGCCTGTGGACGATGTCGGCCGCCGCGCCGCAGAAGATCCCGGCGCCGCACATCGAGTACGCCCAGCTGTCACCGACGCTGATCGTGCTCGGCGCCGCGGTGGTCGGCATCCTCGTGGAGGCGTTCCTCCCGCGGCGCGCCCGCTACCACGCGCAACTGCTGCTGTCCTGCGTCGCCCTGGCCGCTGCCTTCGCCGCCGTCGTCGCCCTGGCCGCCGGAGGCTACGCCACGGACAAGGCGCACGCCGCCGCCATGGGCGCCGTCGCCGTCGACGGCCCGGCGCTGTTCCTGCAGGGGACCATTCTCCTCGTCTCCCTGGTGGCCGTGTTCACCTTCGCCGAGCGGCGCCTGGACCCGGCGGCGCACGGCAGGCCCGTCGACTCCTTCGCCGCCCAGGGCGCGGCCGTGCCCGGCGGCAAGGCGGAGCAGGACGCGGTGAAGGCCGGCTTCACCACCACCGAGGTCTTCCCTCTCGTGCTCTTCGCGGTGGGCGGCATGCTCGTCTTCCCCGCCGCGGACGACCTGCTGACGCTCTTCGTCGCGCTGGAGGTCTTCTCCCTCCCGCTGTACATCCTGTGCGCGCTGGCCCGCCGCAAGCGGCTGCTGTCGCAGGAGTCGGCCGTGAAGTACTTCCTGCTCGGCGCCTTCTCCTCGGCCTTCCTGCTGTTCGGCGTGGCCCTGCTCTACGGCTACGCCGGCACGGTCACCTACTCCGGCATCGCCGACGTCGTCAACGGCTCCGTCCGGACGCTCGACCCGGCCCTCGCCGCCACCACCGGCAACGACGCCCTGCTGCTGATCGGCGTCGCGCTCGTGCTGATGGGCCTGCTGTTCAAGGTCGGCGCAGTGCCCTTCCACATGTGGACGCCGGACGTCTACCAGGGCGCCCCCACGCCCGTCACGGGCTTCATGGCGGCGGCCACCAAGGTCGCCGGCTTCGGCGCGCTGCTGCGGCTGCTGTACGTGGTCCTGCCGGGGCTGCGCTGGGACTGGCGGCCGGTGATGTGGGGCGTCGCGATCATCACGATGCTGGTCGGCGCGATCGTGGCCGTCACGCAGACCGACGTGAAGCGGCTGCTGGCCTACTCCTCCATCGCGCACGCGGGCTTCATCCTCGCGGGCGTCATCGCGACGACCCCCGACGGCGTGTCGTCCGTGCTGTTCTACCTGGGCGCGTACTCCTTCGTCACCCTCGGCGCGTTCGCGGTCGTGACGCTCGTGCGCGACGCGGGCGGGGAGGCCACGCACCTTTCCAAGTGGGCCGGCCTGGGCCGCCGTTCGCCGCTGACGGCCGCCACCTTCGCCGTCTTCCTGCTGGCGTTCGCCGGCATTCCGCTGACGAGCGGCTTCGCGGGCAAGTTCGCCGTGTTCAAGGCGGCGGCGCAGGGCGGGGCGGGGGCGCTGGTCATCGTCGGTGTGGTGTCCTCGGCGATCGCCGCGTTCTTCTACGTCCGGGTGATCGTGCTGATGTTCTTCAGCGAGCCGAAGGCGGACGGGCCGACGGTGGCGGTGCCGAGCGCTCTGACTTCGTCGGCCATCGCGATCGGGGTTGCCGTCACCCTGGTGCTGGGCGTAGCGCCCCAGTACTTCCTGGATCTGGCCGGCCAGGCAGGGGTGTTCGTGCGGTAGCGGGAGGACTCACGGCTCGGCCCCGGACCCTTGAGGGGGTCCGGGGCCGAGCCGTGTGCGGAGTCAGCTCGCCGGCTTCGCGGGCAGGCCGCCCGGGAGGCCGGCCGGCTTGCCGTCGCTGCCCACGGCCTTGCTCATCTTGTCCTGCTTGCCGGAGGCCCAGGCCACGGTGAAGGACTTGCCGTCGAAGTCCTTGATGGTGCCCGTGCTGTAGTCCGTGCTGCCGTCCTGGCAGTGCTTGATGGTGATCGTCGCCGGCTGGGAGTTGTCGACGAGCGTGCCCGAGCAGGCGGTCTTCCCGCTGAGCATCACCCTGTCCTGGGCGAACGACAGGATGACGAGGCTCTTGTCGGTGAGCTTGCCGTTGTTGGACCAGCCGCCCGCGAGCTCGGCCGCCGTCGCGCGCTTGCCGTCGGCGGCGGGCGTCGACGGCTGCTCCGCCGGGGCCTGGGAGGCCGGCGTGGCACCGCCGACCGGCTTGTCGTCCTTCTTGCCGCCGTCGCTCTCGCTGCTGCAACCGGTCATCAGCACAGCGGCGCAGAGCGCCGCCCCCGTGATCTGTACTGCCTTGCGCACGTGTCTCCTCCGAGTGGTTATGGACACGACAAATTAGCAGCCCTGAACCGGCGGTTCCGAAGTCCGCGCCGCGCGGCGGCGGTTCGGCGGATCAACCGCCTCCGCCGTCGCCCCCGCCACCACTGCCGTCCGCGCTGTCGCTCATCACATTCTTGTGCACGGCGCGCGCCGCCCAGTCCGCACGGACGAGCCGCCGCATGGCCTGCCGCTCGGTCCGGCGCCCCCAGCCGGGGCAGAGCGCACCCGATATGCCGACGGCGGACGCCAGCGCGGCGAGTGCGCGGGCGCGCGGATCGGCGAACCCGCCGCGCCGGGCCAGCTCGAAGCGCTCCCGCGCCGCCGTCGTCAGGTTCACCGGGCCCATGGACGAGTGCCGGTACGGGATGAGGCCGAGGAAGCGGCGGGTCTCCGCACGCAGCGCACCCCTCTCCACCAGCCGGGTCAGACAGATCTCTTCGAGGCGCCCCGATGCGCTCCGCACCCAGCGGGCGGTCCGCGGACCGCCGCGCTTCGCGTCCTTGCCGGGCTGCGTCAGGCTCGCCATCGCCGCGGCCAGCACCGGATCGTCCGGCGGCAGCGGCTTCGTCACCCTCACCCGGCCGTGCTCCTCCACGACCCGCCCGGCCAGCCGCAGTTCGGCCAGCGCCGCCCCGGCCACGCCGTACGCCGAGGAGTGACCGGATCGCATCAGCTTGCGTCCGCTGCCGGGGTCGTAGCAGAGCAGCAGCAGTTCCTCGGGGAGCGTGGGGGGCGGGGCGTCGGCGGTCATGGCGTCGCGTCGCCGTGGGCGGGGACGGCGCGGGCCGGGAGGATGCGGCCGGTGACCTCGCCGAGGCCGATCCGGGCGCCGTCCGGGCCGGGCGCCCAGGCGGTGAGGGTGACCTCGTCGCCGTCCTCCAGCCACGGTCCCTTGCCGGCGGTGAGTTCGAGGAGGCAGCCGAGCTGGTCGGGCTCGGGGCCGCTGACCGTGCCGGAGGCGAAGAGGTCGCCGGTGCGCAGCGTCGCGCCGTTGACCGTCATGTGCGCGAGCTGCTGGGCGGCGGTCCAGTACATGGCGGAGAACGGCGGCCGGGAGACCGTCGCGCCGTTGATCGTCACCTCGATGCGCAGGTCGATGCCGCCGGGCTCGGCCGTGGAGTCGTCGAGGTAGGGCAGGAGCGGGTGGGTGCGCTCCGGCGGCGCCGTGCGGGCCTCGTCGAAGGCGTCGAGCGGGGTGATCCAGGCCGAGACGGAGGTGGCGAAGGACTTGCCGAGGAACGGGCCGAGGGGGACGTACTCCCAGGCCTGCAGGTCGCGCGCGGACCAGTCGTTGACGAGGCAGACGCCGAAGACGTGCTCGCGGAAGTCCGCGAGGCCCACGGGCGCGCCGGCGGGGGTGCCGACGACGAAGCCGACCTCGGCCTCGATGTCGAGGCGGCGCGAGGGGCCGAAGGAGGGGAGCGCGTCGGAGGGCGCCTTGCGCTGGCCCTGGGGGCGCACGACGTCGGTGCCGCTGACCACGACCGTGCCGGCGCGCCCGTGGTAACCGATCGGCAGGTGCTTCCAGTTCGGCGTGAGGGGCTCGCCGTCGGGGCGGAAGATGCGGCCGACGTTGGTGGCGTGGTGCTCGCTGGAGTAGAAGTCGACGTAGTCGGCGACCTGGAAGGGCAGGTGCAGCGTCACGTCGGCGAGCGGGTGGAAGGGCCCGTCGGCCAGCCAGGTGCGGACCTCGGCGCGCACGGCCTGCCAGACGGCCCGGCCGGCGGCCAGGAGGGGGTCGAGCGTGGGCTGCTCCAGCAGGGCGGCGTGCACGGAGCCGTGGGCCGCCGCCGCGGCCGCCGCGTCGAGGACGGAGGTCCCGTAGCGGACGCCGATGCGGGGCCGGTCCGGGGCGTCGGCGGTGGTGAAGACGCCGTACGGGAGGGTGTCCGCTCCGAAGGGGTCGCCTTCGGCAAGCTCGCGGGGGCTGTGCTGGGGCATGGGACGCTGCCTCGCTCTCTCCTGGACGCTCCGGGAAGCCGGTGGGCCCCGCCGGGGCCCGCGGCCCCACATTACGTGCTGGTGGCCGGCAGGCAAGGGGTGTCAGGAGGGGGTCTCGCGGCGGGCTCATCCCGTGCGCCCGGGGCGGATCCGGGCGGCTGCCCGAAGCGCCGCCGGGGCGCCGTCCGGGCGGTCCTCCGGGCGGTCCTCCGGGCGCCTTCCGAACGGCTGCCCGCAGATCGTCCGAACCACTGTCCGAGCTCCGGCTAAAGAGCGCGCAATATCCGGTAATTCCTTGCTGGAAGCGGCGATTCCGAAGTAGCGTCCTTAATCGGGCCAGGCACAGTGGGGGGCCGCTGCGGCTGAGGGGCCGAGGGGGATGCTGGTGGCGAGCAGGAGCACGCCCATCGCGGCGGACCGGTCCGTTCCAGGACTGATCGTGAAGATCGGTGACTATCCCCTGCACCACGGCGGGGTGGGCGCGATCCGCAGCCTCGGCAGACTCGGCATCCCCATGTACGCCATCACGGAGGACCGCTGGACGCCCGCCGCCGTCTCGCGCTATCTGCGCGGCGGCTTCGTCTGGCGCACCACGGGCACCGAGCGGCCCGGGGAGCTGGTCGAGGGCCTGCTGCGGATCGGCCGCGAGATCGGCCGCCCCGCGGTCCTGGTGCCCACCGACGAAGAGGCCGCGGTGCTCATCGCCGAGCACGCCGGGGAGCTCGCCGGCAGCTTCCTCTTCCCGCCCGTGGAGCCGGAGCTGCCGCGCAGGCTGGCGAGCAAGCAGGGGCTGCACGAGCTGTGCGTGGAGCACGGGGTGCCGTCCCCGGAGGCCCTGTTCCCGGCGTCGTTCGAGGAGATCGAGGAGTTCGCGGAGCGCGCCCGCTTCCCCCTCGTCGCCAAGAACAGGGAGGCGTTCGAGCGCCGCCGCAAGCCCGCCGTGCACGGCACCACCCGCATCCGCGGGCCGCGCGAGCTGCTGCAGCTGGCGCGCGGCTGGGGCCCGTCCCCGGGCGTGATCCTCCAGGAGTACCTGCCCCGCGAGCAGGCCGAGGACTGGATCGTGCACGCCTATTTCGACGCCGAGTGCACCCCGCTCGCGATGTTCACGGGCGTGAAGGTGCGCTCGTGGCCGCCGCACGCGGGCATGACCGCCAACGCCTACGTCGTGGACAACCCCGAACTGGCCGACATGACTGCCCAGTTCATCAAGCAGATCGGCTTCTGCGGGATCGTCGACCTGGACTGGCGGTTCGACCGCCGCGACGGCCGGTACAAGCTGCTGGACTTCAACCCCCGCATGGGCGCCCAGTTCCGGCTCTTCGAGAGCGAGGCCGGAATCGACGTCGTCCGGGCCCAGCACCTGGACCTGACCGGGCGCAGGGTCCCGGAGGGCGAGCAGCCCGCCGGGCGACGGTTCATCGTGGAGAACATCGACCTGCCCGCCTTCGCCGCCTACCGCCGCAGCGGCTACAGCACCCCGCACGCGCCGCCGCGCCCCACCGGCACGGAGCTGGCCTGGGTCGCGCGCGACGACATGAAGCCCTTCTTCACCATGCTCGCCCGGTTCGTACGACCGGGCGTGCGGCACCTGTGGCAGATGTGGCGCTCCAGGCGCGCCGCCGCGTCCGCCGCCGAATAGCCGCTGCCGAACAACTGCCGCCGAACAACCGCCGCCGAACAACCGTCGCCGAGTGTCCGCCGCCGTCATCAACGAGTACCGGTCATGCATAGCGAGCAACGCCCTGGGAGGGGACTCGTGACACTTCCCGTAGCAGTCATCGGGGCCGGCCCGTACGGTCTGTCGACCGCCGCCCACCTGCGGGCCCGTGGGATAGCGACCCGCGTCTTCGGCTCGCCGATGGTGAGCTGGCGCGAGCACATGCCCACCGGGATGATCCTGAAATCCACCCCCTCGGCCTCCAGCATCGATGCGCCGCAGCCCGGCCACACCCTGCTCGACTTCTGCCGGGAGACCGGCGAGCGGCGCTTCGAGTCGGACTGGGACACCATCCCGGTCGAGACGTTCTCGCGCTACGGCCTGTGGTTCCAGGAGCGCCTGGTGCCCGAGCTGGAGCAGGTGCGCGTGGTGTCCGTGGACCGGCGGGCCGCGGACTTCGAGCTGAAGCTGGATTCCGGGGAGCAGTTCGCCGCCCGCGCGGTGGTGATCGCCACAGGCCTGAGCGGGCTGGCGCAGCTGCCGCCCGAGCTGGCCGCGGCGGTCCCCGACGGCCCGTCCGTCTCGGGGCCGATCTCGCACAGCTCCCAGCACCGGGACCTGTCGCGGTTCGCCGGGCGCGAGGTGGTCGTCATCGGCGCCGGGCAGTCGGCGCTGGAGACGGCGGTGCTGCTGGCGGACGCCGGGGCGGCGTCGGTACGGGTGGTCGCCCGCCGGAAGGGTGCCGTCCGCTTCGGTGCGGCGCCGGACGGCCAGCCGCGGCTGAAGCCCGACACCCCCTTCGGCCGGGCCTGGTCGCTCTACGCGTTCTCGTACCACGCCGATGGTTTCCGCCATCTTCCGGCGCCCGCCCGCCGGTTCCTCGTGCAGCGCGTCCTCGGCCCGCTCGGCGCCTGGTGGCTGCGCGAGCGCTTCATCGGCCGGGTCCACGTCTCGGAGGGCAAGCGGATCGCCTCGGCCCGCATCGAGGAGGGCCGCCCCGTCCTCGGCCTCGCCGGCCCGGACGGCTCGAACGAGGGGGAGCTCGCCGCCGACCACGTCATCGCGGCGACGGGCTACCGGGTCGACCTCGCGGCCATGGACTTCCTCGGCCACGGCCTGCGCACCAGGCTCGCCGTCGGCGCGGGCGGCCCCCGGCTCGGCCCCGGCTACCGCGCCTCGGTACCGGGGTTGTTCTTCACGGGCCTGCCGGCCGCGGCCAGCTACGGCCCGGTCATGCGGTTCGTCTGCGGTACGGAGTACGCCTCGCCGCGGCTGGCGCGGGCGGTGGGGGTGCTGCCGTAACCCCGGGTACCGCCGTGCCCCGGGGCGCCTGCCGCAACCCGGGTTACGGCCGTAACCCGTAGTGCTGCCGTAACCCGTAGGGGTAAGGCAGCGGGCGGGCACCGCCTCCGGCCCCCGGGCCGCGGGGCGGTGCGCCCGCCTTCGGCTCGCCGGGGGCAGAGGCCCGGCCCGGGCAGGTCCGGCACCGCCGGCCACGCCCGTGGTGGTCTCCCGCCGTCACGGCGGAGTCTTTTTCTGCCGGCCGCCGGCTCGTCGTTCCCGCCGCCGCGGAGAGCAACCACTGTGGGCGTGACCGGCGGTGCCGCGCCGACCCGCTGCGGGCCCGCAGCGAGGGCCGCAGCGCAGCGGGCCGGCCCAACCGGTGGCCGAAACCCACGACCACGGGCCCGCCCGGCAGGGCCCCCCGCGGGGTGACCAAGGGCCGCGCGGGGCACATGTCAGGTCGCACCCACGTCGCACACCAGCACGCGCGTCGGGTCGCGGAGGACGCCGGACACCGGCCGGGGAGAGGGTCCGTGAAGGGCCCGGGACAGCGCAACCCGGACGGGCGGCCACGGTGATCCACAGCCGACCGGATACGCTGACTTTCGGTGGAGACAGCGACACATCGACAAACCCCGTGTTCGCAGGCAGACAGGAGTACCCCTCGTGACCGTCGTCGGGCCTTTCGGGCTGAGCGTGCGGGACCAGGCTCTTGAAGCCGATGTCCAGGCGGGACTGGCCGCTGTCGAGGAGGGACTCCTCGAGGCCACCAAGAGCGACGTGCCCTTCATCACCGAGGCCGCACAGCACCTCGTGCGCGCCGGGGGCAAGCGTTTCCGGCCACTGCTGGTGATGCTCGCCGCCCAGTTCGGCGACCCGTACGCCCCGGGCGTCGTCCCCTCCGCCGTCGTCGTCGAGCTCACGCACCTGGCCACCCTCTACCACGACGACGTCATGGACGAGGCCGAGAAGCGCCGCGGCGTGGACAGCGCCAACGTCCGCTGGGGCAACTCCCTGGCCGTCCTCACCGGCGACTTCCTCTTCGCCCGCGCCTCCCAGATCCTCGCGGACCTCGGCCCCGAGGCCGTCCGCATCCAGGCCGAGGCGTTCGAGCGGCTGGTCACCGGTCAGATCCTGGAGACCGCCGGTCCCCGCGACGGCCGCGACCCCATCGAGCACTACCTCGACGTCCTCGCCGGCAAGACCGGTTCGCTGGTCGCCGTCTCCGGGCGGTACGGCGCGATGATGTCCGGCGCCGACGAGCGCACGATCGACGTCCTCACCCACTACGGCGAGCGCCTCGGCATGGCCTTCCAGCTCGCCGACGACGTCCTCGACATCGCCAGCGACTCCCACGAGTCCGGCAAGACCCCCGGCACCGACCTGCGCGAGGGCATCGCCACCCTCCCCGTCCTCCACCTGCGCGCCCGGGCCGCCGCCACCGGCTCGCCCGCCGACCTCGAACTGTGCGAGATGCTCGACGGCGACCTCGCCGACGACGCCCTCCACGCCGAGGTGCTGCGCCGCCTGCGCACCCACCCCGCCCTGGAGCAGGCCCGCCGCGACACCGTGCGCTACGCCGAGGAGGCGCGGTCCACGCTGGCCCCGCTGCCCGACTGCTTCGCCAAGGCCGCCCTGGAGAACCTCTGCGATGCCGTGGTGCACCGCGCCGGCTGACGAAGGTCAGGTGCGGCCTCCCCCTCGCGGGTGGCCGTCCCGTAGGGGATGTCCTACCCGAGGGGTACGTGGACTTGATCCCGTCGTCTGATGCCCCGGCAGGCCGTCTCTGGTGGAATCGAAGTGTCTCGGGGCGAGGGAAGAGACCGGGGAAAAAGCCCCGGATTCCCCGCTCCGCCACCGAGCGGCCGGGCTCACAATGAGCTCAGGGGGTGGCGAGTGCACGACACGCCGAGACCGCCGCCGACGACGGAGGTAGAGGACATGGCACGCAACGAACCGACCCACGGCACCGACGGGGCGGCCGGCGCCGGGGAAAGCGCCGGGCGGGCACCGGGCCGCCGCAAGGCCGTCCGCTACGCCGTCCCGGTCGCGGTGGCCGGCGTCGCCGCGGCATCGATCGGGATCGGCACGGCGCTCGCGAGCAGCGGCGACCCCGACCTGCCGAAGATCAGCGCGCAGGACCTCATAGCCAAGGTGGCGAAGTCGGACGCGCAGCAGCTGTCCGGCACCGTCAAGATCACGACCGACCTCGGCCTGCCCTCGATGCCCGAGGGCCTCTCGCTCGGTGACGGCCCGGGCGGCAAGGCGGGCCACGGCCCGGCCGGCAAGGGCGAAGGGGCGGACGCCGCCTCGCCGCAGGCCAAGCTCACCGAGCTCGCCTCCGGTACGCACACCCTGCGCGTCGCCGCCGACGGCCCCGACAAGCAGCGGCTGTCGATCGTCGAGCGCGCCGCGGAGTACAGCCTGATCCGCAACGGCGACCAGGTCTGGGCGTACGACAGCAAGAGCAACACCGTCCACCGCTCGACGGCCCCCAAGGACGCCAAGGGCGGCAAGGAGGCCCCCGAGGAGCTGCGCGGGGCCTCGCCGCAGGACCTCGCCAAGAAGACGCTCGCCGCCGTGGACGACTCCACGTCGGTGTCGGTGGACGGTACGGCCAAGGTCGCCGGCCGGGACGCCTACCAGCTGGTCATCAAGCCCAAGCAGGCCGAGTCGACGGTCGGCGCGGTGCGCATCGCGGTGGACGCGAAGAACGGCGTGCCGCTGAAGTTCACGCTCGCTCCGAAGGGCGGCGGCAAGGCCGTCGTCGAGGCGGCCTTCACCAAGGTCGACTTCGGCAAGCCGGCCGCGGACACCTTCGCCTTCACCCCGCCGAAGGGCGCCAAGGTCACCGAGGACAAGGACGCCAAGGACGGCAAGGGTGGCAAGGCCGGTGCGGACGGCCGGAAGAAGGGCCTGGACGAGTCCGGCCTGTCCGGCATGAACGTGATCGGCAAGAGCTGGACGTCGATCGCCGAGTTCAAGACGCCCGGGGGCGTGGGTCCGGGCGCGGGCGCCAAGGGTGCCAAGGGCGGCAAGGACGCCGGTCCGGCCGGTGCCCTGCTGGACGGCCTCGGCAGCAAGGTCTCGGGCTCCTTCGGCTCGGGCCACGTCTTCAGCACCCGCCTGGTCAACGCCCTGGTCACGGACGACGGCAAGGTCTACGTGGGTGCCGTCACCAAGGACGCGCTGGTCAAGGCCGCGTCGAAGTAGCACGCACAGCGAAGCAGCACGCACAGCGAAGCAGCACCTAGAGCGGAGTAGTACGTACAGCGAAGCGGTACGTACAGCGGATCGCAGGCAGGGAGGCCCCATGGAGGAGCTGTCCGCCGCCGGGGAACCGGCGATAGCCACCCACGCGCTCACCAAGCGCTACCGGGGCGGGCAGCTCGCCGTCGACCGGCTCGACCTCGTCGTGCCGCGCGGCAGCGTCTTCGGCTTCCTGGGCCCCAACGGCTCCGGCAAGACCACCACCATCCGGATGCTCATGGGGCTGATCGAGCCGACCTCCGGCGTCGCCCGCGTCCTCGGCGAGGAGATGCCGCGGGCCGGGCGGCGCGTGCTGCCCCGGGTGGGCGCGCTGATCGAGGGGCCCGCCCTCTACGGCTTCCTCAGCGGCCGCGACAACCTCGTGCGGTTCGACGCCGCCGACCCCACGGCCGACCCGCGCACCCGCAAGGCCCGGGTGGACGCCGCCCTGGACCGGGTCGGGCTGGTCGCCGCGGCGGGCAAGAAGGCCCGCGCGTACTCCCTGGGCATGAAGCAGCGCCTGGGGCTGGCCGCGGCCCTCCTGCAGCCGCGCGAGCTGCTGGTCCTGGACGAGCCGACCAACGGCCTCGACCCGCAGGGCATGCGCGAGATCCGCACCCTGGTGCGCGGCCTCGCCTCCGAGGGCACCACGGTCTTCCTCTCCTCGCACCTGCTCGACGAGATCGAGCAGGTGTGCACCCACGCCGCCGTGATGGCCCAGGGCCGCCTCCTGACCCAGGGCACGGTCGCCGAACTGGCCTCCTCCGCGCGCGGCAGGCTGGCCGTCACCACCCCCGACACGGCGGAGGCCGTCCGCGTGCTCAAGGAACACGGCGTGAACGACCTCACCGTCGACGACGACCGCGTCACCGGCGAACTGCCCGCCGTGGCCCGGGAGCTCGCGGACCTCAACGCCGCGCTCGTCCGCGCGGGCGTCCGCGTGCGCTCCTTCGGCACCGAACGAGCCTCCCTGGAGGACGCCTTCGTCGCACTCACCGGAGAGGGATTCGATGTCGCAGGCTGAGGCCGTTCCGGCCGTTCCGGCCGCCGCGGTGAGGCGCGCCCCCAGCCCGCTGTGGGCGCTGTCGCTCTTCCGCAGCGAGGTGGCGACGGTGTTCCGGCGGTGGCGCACGCTCGCGCTGCTGGGCGTGCTCGCGGCCGTGCCCGTGCTGGTGGGCATCGCCGTGAAGATCGAGACGCAGGACGGCGGCTCGGCCGGCCAGGGGGGAGCGGGCCCGGCGTTCATCAGCCAGGTCACCAACAACGGCCTCTTCCTGGTCTTCACCTCGCTCGCCGCGACCCTGCCCTTCTTCCTGCCGATGGCCATCGGCGTGATCGCGGGCGACTCCGTCGCGGGCGAGGCGAGCTCGGGCACGCTGCGCTACCTGCTGGTCGCGCCCGCGGGCCGCACCCGGCTGCTGCTCGTCAAGTACGCGGCGACGCTGACGTTCTGCTGCGCGGCGACGCTGACCGTCGCGGCCTCCGCGCTCGCCGTCGGGGCGCTGCTCTTCCCGCTGGGGGACGTGACCCTGATCAGCGGGGTGACGGTGTCCTTCGCGGAGGGGCTGCTGCGGGCGCTGGCGGTCGCGGGGGCGGTGGCGCTGTCGCTCGTGGGCATCGCGGCGCTCGGGCTCTTCGTCTCCACGCTCACCGGCAGCGGGATCGCGGCGATGGCCACCACCGTGGGCCTGCTGATCACGGCGCAGATCCTGGACCAGTTCCCGCAGCTGCACGCGATCCAGCCGTACCTCTTCCCGCACTACTGGCTGAGCTTCGCGGACCTGCTGCGCGCCCCGGTCTACTGGGACCAGCTGCTGGACAACCTCGGGCTGCAGGCGCTGTACGCGGCCGTGTTCGGCTCGGCGGCGTGGGCGCGGTTCACGACGAAGGACATCACGGCCTGAGGGGCCGGTGCGGGGCCGTGCGGGGCCCGGGCCGCCCGCGGTGAGGGGTGCGGGCCCGGGAGGCGTGTGACGGCCTCCCGGGCCCGCGTGCGGGGTTGTGCCCTCAGTGGTCTGCGCCGGGACGGCAGGGCCGGCTCAGAAGGTGAGCTTCCAGCCGTCGATGCGCCCGGTGTCCTGCGCGGCGATGTCCTGGACGCGGAGCTTCCACGTCCCGTTCGCCGTCTCCCCGGATGCGTCGACCGTGTACGTGGCGACGACGTCGTCCGCGGAGTCGTTGCCGCTGGAGTCCTTCAGCCGGTACGCCTTCCCGCTCGGCCCGACGAGGTCGACGACCAGGTCGCCGCGCCAGGTGTGCTTGATGTCGACGGAGGCCTTGAGGGCGGACGGCGCGTTGCCCGTGAGGCCGGAGACCGTCAGGGGCGACTCGACGGCCGCTCCTCCGTCGGGGATGGCGAGCTGCGACTTGCTCTCGAAGATCTTCCCCCCGGGCGGGTTGGTGGTGCCGCCGCTCAGCGTCCACACCGCGCTCGCGATGGCGTCGGTGTTGGTGTCGAGCGCCTTGTCGCTGATGTTCGCCGAGGTGTCGCAGGACGAGTGGTAGCAGCGGTCGAAGGGCTGGCCCGCGGTGCCGCCCCACTTCTGGGCCTGAGCGGCGGTCTTGCGGTAGTCGGCGCCGCTGAAGAGGCCGCCGACGGGGATGCCGACCCGCTGGAAGGGGGCGTGGTCGGAGCGGCCGTCGCCCTCGGTGTCGATCTCGGTGGCGATGTTCTTCGCGGCGAACCAGTTCTCGAAGAGGGCCTTGAGGTTCTGGTCGTAGCCGTAGACGAAGTAGCCGGGGTTCGGCGAGCCGATCATGTCGAAGTTGAGGTACGCGTCGATCTTCCCGCGCTCGGCGGCCGGGAGCTGGTTGACGTAGTGGTTCGAACCGCGCATGCCGAGCTCTTCCGCGCCCCACCAGCCGAACCGCAGGTGCTTGGCGGGCTTGTAGCCCTCGCGGGCCACGGCGAGCGCGGTTTCGAGGACGCCGGCCGAGCCGGAGGCGTTGTCGTTGATGCCCGGCCCGGCGGAGACGGAGTCCAGGTGGGCGCCGGCGAAGACGACGTGGTCCGCGTCGCCGCCGGGCCAGTCGGCGACGAGGTTGTAGCCGGTGGCGCCGCCGGTGGTGAACTGCTGCACGGTGGTGGTGAAGCCGGCCGCGTCCAGCTTGGACTTCACGTAGTCGATCGACGCCTTGTAGCCGGGGCGGCCGTGGGCGCGGTTGCCGCCGTTGGCGGTGGCTATGGACTGCAGTTGGGCGAGATGCGCCTTGACGTTGGCGACGGGTATGTCGGGTCCGGCGGCGGCGACCGGAAGGGCCGTGGCGGCGGTGGGAACCGCCAGGGCCGGGCCGGAGGCCGCGCCGATCAGGGTGGCCGCGAGGGCCGCACCGGTGGCCAGGAGGGCGCCGGTGCGGGATCTTCGGGGTCGTGAGGGCTGCACGGTGGGACCGCTGAGTTCAAGCATGGGGGGCTCCCAACTCATTTTGACGTGGGCATGATGTTGAGGGCGCCCCGAAAGAGCGTCAAGGGCGGATTTCGGACAGGGGACACCGGTTTCCGGATATCGGGCGGGTCCTGACGGGTCCTTACTGGCCCTGAGCTGTGACTTCTGGTGCCTGTGGGGCAGTTGTGACTTCTGTGTTAACGATGGTGGCGGCGCCCGCCGCGCCCGCCCCCGCCCCCGCGGTGCCCGTCGCCCCGGTCGCCCCGGTCGCCCCGGCCGCGGCGGCCCGCGCCGTCCGCAGCTCGGCCCGCGCCCTGCGCGCCGTCCGCAGCGCGTCCCACGTCAGCACGGCCAGCGCGAGCCACACGAGCCCGAAGCCCACCCAGCGCTCGGCCGGCATCCCCTCGTGGAACACCAGCAGCCCCAGGGCGAACTGGAACGTCGGCGCCAGGTACTGCACCATCCCCACCACCGACAGCGGCAGCCGCACCGCCGCCGCGCCGAACAGGATGAGCGGCACCGCGGTGATCGCCCCCGAGCACATCAGCAGCGCGGTGTGCCCCGCGCCCTCGCTCACGAACGTGCTGTGCCCCGTCGCCCCCAGGAACACCAGGAACCCCAGCGCCGGAAGGAACTGCATGGCCGTCTCTGCCGCCAGAGACTCCAGCCCGTCCAGGCCCACCTGCTTCTTGACCAGGCTGTACGTACCGAACGTCGCCGCGATCGCGAGGGCGATCCACGGCGGCTTGCCGTAGGCCACCGCCAGCACGAGGACCGCGGCCACGCCGACACCGACCGCCGCCCACTGCGCGGCCCGCAGCCGCTCCCTCAGGACCACCACGCCGAAGGCGATGCTGACGAGGGGGTTGATGAAGTACCCCAGCGACGTCTCCACGACATGCCCGGAATTGACGCCCCAGATGTAGATCCCCCAGTTCACGGAGATCGTCGCCGCGCACAGCGCGATCATGCCCAGCCGGCGGGGCTGCCGCAGCAGCGGGCGTATCCACGCCCAGCGCCGGGTTATGACGAGCACGACCACCACGGCGGCCAGCGACCACACCATGCGGTGCGCCAGGATCTCGACGGGCCCGGCCGCGTCCAGGAGCGGCCAGTAGAGGGGGAAGAGCCCCCAGATGCCGTAGGCGGCGAAGCTGCAGATGAGGCCAGTGCGGGATTCACTGCGTGATGGCGGTGCGGGTGCGGGCATGGTCCCCTCCAAGGCATGGTGCGACCTTGCGAAGGTAGCCGAGGAGGGCTCGGCACCGCCGGGTGCGCCGGTGGGGGTTGCACGCCGTCGCGGCGGGAGGGATTCCCCTGACCCACCCCTTCCCGAAACCGGGGCGCTGCCCCGGACCCCGGGCGGGCACGGGAATCCGGAGCGGCTGCCTCACCCCTGGGGGTCTGGGGCCCACCCCCAGGAAACGGTGAAAGGGCGGGACCGGGGCCCCCTCCCGCCGCGACGGCGAGCAGCCCACCGCTTCGTACCCGGCGGTGCCGAGCCCGCCTCAAGGCGTGCGTGCCCGCATCCGCGCCATCGCCGCGGTCACATCGAACGGCACCACCGTCACCGCCACATTCGGCAGGTGCTGCAACGTCTTCGCCAGCTCGTCCCCGGAGTCCGTGTGCAGCAGCGCGGCGAGCGGCCGTGCGTACGTCCGGCGGGGGACGAGGAGCGTCAGGGCGGTCGTCCCGTCGGCCGTGTCGCGCGAGGCGAGCCCGGCGACGGCGTGCCGCAGCCGCCGGTCCGGGCAGTCGACGAGTTCCAGCGGCACGTTCGTCCCGGGCAGTTCCTCCCACCGCGCGGCCAGCCGCCGCGCCCGCGCCTCGTCGATGACGAAGTGCACGGCCCGCACTTCGTCCGGCCGCAGCTCGTGCGCGTACCGCAGCGCCTTGACTGCGGCGAGGTCGAGCACGTCGACGAGGACGTACACGAGGTGCCGCCGCCAGCGCGGCTCGGCCGTTCCGGTGAGGGGCGGCATGGTCTCCAGGGCCGCGGCCTCCTCGCGGTACTCGCGGTTGATGCGGATGAGCGCCCACACGCCGATCGGGAAGACCACGACGACCAGCCACGCGCCCTCGGTGAACTTCGTGATCGCGAAGATCACGACGACCAGGGCCGACACCACGGCCGCCACGAAGTTCACCCCCGTCCTCCAGCCGCGTTCCCGCCGCCGCCAGTAGTGGGCCGTCATCCCGGCGGCGGCCATCGTGAAGCCGGTGAAGACGCCGATCGCGTACAGGGCGACCAGCTTGTCGACGTTGGCGCCGGTGACCAGCAGCAGCGCGAGCGCGACGACGGTCAGGGAGATGATCCCGCTGGAGAACGCCAGCCGGTGGCCGCGCCGCATCAGCTTCCGGGGCAGGAAGCGGTCCTCGGCGACGAAGCTGGCGAGGAAGGGAAAGCCGGTGAAGGGCGTGTTGGCGCCGGTGTAGAGGATGAGCGCGGTCGCCAGCTGTACGAACACCAGCCCGGCCGTGCCCGTCCAGCCGTCGCCGAAGACGAGGTGGGCCTCCTGGGCGATGACGGTCGGGTTGCCGTCCACGTAGGGGACGGCGTGCGTGTAGTGGGCGAGGGTGGAGACGCCCAGCACCATGACGCCGAGGACGCAGCTCATGACGGTCAGCGTCCGCCGCGCGTTGACGCCCTGGGGCGGGCGGAAGGCGGAGACGCCGTTGGAGATGGCCTCCAGTCCCGTCAGCGAGGAACCGCCGTTGGCGAAGGCGCGCAGCACCATGAAGAGGGAGGCGCCGTAGAGCCAGCCGCTCCCTTCCTGGCCGAGGGGCACCACGCCCGGGGCGTGCAGGTCGGTGTGCGGGAGCCCGCCGTCCAGCGCCCGGACGAGGCCGACGACCAGCAGGAGCGCGATGGCGAGCATGAAGAGGTACGCGGGCGCCGCGAACGCCCGTCCCGCCTCACGGATCCCCCGCAGATTCCCGTACATCAGCAGTACCACCACGGCCGCGGTGATGGGCAGCTTGAGGTGGTCGATGCCCGTGTACCCCTCGCCCGTGAGGTGGGCCAGGGAGATCAGCGCGTCGGTGCCGGCCGCGGTCTGGACGGCGACCGTGACGATGTAGTCGACGAGGAGTGCGACGGCGGCGATCTGGGCGACGCGCGGCCCGAAGTTCTCCCGCGCGACGACGTACGACCCGCCCGCGCGCGTGTACACGGACACCACGTCGCGGTACGAGAGCGTCAGGAGCAGCAGGACGAGCAGGATCGCGCCGGTCACCGGCATCAGCAGGGTGAACGCGGCGACCCCGGCGACGGGCACGAGGATGCGCAGCATCTCCTCGCTGCCGTACGCGGTGGAGGAGATGCAGTCGGAGGCCAGCACCCCGAGCGCCATGGGGTTGCTGAGCTTCTCCTGGGAGAGCTGCTCGGTGACCAGGGGCGGCCCGAGCAGCCGGCACTTCACGCGGTAGGCGAGCCGGTCGCGGATGGGGGGAGAGAGCGTGGCATCGGGGTCGGCCATGCCCCCATGAGAGCGGGCGAGCGGGGAATGGGGCGTCAGACGCCCCCGGACGGGCCGGAAATCAGCCCGTCCGAGCGCCTCGGCTCACCTGTCCGGCGATCTGCCCGATGGCCTGTCCGGCGACCTATCCGACGACCGTCCAGGTGTCGCTCCCGGCCAGCAGGGCCGTCAGGTCGCCCTTGCCCTTCTGCTCGATCGCCGCTTCGAGCTGATCGGCCATCTGGGTGTCGTAGACCGGCCGCTCGACACTGCGGAAGACACCGATCGGCGTCTGGTGGAGGGTGTCGGGGTCGGCGAGGCGGGAGAGGGCGAAGGCGGTGGTGGGGGAGGCGGAGTGGGCGTCGTGGACGAGGATGTCGGCCTCGTTCTCCGGCGTGACCTGGACGACCTGCAGGTCGCCGGTGGCCGTGTTGCGCACGACCCCCTTGTCGTTGTCCGTGCCGAAGCGGA